>JAGNHS010000021.1 GCA_018001635.1 Pseudomonadota bacterium | reverse complement strand
GCTTTAGTCCGCCCACTATTGAGCATATGAGTATTCTCACGAGTCTTATGGCTCGATTTAATATCTCTCAGGGACGTCTTTTAGTGACAATGCCTTATAAAGCATCTGCGGCTCCAGCGGAAGTGAGTTTGGGTTTAAGTCAGTTGGCTGTTGAAAAGTTAGATGAAATTTTAGAATTGAATTCCGTTCATTTTAGGGAATTTCGAAAAATATCTAAAGGTCATTCAAAATGGGTGGGGCCTCAGGAAAAGCATTTTGAAGTTTTAGTAGATGATTATGACATTAAAACTCAAAACAAAGAAAACACACTTAAAACTTTGAATTATTTATCGACTGCGTCGGGTGGGGCTAAAAATCTTTTTTGGGTTTCTGGGGGAGATAGTTTTGCTAGCGTTCCAACGTGGACCCCTGAGTGGCGAGAACTTTTTGATTCTTCTCATTGGGTTGTAATAAGTCGTTCAGATGTAAAAAATTCAGAGCAAAATATTTTATTTGGAGTTGAGAATCCACTTAGAGGGCATTTCCCTGACGAGTTTTTAGAAAATTATAATTATTCCTTTGATGCCGAAGAGCGTATGCATATTTATAAGAATAAGGATTCTTCAAAGCCGAATATTTACATCATTGATATCCCTTCGTTGGGAGATAGTTCCTCAAAAAATCGAGCCTCGTTATCTGAGTTAGGAGATCATGAGCATGCTCAGCAGGGTTTGCAGCCCAGTGTTTTTAAAGAGTGTGTTGAGAAGGGGTTTTTTCAATCAAAGGGATCTTTTAACGTTTTATCGGAGCGTAATCTTAATGTTTATATTGCATGGTTGTTTAAGCGTCTTCAAAGATCTCGAGGGACCGAGTTAGAATTTGATGATGAAGTAGAATTAAGGCGTTTAACTAAAGAGCTTTTAAATCTGGCTCAGGAGAATATAAAGTTAGAAAAAAATAAAAATTTGGCCACCCGAATGTTTATGGGTGTGGCTGAACATGTATTTTCTTATCTTAAAGAATTAAAACAAATCCATCTTATTGGTGAAAAGATCAGAGAGATATCAAAAGAATACAAAGTAAAAAACTTTGCGGCTGTGTTTTTATTGTTTGAAGTGTTGGAAATCACTCTCGGGCCCGTGTTTTTAACTCATTGGTTTGGTCCAGAAGGGTTAATGGCTCTTCCCTTTTTTCATCCTAATGAAATTATAGTGGGTGGAGGTTTTGTTGTTTGGAATTTGTATCGAAAAATTGCTGAACGCCGTCGATTGGCGGGTGATCTTGAAACTTATAAATCTCTCACGAGTTATAGAAATCGATTGATGCGAGGAGACCCAGAGGCCATTCAAATTAGAGTTAAATTGAGAGATCTTCTTGGCTTGGGCGGGGCGCCTGTCGAGTATCATATTGTGAAGAGTCGATTACCTAGATTTCTTCCTTTGCTTCTTAGAAATTGGGATGATCGTCGAGTGCGCTGGTTTGATTTAAATGTGAGCACCAATGAATTGGTGGCCATGTTGGAAAATAAAGAACTTTCAAAATATATAAAGAAAATTTCCAACAAAGACCAAGCTCTCTATGCCTATTTATTAAATGCGGCGGTTTATGAAAATCAAAGTTCTGCTCTTAGTCTCGAGCTTTTTTTGGGAAGACGCTATTTTAAGCGTTTGTATTTAGCTCGCTTACCAATAGAGTTGCTTTCCTCTTTGAGTGATGTTGAGCGAGCGCATTATGAAGAAATTAAGCTACGCTCGGAACGTTTCATACTCAATATGGACCTTCAATCACAAGATATTTTGGGTGATCTAGTCTCAGATTTTTATTTGTTAAGAAGATTTTTGGAGATAAAACCTGATTGGCTTAAGCAAGAATTATTTTGGGGAAAGTTTATAGATTTGATGGTGTCTTCTTATCCTGGAATAAAAGCTAATTTAAAAAACAATCAAATTCGTGACAATGTGATTCTGAGATTGAAATTTTCACTCATCAATCTTCAAAAGGATTTCCCAGACTTTTTTAGAAATTTTAAATTAACTTATTATGGTGAAGACCTCTTGGAATTTAAAGATTCACAATTATTTTTAACGAGTGATATTTCAAAAGTTTCTTCGAAGACTTTGAGTAGGCAATGGATTGAAAATGCGGCTGAGTCTTATTTAGTTTCTTTAGGAGAAGTCTTTAAGTTGCCAGAGAAGACTGGCGAAATTTCTCAGGATGATAATTCGTTTAAACTGTTACCCAATTTAGAAAATGATACTGAACAGAAGGGTAACTTGTATTTTGAAGTGCTGAGTTTCCGAGCGCTACAAAAAAAGTATTTTGATAGTCTCGAGCAAGGCTTTAATAGAGCTCGAGAATATTTATCCAAACGAGTTCGACATCCTAAGGCCGATCGTGTCTTTAAGCAGTCATTAGCGTGGATTGAAAGTGATTTTGATAAATCCCTTGAGGAAATGAGAAGGCTTGAGTTTGATATTTTAAAATTAAAATACACTCATCAACTATCACTCATGGCTGAAGATGAATCTACTTTGCCAGGTTTTATGGATTTTAGACAGCGCTTCGAATCCTTGAGGGTTCGAGTCGTTCATCGTCTCAATTCTCTTCGCGAGCTCAACCAAATGATGAATGCTATAAAGCCAGTTCGTTTGGAAAAAATTGAAGAACTGCGAGTGGATGTCGCACGGGTTATTGAGATGCCTTCTGGTGAGGCTCTTTTACTAGGTCGCTTTTGGTGCTCATTGAATTTGTTGTAAAACTTAAAATAAATAAAATTAGTGAGAATGATTTGTTTCAGCACTTAAAAGGTTTTGAATTTGTTGCTTACAAATCTTTAAAATTTTATCGGAACTATCAGGGCTGGGTTTTTTTTCAGTTGTAAATAAATACATGAGTGATCCTGCTATGAGGGATTGAATGGTTGCGGCCAGTTTTTGGCGAGATTCAGCAGAATCTTCACTGGAAAGCTTGGGGTTTCCTTTTAATATGGAATCAAGTCTTTCGAGACCAGTGTTTCTAATTTTCTCCTGAAGTTCACGATAATTTTCGTGAATTCGACTGTAATAAAAAAATAGCAAGTAAACTCCCATGGCATCAGGATATTTAAGAGCCCATTCAAAAGCTGAATCTATAATGGCTGCTATTTGTTCTTGGGTGTTAGGGGCGGCTTTTAAAACTTTTTGAGCCGTTAAAGTTTGTCCTTGGTTAATGATGTATTCAATAGCTTTAAAAATAATGTCTTCTTTATTTTTGAAATGATAGGCCACATGGGTTTTCGACATTTTAATCGGCTTACCAATAGATTCAAAACTAGTTTCTTCGATTCCCTTAGTTGCGATAATTTTGATGGCCGATTTTATAATTTCAATTTTACGTTCTTGGCCCTTGGTCATTTTCGGAGAGAGTAATTCATATGTGAGCGTATCTAAATTCTTGGGTGCTTTCATTTGGGTGTATTATCTCCGATTTTTATATAAAAGGGGAGCTTTAAATCACTGATGCTGTGCTCGCATAGTTTTGTGCTTCCCGGAAAACTTTCTAGTCCTTTCCACGTAATACTTTGAAGTGATGTGACTTTTATAGGAAGATTGTTTTGAGGGCTTAGTGAAAAGCTTGGAGCTATTCGCGTTTTGATGCTTTCTTTTAGAGCTGCACTTTGAGCGTATAGGTAAATCCCAAAATCATCGTTGCTCAAGGTGGCTTGTGGCACATCTTCAAAATTTAATAATCTTCTGAAATTTTTTGCGGCTTTTAAATAAGTTTCTACAGTAAAAAGGGTGGGTCTGCCGTAAATATGCAATCCATCTAGAAAAAGAGATTGAAAGCTTTCGTCTAGAGATCCGGATTGAATAACTTTCCAAAGCAATAGATTCATGTATGAAATGGGTCCATCAGGTAGATGGAAGAAATTTTTTATTTCACCTGCTTCAAAAGGGAATTCAGGACTGTCGAGGGGATTTCTTAACTTCATAGGAAGAAAAGTGCTTCGCATGGATATTCCTCTCCTAGAGAATCTCACCATGGCTCTTATTTTTGATAAGTCATTTTCTTCACAAATGAAAATTATGGTCGAGCGATCGTCGTCTAATTGTTCTTCATTGAGAAGGGCTTTGTGAACGACGCCTTCTCTTTGAACGAGCCCTAATTTAATATAAGTTTCGGGCACCCAATTTTTAAGATAGTTGATTAACTTTCTAGAAAAGCTTTCTTCCGGATTTGCCAAATTAAACAAGGGGCTTAATGTTGTTTCTCTTTCGAAAATACTTACGACGCTAAGATTATGTCCGGATTCATGGTATTCCTGAATACTTATGAGGGGTTCGGCACTCATGATAAAGGGGGATTGAATGGCCATCAAAAGAAAAACGGCATTTCTAATCACTAAAAAAAACCGAATAATATTAGGCATATTTCAATTGACACACTTAGTCAAAAAGTCTAGCTTAGTCAAGCGTGAATGGCTATGGGAAGGCTAGATTCTTTTTTATACTTTGGGGACTATTAATTTCGACTTGTGTATTTTCTTCAGCGCTTGATGCACAAGGATTTTCTCAAAAATTAGTAGCTCGAGTGCTTAATGCAAAAATTGCGGCCTGTGAATCGGCTTTAACTGAGTTAAATTATCAAGCTTTGGCCGAGGCTCTAGTTTTTGCTTCATCAAAAAGTCGTTTAGAGATGCTTCCTTTTCCTGAAGATAGATTGGCTTTCGATTTGGCTGCAAGTCCAAAGGATCCCGTTTTAGAAATAGTCTCAGAAGTTTCTACGTCACAATTGACTCAAGATTTATTTAGAAATTTAGGACTCGAAGACTTAGTTCTAAAATTGGGTTCTGGAAGTCACTTTGCAAGCGATGCTTCCTTTCAAGCCATAGTTAAGCAAAGTGATTCCTCTGTGGGAAGAATACTTAAGGCCCGAGATCTTAAACAGTGGGCAGTAGCTATTGCGGAATATCAGTCCTTGGAGACGTCATTAAAAAGTTTAGAATTTCTTCGTCAAATTTATGTGTTTGCGCTTATGGGTCGTGCTCAAGCCGATGATTTAGATGAAGCCGAAAAGTATCTCAAAAAAATGATTTTAGAGGACAACTTAAAAAACGGCGAAAATTATGGACTGCTCGGAAGTTTGTATAAAAGAAAAATGGCGAACTTAAATGAGGACGCTCCAGAGCGATCCACTTATTTAAATTTAGCCATTGAAGCCTATGAGAATGGATTTATTTCAGAACCCAGCAATTATTATCCAGGAGTTAATGCGGTCACTTTGCGAATCAAGCGAGGAGACTTGGCCAGCGAAGCGGAATCCTCGAGCACAATGAGTCTCATTGCATCTTTGGATGTTTCGCTTCGTCACACTTTGTTAAAGTCTCGATTAACCGATAATTTTTGGTTTTATGCAACTCGTTTACAGCTTTTGATACTGCGAAAAGACTGGCAAGAAGTTTATCGACAATTAGAATCAATTTATAAGCTCGAATACGCCACTTGGCAGATGGAAACAACTTTACAATCGATCAAAGAAATTCATAGGGCTTGGGGTGACACTTTAAAATTTGAACATTTATCTGTGGGGCAGTTTCATTATGAAAAATTGAATGAACTCATGGGAAAAATTGAAGAAGAAATTAAAAGTAGAAATCAAGTTTTGCTTAAGGGCGTTAAAAAAGTTGAATCACAATCTAAGATAATAGTCAGCGGACTTCGCGAAGATACGCTCCTAAATAATCAAAGAATAAATTTAGACGAAGAGTGTCGATTGAGTGGGATTTGTGCGCAGCTTGGCCGTCTCAAGGATTCTTCACAGGGTGTCGTGAATGCCCATGATTTCTTGAAAATGGATACTGATCAGACGGGTTACTTATTGGGGCTCACTCAAGACTACAATCGCCCAGTTTATGAGTCTTGGGCCGATGTCTTCTCCCTTGAAAAATGGTGGGAGGCTTATGCGAGATTGGGTCTTAATGGAGATCATTCTGGGGATATTGAACGTTTCATGGAAAAAATAACTTCTGAGCAAAAGAGGGTTGTTTTTCTAGTGCCTCGTAACATTCATTTTTCAAATATAAGGACGTCTCATACGGCTAAAGAGTTTGAATGGTTGGCGGAGAACCCCGTGGCTCGAAGTTCTAATGTTCTATTTGTTCTAGGCGCTCAAAGCATTTTTAGTGAAAATTTTGTGAGAGATCTTATGAGTCGTAAAACAACAGATAAAGTGAATTTAGATTTAAAGTCGCTTCTTAAGGCGTATCGACGACGCCTCTTAATACAAGATGGAAAACTAGGGTTGTAGCTAGTGAATTTTATATTAACGATTCATTAAGATATTGTTAAGTTTTTAGATTTTCTACAATTTCAGTTAATCTTTAGTACACTTATTCTTAAGGGATGAGGCACGTTTTTTTGCGAAAAATAGCATTAGTCTTTTTTGTTATTGTTTATACTTATATTCTATTAGTTTCAGATTCTAGAGCTGTGGATTTTAAAAACCCTTCAGAAAGAACCGAAAGACAAGGAACCAATACTCAGGCTCGTTTTCCAGATTCAACATTTCAAGAATTGTTTAATGGGGTGCGGGCCAGGCCTTATCACGAAAACGAGTTTTATAATTTACTTATTATTGGCGGAACTTCTGAGGATTTAGATCAAGTTAGAATAAAAGATATCATAAATAAAGAGCTAGATTTACATGAGGCAAAATATGGCAAAGGAAAAGTTAGGGTTGTGACGGGAGTGCACACAGAAGATGGCATTGGTGTTTTGCATAAAATATGTGCTGAGAGAAGGATTCCGGTTAAAGTTGTCACTAATGAATATTTGTTGAAAAGATTTCCAAATTTATCTCCAACTTTAGTAGAGGCTCGGAGAAATGTTGAAATGAAAGTAGACCCTGCTACTTTGCCTCAAAAAAGTAATACATTAACTCTTATCCATGAGCGTACACCCGATTCAGGGATTGGGGGTTTGTTTATTGATAGGCGTGCAAACAACCAATTGCAAATATCTGACACTACAAGATATCTTTTAGCTTCAGGTCATGGAGTTTTAAAAATTGGAGGCAGGCATGTGACCCACCAAGAATTCCAAGCGGCAATAGCCACGGGAATTCAAATAAAAGCTTATGATGGCGTTTATTTGAAAAAAGGAAGTCAAGCTCCTATCGCAAGTGAATACATAAGGATTGACGAGTCACCGCATAGCGATGATGCAATGGACGAGATTCGGGATCACAATCGCCAATCGAATCACATCGGTACTTCGGATTGTAGAAAATTGCTAGGAGATTTAAGTCATTTGCTTAATTAAATTTTCAGAACTTATACTTTAATTTAGCGTTTACTCATTGTCTTGATTCACTTTTGAAAGAGTGTAAATTCTTCGTCAACTACATATAAATGGGCGATATAAAGTTTTTAAATATTTCTGAAGATATTTTTGAGAAATATAACGTTAGTTGCCCACGTTATACAAGTTATCCTAGTATTCCTTACTGGTCTGGAATTAATGAAGGTCAGTGGAATAAGGCGCTTCTTGAGGATCTAAACACTCTTCCTAAAAATATTTCTCTTTATATACATGTTCCATTTTGTAATAGTCCTTGTGCTTTTTGTGGTTGTACTAAAATCATTACTCGAGATCGTGAATGGGCAAAGGTTTATATAGAGTCCCTAATTAAGGAAGCCCGAATTAAGAGAGAATTATTACCCGCTGGAGTTAGAGTGCGTGAAATGCATGTGGGAGGCGGAACTCCTACTTGGCTTGAGGCTTCTGAAATGGAAGCTTTATTCAGGCCCATTTTATCCGAGTATGAAATTGATAAAAGCGCGTTTAGCTTTTCTATTGAAGTTGATCCAAGAACTTTAAATAAGGAACATGTCTTAAAATTTAAAGATCTAGGTGTAACGCGAGTTTCCTTGGGGGTCCAAGATTTTCATGGACCGACTATGAAAGCTATTGCACGTAAACAAGATTACAATTTAGTGGCTCAATGTGTAGATTTGCTCAGGGAACATTCTATCGAAGAAATAAATTTTGATTTAGTTTATGGTTTGCCTTTGCAAAGTCCCGATAGTCTCAGAGAAACTATTGAAAAAGTTTCTATTTTAAATCCTAAACGAATAGCTTTTTACGCCTATGCGCATGTTCCAAGTTTAAAACCTGCTCAAAAATTTCTTGAAAAATCTCATATACCAGTAGGACGTGAAAAGCAGGATTTGTTTGAAGTTGGAAAAAAACTTCTCATTCAAGCTGGTTATCACCAAGTTGGAATGGATCATTTTGCAAAAATGGATGATGAGCTCTTTCAAATTCAAAAAGCAGGTAAGCTCAATCGAAATTTTATGGGTTACACCATAACAAACACCACGGCGCTTTTGGGGCTTGGGCCCTCTAGTGTTTCGAGTACTGTGTCGGCCTTTGCTCAAAATGAAAAAGACCCTGCTCAGTGGATTGAGCGTTTAGAGAAAAACGAACCGATCATAGTCAATGGACATCTCTTAACTAAAGAAGATACAGCCAATCAGAATCTTATAAAATCCATTATGTGTTGTGATCTTGTTAGTCTCCCTAATGACGTTTGGACTAAAGATAGTATTAAAATTAAAATTGACGAACTTTCTAAAGATGGCCTTCTTGAGCTCCGCGATAATCAAGCCTCTATAGAGCTCACGGAGCTTGGGAAGAATTTTAGGCGTAATATTGCATCTGTTTTTGATCCTTATTTTTCTAAAACTCAAAAGGCCATTCATAGTAGAGCATGAACTTGCAAAATAATTGACGCTTTCAAAATAAGTTCTTAGTCGGAAACTTCCGAAACATTGTAGTTATGTTTAATCTTCGCAATATTGTTGGACGAGTTTGGATTTTGTTTTTGCGGCTGAAGCTAATGATTGTGGTGAAGTCTTGCGTAAATTTTTCCTAGATCACAAGCGCTTTGATGTTCCCCAAATGCTAGCAAACGAAATTTCAAAAGTAATGGGCTTAGAACCTAAGATAGATTTATCAAAGATGTCAGAGAGAGAAATCAACGTTTTGATGAAAGCCTTTTCAAAATTTCCGAACGCTAACGCAAATGCTGTTAGAAGAGAGTTTTCACTGCTGAAAAAATCAAAAAATAAAATTCTTGATGTGAATAGTATTTTGCCAATGGGTGCGCAAAGTGTAACACGCACAAAACCCTGTCGCTTATTTATAAATTGTTACAATGCCATTGAGCTCTTTCATTCTCCAATGGCTAAGCCTGATTATAGAGACTCGGCGGACATGAGATACTATTTAAGAGAGTACTTTCATCGATTGCAAGCTGGGGTGAAGTTAATGCCCGGAGATGTCATTATCGTACTAGAGAAAAACCAACATGGAATTTGGATTCAGCATGCTGCAGTTTATATAAGTAATGACCTTATATGGCATAAACCTGGATTCTCAGATTTAGTCACTTGGAAATTTGTGAACATTGAAGAAGCTTTTTTGCCTTACTTTCTAGAAGCTAAAAAAATACCGAATGAAGTTGAGATTAGGGTTTATCGCGCTAATACTGATTCCAACGACATTCTACGGCATTAGTAAATCATTGTTGTGTTGATTGAACTTTAAATGTTGATTTAATTATTATGTTAAGAGGTGCTCATTGGGGTTAATTGACAAAGACAATCCTAAAAGCTGGGTTAAATTTAAAGCTAATCTTTGTGAGGATTGTAGATCGCTTTGTTGCACTATGCCGGTTGAGATTAAAATGCAAGATTTGATAAGGTTGGAACTGGCTCATGAAGGTGAGGCTCCGAAGCAAGTTTTTTCTAGATTAAAACGTGCTGGTTTGATTCATTCTTATAGAGCCAAGACAGGTCTTTTTAGGCTCACTCAAAAAAGTAATGATGATTGTGTATTTTTGAATTCAGAAAAAACATGTAGCGTTTATGAAAAGAGGCCCGATGTTTGTCGACTATTCCCTGAAAAAATGGGACTTCGTTTGGGATTTTGCCCTGCTCTAAAAATAAAGTGAGTAATTTTTTTTTGGGCCGCTTTGCTCTAGGTTCGAATTCCTCACAATTTTCAAGAGATAATTTTCCCTCAACTGAGGAAGTAAGGGAGTTAAGTGCGAGTGTAGCCAAAGCAGAGATTTTTGGTTGCGCTCCTCGCTCGCGACAAACGCTCGCTTAGTGCTCACCCTTTTGCGCATCAAAGCTTGCCTCAAGGGCAATCTTTGCCGCGCACGAATTTTTCTAAAGTATGGATATTAAAGTGAGACTTCAGTCTCACAGAGTCTCACGATTTGAGACAATGAGACTTGAGTCTCAGCAATGGGTCTCAGTCTCAAGGCAGGCGGTCGGTGGGTTTCAGGAAAGATGTCGCCCTCAGCTCGAAAACTACGCCCGCTAGGGCATAAATTCGATCAATTGAGCGGCCAAGCTAGGATTTTGCGGCGAAGCGGCGCGACAGAAGGATTGGATTGATGGGTAAATTTGGAGTTTTCCAACTTTTGGCATGCGGGCAACGTGTATCCGACTTATAGTATAGGCAAAAGTGGAGAGATTTATTAAAATAATCGTTAGCTTCTGTTTCATATTGCTCCTATTTAATAACACTTTAAGTCTAGCCAAAAAACAAATACCTCTTTGTGAGAAGGCTTTTTCAACTCTCGTAAAACAAGAAGCTTTTGTAGATTTTTCTGACAAGGAAATTTCTCTGTTAGAAGATTATAGAAGCGCTGCCATAAAGAATAATAATTCTAGATGGCCAAACCCTCAAATTATTAAATACAAAGGAAGAGACTACAGAGTCATTGAAATTCTCGGGGCTGGTGGACACGGAAAGGTTTATCACGTCGTCGACAATGATGGTCAGGAATTTACACTGAAAGTTTTTCGATCGAGAGGGGGGCCATCCTTAGAAAATGCGGAACAAAAAGGCATCCCCTCCGTTGCGATTAGAGGTGAAACACACGAACTTCTACCGGAAATAAAAATAGAAAAATATCATTTCGTCCATGGATTAAGCATTGAGGAAATTAATAGGAATCTCGACCTACACAATGAATTAAGAGAAAAAATACTTTTCGCATTCGAAAAATGAGCAAGAACATACCGTAAAAACGATCATCATTTGGTAGGGAATATGGATAACGTCATTGTTGAATTCAGTTCTGGCAAATTTTATTTGATCGATCCCAATTAGGGAATGCAAATATGCCCTACCTAAAGAGAGATATTGCGATCAGGTTTCATTAGACGCTGAATCAAATCACTAGAATCTAGCTTCTGTCTGGATCGAAAACTTCGCGATTGAATGACAAAACGCCGAGTCGGACTACGGACCAACTCGGCGTTTATTATTTCCGAAGTCTAAATGGCAACCAACAGCTGCCTATCTAGAGTTACACTCTGCGCCCCTAGAGTTGGCCTTACTTTACGTCACGTCACGTCTCATCAGCTTCAATACTCTAGGGCTGACTTAAGCACTTCAAGCTAAACTAGTTTTTTGGGTCAAGGACTTCTTTGAGGAGATCCAGCAGTTGGGCATTCAACTCTCTTTTTTCAGACTTTGGCAGGTTGTTGTAGGTCATAAAACCTTTCAAAGAAATTCTGGATTCGAGACTCGGAATTTGCCCTTTTGATTGCTTCTCTAACACTCTGTAAAGATTGATGGCCGCGAAATAGACATTGCCTAGTTGCTGGTCTGGTTGCCCTTTCACAAAGGGGCTTTTCGATGACCTATCACTAAGCCAATACCAATCATAGTCGAGAGGGCGGTACTCTTCTCGTAAGTACAAATTCGTAGGGTTATGCGTGTACTCAGGATCAGCAAGTAATAACTTTTTTATTTCAATGGCCTCTTTAAGTAGATTGAAAAGTTTTAAGTTCAAATCTCTCTTTTCGGCCTTTGGCAAATAATCGAAAGCCCGTAAATTTAGAACCAGAATTTTAGGAGATCTCTTAGGCATTTGCATTTCCAATTCGCGATCAAAGAGCTTGCAGAGGATTACGGCTGATCTGTAGACTTTGTGCAGCTGGTCGTCTTCTTCGTCCTGCTCTCGAACCATAGCCCAAGAATTATCCCTCGGTTGATTCCAATAAACGGTAGCGCTTGATTCTCCGCTTAGGTAGCCTGAGCCTCCCAGTCCGCCACCGATGCCTCCGGCAGAATAATACTCTTCAAGGTCGCCTCCTCCTCCACCGAACTCTAAAGCTGCAAATGACGGTAATGAAAGAAAGAGGAACCCGAAATAAAAAGATAGTGATTTCGAATACATTATGCTGCGCATAATACCTGTGGGACCATGCGATGTCAAGGGCCGACCTTCTGCGAGCTACCTGATTTTAAATCCAATCCTTTTGATCCGATCGCCGCGCATCATTTCCCTGACTCAAGCGAACTGATTTACAAAACTCCGCGCTAGTGAGTTCTCAATTTGGCCCAAGGACCCAAGGCGAAGCCTGGTCCGCGGGAGCAACAAAAAAGCCCACGCATCCGGTGAAGGACGCATGGGCTCAAGGGTTCGAGATCATCAAAAATCTCATCAAGCGCGAGAAGCATTTCGGGAACAAAAAAGAAGCATCATCACGACATTTAATGAGGTCTCATGAAATTTTCGGCTCGGGTTTGTCAGGCCCTCTCTTTGGTTTTTAACGACTTGTGTTTGTTTGTGATTTTCGGTTCGGCTGCTTTTCAGCTTCCTAATAATGGCGGAGAGGGTGGGATTCGAACCCACGGTACGGTTTCCCATACGCACCCTTAGCAAGGGTGTGCCTTAAACCACTCGGCCACCTCTCCAAAGATGCAAACAACTCAATCAGCGATTTAAGCTGTCCACTTTGCTAAGAATTTTTTTTATACATGGGGTGGGGTGCGGGGTAAAGCCCGCGGAGAATTTTGAGCAAAAAAAAACGACCCCCCTCAGAACAGCGAGGGAGGCCGCCGTCCTAAAGTACTGCTATGAAGCGAGCACCTCCGAACTGTGATTTGAAAGACATTGGTTACTGGTCACAGCACCACCTCCTTTCGAACCCAGAGGGTTCTCGCCACGGGAGACTCGGTCTCGCGTTTAGCTTAACTTCAGTGTAGCATGGCCGATATGGGCTCTGCCAAGACTCAGCGCCTATATAAATTGACGGTCTAAGTCTCTGAAAAGAAAGGTAATTATGTCAGAACACCGCATCCAGCTCGAATGGAAAAAAGAAACAGCAGATTTTAATTACGAAACTTATAACCGAGGACATTCTGTAAAGTTTGAAGGTGGTCAAAGCATTAAGGCCTCCGCAGCGCCCGCTTTTAAGGGCGATGCTTCTATGGCTAATCCAGAAGAAATGCTTGCTGCGGCTCTTTCCAGCTGTCACATGCTCACATTTTTAGCGATGGCCGCCAAAGCTAGTTTTGTTGTGAATAAATATACAGATCACGCCGTGGCTATTCTCGATAAAAATTCAGAGGGAAAAATGGCTGTGACTGAAGTTAAACTCAATCCAAAAATTGAATTCGTTGGAGCCGCTCCCGACGCTGCAAAACTTTCTGAATTGCATGAGAAGGCTCACAAGTATTGCATGATTGGAAATTCGGTTCTCACTAAGGTGAGTGTTCAGCATTGAACTTGCTCTATACGGATGGAGCATGTTCAGGCAATCCCGGTCCTGGTGGATGGGGCTCGCTATTAGTTGTTCCAGAAAAAGATTTGCTTGTTGAATTGGGTGGAGCTGCAGCTCATAGCACAAACAATGCTATGGAACTCAAGGCAGCAATTGAGGGTTTAAAAGTTTTTTTATCTTTAAATTTAAATTCTAAACTTCAAGTTCATGCCGATTCTAAATTAGTGATTCAAGGAATCACCCAGTGGGTGGCGGGTTGGAAGCGTAAAGGTTGGAAAAAGGCCGACGGAGCTGTGCCCGCAAATATTTTGCTTTGGAAAGAGCTCGACGAAGTGGTCTCTCATTTTAAGAGCGGACAGTTAGAGTGGTGCCATATAGATGCTCATTCTGGTTTTTTTGGAAATGAAAGAGTCGATCAAATCGCCGTTGATTTTAGTCAAGAATTAGAACCCGAACTCTATGATGGGTTATTGAGTGAATATCGATTTAAGGATGAAGTCTTAAATCCCAATAAGAAACTTTCAAGCAAAGATTATCCTGCTTATTTGAGTTATTGCTCTGGTGTTTTAAAACGACATAAAACTTGGGCTGAGTGTGAGGCTGCTGTGCGCGGCTTGTCTCGCCCCTTATATAAAAAAGTGAGCCATTTTTTAGAAGAAGAAGAAACTCTAAAAAAGTGGGGAATTAATAAATAGTATTTAACCCATTAAGATTCTTGGGTTTAATGAATCAACCGTTCATGGCGATGCGCATGTATATGAAATTCTTTGACTTTTTTGTTGATGCCCATTAAATAGGGCGGCGTGGCAAATTCTAAAAAATTAACAAAATTTCTGAGTCTTAAAAATGTATTTATTGCTTACTTTTTGCAATCCGCGATTCATCTTCATGCAGGTTCTTTTGCAATGCTTTATTACAAAAACAATTATCACCAAGCTGTCGATTGCTGGGTGAATGGTGTTTATCAGGGGGTTATTCCTGCTCATTCTACTAAATACATGCCATCAGAAGGTTTTGTAACAGCGGATAGCGGCTGGAGAGCTGATGGAACTTTAGTTCATAAACAAGCTTATGGTGGTTGGTCTCCAACTTCACCTGCAGAGGTTGTCACTGTTGCTATTAGTGGACTTGGGGCACCTCTTGTTTATTGGACCGGAAAATTTTCAGCTACTGAAAGCGGACTCTATTTAAAATTATACAACCTTGATAAGGCTATCGATGCTTTGGACGTTGAATTTGCTAATGGAATGTTTAAGGGGACTCCAAAAAATTTAGCCATACTTTTAGGGGATAAAAAATTTGCACCTAAGCCGGAATTAGATGGAGCTTCGGTTGGAGGAAATCCTTATACGGCCATGGAAGAAAGTAATATAGTTTTTGATGATGAAAAACTAGCTCGTCCTCCTTATACGATTAGAATTCGAAGAGTTTCCGATGAAGAGTACATTGTGCGCATGATTGATGATGGCAAAGAAGTCTTTAACAAGCGCTTCGATAATGAAACTGATCAATCTGAACTTTTAGTGAATTCGTATATTCCCAAGGGTAGAGTGTCTATCATTGTCACGTGGGTGGGAGATAGGCCGGGCGGATCGCCACCTGAGTATTCTAATATTTGGATTTCGGTTAATGGACAAGAATATGGATACGATCAAAATAACGGACTTGATTGGAACGGCGGGCGTTACGGTGAATCTATAAGGCTCAAATTAAAAGAGGCTAAGTGATTTATGTTTTCATTTGTAAAAAAACTAATCGTATCTGTATCACTTTTAAGTTTATTTTTAACTCAAAGCTTTGCTGAGGAGAATAAAGAATCTCAAATTATATATCAGATTAATCCGCTCAGTAGATTTGGACTTTCAGATAATTCAATTGAAAGCATTAGAGAGAAATTCAATGAATTTTTCCGTGCTGGAAAATACGACCAAGCAGAAGACTTTCTAAAATCGGTTGTCCTAAATTCGAGCCATTCTAGTGAGGCTGCGAAAATTTTAGAGAGTTTTAGAAAATTCCGAAATAGCGATGATACAAGAGAGATTGCCTTTCTCGTTTATAATCCACTTTCAGTTACGCTCAATTATCAACTGCGATGGGGCGAGGGTGAATGGCAAACTTTGACGCTCAAGCCATTCAAAAGTTGGAGGCATTCAAGCCCTGTCAATAGAGACAATACTTACGGTATTGGAAAGCCTCAGATAAGACTTAGAAAAACAAATTCAACTGATGCTATAACTTTCAATGTTAAATCAACAATTGTCTCAAAGGGTTCAAATGAAGGTTTGGCATTTAATTATATAGCTAAAGATGATGATTCTGAAAATTATTCTGTCTATAGTAAAAAGAACGAATCAGATTTTACGGCCGTAGTTACAATACAGAATACTACTAAAATAAATTTGAACTTTTCATGGAAATGGGATGTAGAAGATAGCCAATGGAATCAAAAGACTTTAGGCCCGGGAGAAAAATGTGCTTGGTCGTGGGAATATAGAACTTCAAAACTCAATATATCTCCTAATTTTTTAATTCGCTTTGATTCTGATTTAAGTTCTGAAAATTCATTTAAACTATACAAATTGAAAAGAAAACCGGTGCTCAGAAGTGAAGTCGGCTCATCATTCACTAGAAATTTTGGCCAAGAATACTTCTTCCAAGTCCATGGATATAGCGTTTTGGATTTGCATTCAAAGTAAATTGGATACTCTAATGTGTTTTTGAGTTTGAATTTTGCTTTTCATCAAAAGCGGGAAATGCTCCAAAATCATAGTCTTCAATTTCTTTTTGTGCGGCGGCTTCTAGCTCTTCGCATGTGTAAACTCTATCTTTTTCTAGACATTCAGCTTTCAGGGTGGGGCTAAGCAAATAAAAATTACTAGGAATCATTTGATAGAGTTCAGAATCTCCTCCGGAGCTCGTGTGAGACAATGATGTCTGAGAATTTAGTTTATGGCTCAGTGAAAGATCTCGATAGTTTGAGATGGGGTATGAGAATTGGGATTCACTCTCAATAAAATTAAGAAAATCTAAGCTTTCCAAAAAACGTATGTCTACTTGAGCTAGCGCAAGTTTTTCAGAATTCGCAGGATCAAGATTTTTTTCAGGTCCATACTCCTTCAAGCGAAACTGTTCTTTTAAGGCTTTGTATCTAGGACTATTTAGGTATTTTTTTCTTAATGCAAAATGATCAATTCTCTCACCCTTGAAGTTAAAATAAATATCAGGGTGATCGATGTATTGACAGCTTTTGTTAAAGAAAAATGAATTCGAATTTGAAAGTAAAAGTAAGTATAAATGTGGATGGCGTTTAAAGCCTGGAGTGTTCACAATTTCTTGGGCCAATGACCGTGCATGCAAATAATAAAGTGATGCTGTGAGCTGGAGGTTCGGGCGTTGGTCGGGATAATGATTATATCTTTTATCAAGATCGGGAATTTGTTTATAGCGATCTAAATTAGGCCAAGCCTTTAGAAATTTATTGAGGGCTTCAACATCTTTCTTAGAATCAGTGAAAGGCATGTCAAATTGTTTAAAGTCATCTCTGCTAGTAGCCACCATTTCATCATCAACTGCACCCACGGCACCCTTCCAAAAAAAATAAGAATCAAAATTGGGTCGAAGTTTAATTTCCTCTTTTCGCTTATTATGGCAATCGGCGCATTTTTGAGTGCTTCCAATTACCAGTTTCGGATTTAAGCTGTCTTCATCTATTTCATGGAATTCGAAATTGTTTGTAGTAGGGTTGAATTCGATGATTTCTAGCTTGTCGTATCCTTTATGTTTTGGATCGCCATTAAAAGCCAGGAGTAATCGTGCGTCCTTTCCAAATAAAATCATTCTAGGTCGCTCAGTACTAGCCTTCTGCCCGCTATTGGATTGGAACATCATCGCATTATATTTTTTGTATTCATCAGGGATATACGAAAGTAATTCATCGATACTTTTGGGAGCTTTTTCTTTTAAAATTTTGTCTAAATCGCTTTTTGTAAAATTGGCTTTCTCATATTCCATAATTTTTAACAAATTAGAAAACTTTAGAGAGCCAGGTTTTCGCATGACGGTCATAAAAAAATTACTGCCAGTGGGATCTGGAATTTTTGGGTCGACTCCTCGAGATGTGAGTTCGAAAAACATAGGACTTAAGTAATCAGTGGAGTCTAAATTTTCATTGATGACAGTTCGAGATAAAGGGTTCGATCCATTGCTTGTTTGCATTTGAGTATAATCTTTTGGAGCCTTAGGTAATTTTTTTAAATAATCATAGAGTACGGGCTTTCCAGAATCAGGAATCATAGACAGGTAAAAGGGACTTTCTCCCGTGACAACATCTTTTTCAAATGGATCAAATCCCATTTTTAACAGCTCATCTGCTAGATATACAGTTTCTTTTGGAAAACTAGAATCGGAGACTGTAAGTTTGAAGAAAAAATTGGTAGCTGCCTCAGACGAACTATAGTTTGGTCTTTGTTCCCGGAGTTTTTTGAACAATTCAATGTCTCTATCAGACACGGCTCTATCAATGGCTTCAATAAAGTCAATGCGAGAAAGGACTGGCAAAGGTTGAGCAAAAATTGAAAGTGTAGCAAGGAGGAACATTGCTCCTAGAAACTTTTTCATTTCCACTTTTAACTTCTCCCCAAAAAGTTACAAGTTTAATGTTGGGCCGTTTTTTTGTCCTTTTCTTCTTCAACGACCAAGTCCGCTAAAATATTCAGACCTTCGTTAATATAAGGAGCCACATAGGCATCTTTACGTTGAGCTAAGGTTTTCTTTTTATCTTCGTCTTCTTTTTTCTTGTCTTCTTTTGCTTTTTTGCGGAAATCAGCAAGCTTAATAACGTCTTGGTTCTTTTTAGCCTCTTCTATTTCTTTGAGTATCTCAGCAAATTTTGCTTCTGTTTTAACTCGTTTTTCAGAGTTTTTAGCTAATCTCTTCACAAGAGAGTCTGTGATTGGAACCCAAGCCTTTAGAGGTTCATCAGCATTAGCTTTAGTGCTCACAAAAGGTGCAATTTTCTGAGGTTGAAGAGAATAGTCTAAAGACTTCTCTCCAATTTTATCAGTATTCAATGTTGAAGGTAAAACAATGTGAGATGAGACGCCCTGGTGTTGTGTTGTTTGTCCGCCAGGCAGGAAGAATAAAGCAGTTGTAATTTTAATGGCACCCATATCATAGGCGAAAGGATTCACCTCTTGAACTGATCCCTTACCAAAGGTGTGGTCGGCACCAATAATTAAAGCTCGTTTATAATCTTTCATAGCGCCTGCTAAAATTTCAGCAGCAGAAGCGCTAGCTCTACTTGTTAAAAGAACAAGAGGTCCTGACCAAACAACCGAAGAATCGTCGTCGACAAGTTGTCTAACGCTTCCTTCGTAATCTTTAGTAGCCACAATTCCCCCCTCGCGAATGAAGAGGCCGCCTAATTGGCGAGCGGCTTCAAGAAGTCCGCCACCGTTTTGATTCATGTCGAGCAAAATACCTTCAACTTTATCTTTTTTGGCTTGTTCTAAAAGTTTTTTAACATCAGCATAGCTCGAACGTTTTTCTTCTTGGTCTCCATAAAACGAAGGGAGATCAATAACACCTAATTTTAATGTGCGATCGCCGATTTTACGTTCTTCTATTTTGAGTTTGGCTTCTTGATCTTTCAGAGAGATTTTATCTCTTTTAATCACCACTTCCATACGTTTTGTTTCAGATCCAGCTTTTCTTAAAAGTGTTAATTGAACCTGAGAGTCCTTGGGGCCTCGAATAAGTCTCACGACGTCTTTAAGATCCATATCGATAACGTTTGTGGAATCAACTTTAGCGCCTTTTTTCTTGGGCACTTGTCCAACGGCAATAATTTTATCTTTTTGGAGTAAAACTTTAGCGCGGTCAGCGGCTCCCCCGGGAATGATTTCTTCCACAACGGTAAAACCATCTTCAGAGCTCAGTTGTGCACCTATACCTTCTAAAGAAAGTCTCATTGTGATTTGAAAATCTTCGAAATCATCGAGCGAAAGATAATTGGTGTGAGGGTCGAAAGCAGAGGCGTGAGCTTTTACGAAATCATCGTAGAATTTATTTTCAGGTTTTTCTTTTAATCGTTTTGTAATGATTTCATAGCGATGAAATAAAAGTTTTTTAGCTTCCTTAATTTCCGTGCCTGCTAGTAAATAATTTGAAATTTGAAAGTGAGCATATTTAATAAGTTGCTGCTCTTTGTCTTTTTGAGTTGAGGAGAATTGACGTTTGTCGGGATCGGTGACGATTTCAACGTTTTCATCGAGCACATATTTGTCGCCTAGGAATTCTTTCATGAAGGCTTCATTCTCTATGGCTCTAGAAATAGAAATGTCTTGAATCTTTTTTAAAGCTCCGCAATCTCTTTTTTTAAGATCATCAAAAAATTTGCTCAAAAGGTTTTTAATTTCAGAAACATCTTTAGTGAGTAAAAGAGTTTTAGAGGGATCTACGCCTTTGATGTATTCCTCAATAGTGCGTTCTTTGAGTGTTGAATCCAATTTTTTAATCATCACATGTTTGGCCAACATGAATTGCATGATTAATGGAATTCGTTCACAAGTGAGTCCCTTTTTTTGTGTTTCAAATCCAAAGGGAAATTGAGCAAAAGACGGAATTGAAAGTATTAGGAAAAAAATAAAAGAGATCCGCTTAAACTGAAGATGTTTCATGATGCTCCTAGCTTAAGACTTCTTTCGGTTATTTGTCGCTAGGACTTTAAAAATGCATTGCGTTAGTCTAGTCTCGGTTTCCATGATTCGACTTGCTTCATGGAATGTTAACGGAATTCGTGCTTGTTTTAAAAATGGCTTTTTAGATTGGTTTAAGAAAGAATCATTTGATTTTGTCGCCCTTCAAGAAGTTCGCGCCGATAAGGAGCAAATTCCTCCAGAAGTTTTAAACGCCATGGGTTTTAATTCCTCTTGGTTTGCTGCAACAAGTAAAAAGGGATACAGCGGAGTGGGTATTTTGACTAAGTTGCCCATTGAGAAGACTTTTTATGGAATGGATCATTCTATTTTTGATATTGAGGGGCGCACCATTGCTGTGGTGACTAAGCCACTTATTTTGGTGTCTTCTTATTTTCCAAATTCACAAGATAAGGGCCGCAGGATTGATTACAAGATCGAATATTGCAAGAGACTCAATAAGTGGGTCAATCAATTACGAGAAGACTTTAAACGACCACTTGTGCTTTCTGGTGATTACAATATTGCACACGAAGAAATTGATTTAGCTCGACCAGATGATAATCACGAGTCCGCAGGATTTCTTCCTCAAGAGCGAGAATGGATGGATAGTTTTTTAAAATCGGGATGGGTGGATAGTTTTCGATACTTACATCCTAAAAGTCAGCGCTATAGTTGGTGGAGTGCTCGTACGCGAGCCAGAGAGAGAAATATTGGTTGGAGAATCGATTATAACTGTATGATTGAAAAAGATCGATCACTTATAGTTGGAGCCGATATTCAAGAAAATGTATTAGGGTCAGATCATTGTCCCGTGACTCTCGATCTCAGTTTATAAATTTTCTAAAAGCCATTTTTCATAAGTGAGATGGCTTTTAGAAATATCTATTTCTAATAAGCAAACACATTTGTAGGGATGTTTGCTAAGAATAAACTTTTCAAGTTTAGAGGCCAAAGTTTTTTTGCTTTTTAAGAGGAGAAGGCACTCTTTTGAAGACTCAATTTTTCCTTTCCAAAAATATAATGATTTCATATTTGGAATTATATTGGCACAGGCTGATAGCTTCTTGTTAAGGGTCTCTTTGGCTAAAGATTCCGCAACTTTTGAGCTCGGACAGGTCACGTAATACAGCGCAATTTGAGATTTTTTCATTATTAAACTCTAGGTCTTTAGTCACGGTTTTGCCTAGTTCTAGATAGAATTAATTATTAGTTCTTTAAATCTGAAGCTTGCTTATTTTGATTCTTCAACGTGAAATGTAAGGATATGGCTCAATCATCACGCAATCAGCTCGATGCTCGATGGACATTGTGGCTTCCCTTTGTAGGGCGATGTTATTTCGTTTTTTTAGTGGGTAAAGACATACGTGGAAAGAAGGTGCCTGAAAACCAAGACGATCTTGAGCGACGAAAGCAGTCTCGATTTTTGAGTGCCATTGTCTACGCTTCGTTTTTCAGTTTTGTAGTGTTCTCGTCTTTGATTGCACTTTTCTTTGTGGCGTATTTAGCTAAGAGCTATTTAGGAATTGATTTGGTGTCTCATAGTAGCCCACTGCCAAATTTCTTAAAGCGTATCGGAATTTGTCACTAATAATTTTTTAAATACAAAGGTTTTAAGGTGCTTTTGTCTAGAGGCTTCTTCCCTTCAAAGACTAAGCTTTCAAGTGGGAAAATCACAGCGGTTTGGTCGCCTTGAGCGTCTAATGGCTCTAGGCCTAGAACGATGTAGTATATAAATTCTTTATTAGATTCAAAACTTTCGTTTTCAAATAGGTTAAAGCTAAATTCACTCACGAAAAAATTCATATTTCGTAGTGTGGGAACTTCGGTGCGAATGCGGTTTTCCATTTCTTGATTGAGATTTAATAAGCGAAGTCTTTGTTCTCGAGGCTCAGATTCAGAATCAATTTGAGCAGAAATAAATAGGTTTAAAGTGTCTTCATTCAATAAAGTAGAAAGTTTAAAAGTGAGGTCCTCAATTTTTCGATTTTCACCAAATATTAAATTAGAAAAGTTGCGATTGGGATAGGTGTTTGGGTTTAAGGTTTTGAATTTTGATTGAAGGTTATTAGCCTTTTCTTTTTTTAGGCTTTCTTTGATTTTCTCGCGGCTCATAAATGAGTAATCGCTTAAGAAGTAAAGATCTTCAGTGATTGTATATCCATGAGACTTTCTGAATGAAGCATCATTGAGAAAAGTGGAATTCCAAGAAAATTGTTTTTGGCTTTCACTGAGATCGTCTTTCAGTAAGGACTCGTTTTCGAGTTGATAAAGTTGTTCGGATTTAGGGTCGTCCAATTTATAGAGCCCTTGGTATTTTTGAAGAAAGTGACTTAAGAATGTTTCATAGTTTTGAGCCTTAAGGTTGAGATCTTCAAGTAGTTTTTGCGGAATAATCAGTTTTTTAAGATAGCGGTCTTTGAAATTAGACTGGAGATTTTTAAAGTCGTTTTTAAAAGTAGAAATATGAGCTTGGTCTATTCTTAGTTCGGCAGATGAATAAACAGGGTACGTGTTGGCCTTATTAATCGGGTTCCGTCCGCAGGAGCCTAAAAAAAGGATCCCTGGAAGGAGAAGAGGATAGGCGAGTCTTTTTAGATTCAGCATCATCTCTTTAGTTGGGCCAGCTTATACGTGTGAGGGCTTCAGACAATCTTGCACAGTCCCATACTGGTAATGCGCTGCGTTTCTAATCTAAAAAAACATTTATTTTCAATTCATTAAGTATTCATGGTGCGGGGCTAAATTGGGCACATGTTCAACAGAACACAAAAGGAGATCGATTATATGAAAGCAAGCAAAACCCTAGCAGCAACTGTGGCCCTTTTTGCGTTGCCGTTAATTTTTGCGGCCAATAGCAATGCCAATGGGCCAAAGACACTTAAAAGAACTGCTTCATTTAAACATCTTAAGGAGGAGTGCCAAAAGCAAAATCCCGACCTTAAGGGAAAGGAACTCAGTAAATGCATCAAAGAAAAACGCGCAACTAACGGTTAATTATAAAATCAACAATGTGTTTTAATCCTCCTCCCCAATTGGATAGACTGGGCCACTTATCCCGGTCTATCCATACTTAATAGATATGCAAATACTCGTGGTCGAAGACGATAAACGCGTCTCTCAATTTTTAGAGCAAGCTTTAAAGGCTGAAAATTATCAGGTTAATTTATGTCGTAATTTGGAAGAGCTCGATACTTTTTGTTTGCAACGAAATCAAGAGGCTCCGCGAGTTGTTATTTTAGATCGAATGCTGGGAAATCAAGATGGCGCAAGTCGCATCTCACTCATCAAAAAAACTTTCCCTCAAATTAAAATTTTAGTTCTTTCTGCTATTGATCAAGCTTCTGAAAAGGCCCGAGTTCTCGACATGGGTGCCGATGATTATTTAGCTAAACCCTTTTCACTTGAGGAGTTGAGTGCTCGGTTGCGACTTCTATTGAGAAGAAACGTCCCCTCTGATGAGTCTCGCGATCTTTATATTCTCTCTAATCTTCATTTGGATCTTAAAAGGCAACAAACCTCTGTGAATTCTAAGAAAATCGATTTGACCAAAAAAGAATTTCAAATATTAAGTTTATTTTTGGAGAGTCCCGGAAGAATTTTTAATAGATTTCAGCTTTTGGATCGTGTTTGGGATATGGACCATCTTGCTGAAACTAATGTTGTCGAAGTGACCATTAAAAATTTAAGACGTAAACTCGAAGAGGCCGGTTCGTTGGCTGTTATTCAAAGTAAAAGACAATTGGGATATTGGATTGAAGAGTAAATTTGTCCTTTTTATTTTAGGAATATTAACTCTTGCTGTGCTCATTGTTGGTGCTCTTCAGTATTTTTTATACGAGAGAGAGCGAACTTGGTTGGTCGACCAAAATATTGAGAAAATTGCGAGCACGTTAATTGCTTCGGGTTTTTCAATCAGATTTATTGATGAATTGGATTCTGCCGATGAACTTTTAAATTCTGCTCTTAAAAGCGATGCCTTCTATCATAGTATCAATATCTTTGCGCGTGATGGAGAATTGCTTTATCAGAATGAAATAGCTCGCCACATGTTGGTGCCTTTTTTGCCACAAAGAGGCTGGAGCACAATCAAAAGTGATAATCACGATGTTCGAGTTTTGCAGCTTCAGGCCGACGATCTCATTATTCAAATTGGAATAGTCTTAGATTCCTATACCCATAGGATTAAGGTGGGATATCATCGGATCCTGATTTTTGCTTTGGTTTCGTTTCTAATTCTTTTAGTACTCAGTTATTACGCAACTACTAAACTTTTAAGACCTCTAACGGGCTTAGCTCGTGAGCTAGATTTAGCCACGGAGCAAGTGTCAAAACGTGAGGGACAAGGTTTGTTAAAGGTTGAAACTGGGCCCGTTTGGAAGAAAATTGTTGAGGATTCTAAAGGTAGAAAAGACGAATTTGGTTCTTTACTTCGGAGCCTCACGCATTTTTTTGAAAGTCTTAAAAATTACGCTTCAGTCGTAGATCATAACAATGCCGTATTGTCTCATGAACTCAAAACCCCACTGACTGTGATTTTGAATTCATTAGAACAAGCTCATCAATCAGAAAATCCAAAAGCCAGTATCCAAATGGCTATCGATGAAACACATCGAATGACGGAACTGATAAATAGTTATTTGAGTTGGTCAGCGCTAAAAGCCAAGACCGATATGAGTCCCGATTTATATTTTTTAAAGCTCGATCAGGAAATTAATAAGGCTCTCGATAAATTTTCAGAAATTGAACAAACTAGACTTCAAAAAACCATCCATTCATCCGTGAAAACCGCTATCAATCCACTTCATTTAGAGCAGATTGTGAATAATCTCGTGAGCAATGCCTTAAAGTATACGCAGGGAAAAGTTTCGGTGACTTTGTTGGACTTTAAATTGAGTGTTCAAGATGAAGGAGCGGGAGTTCCAGCGGCAGTTATGAGCCGATTGGGTTCTCCTTTTAATTCTGGCTCTGCTGGCGGAACAGGAATGGGTTTGGCTTGGGTCAAAGAACTCTGTGATTTTTATGCTTTAAAATTCGATGTGCAAAATTTGCCAAGCGGAGCACAGTTTTCGATTGTATTTCCTGAGGTCGATTAGTCCGCTTTTTCTGAAGAAAGTTTTTGTAAGGGTTTAATATACGGAATGTTTATAGACCTTGGGGTTAAAATTTAGTAACAAAACACCCCTGTGCGTTTCTACTCTACGCTTTTATTTTCTTGGTTTTTTTTGTCTTTTAATACATGGGCTTGCCAAGAGTCTTTAGTAGACCCTTTTCCCGACCCACTCACAGCCAAACTTAAAAACTTTTATCTTTATAAAGGCCCAGGCGAATACAGGATTGTCCCTGGAATGGTCACTCTAAGGGTTGAACTGACCGCAGAAAACCTATTGTTTTCATATCCCAAAGGGATATTTCCTTATTTTGAAACTGGAACTGGCAAACATGTTTGGTTTTCTACTCCTAGTAGAGGAATCGTTGACCTCAACGAAATGCATTTACCCACCACTTTAAGAGAATTGCTCCGAAGGGGAGATTACGAAATCACTTTCGATACAGCTTTTAGAGACGTGGTTCTAGGTTGCATGAATCAAGAGCGTCCTGGAGCCTGGATCAATCAACGGGTGGTGCGCGAATACACTCGACTTCATGAGATGGGCGCTGCTCACAGCGTGGAAGTTCGTAACCTCCGCGGAGAGTTGGTGGGTGGAACTTACGGAGTCTTCGCTAATGGAATTTTTAGCGGTGAGAGCATGTTTTATAAAGATAGTGGTGCGGGATTGGTCGCATTTGCGACTATGGCTGCTTATTTAAGGCAACGTGGATTTACGTGGATGGACACCCAATTTGTTTCTGAAACTACGAAGCGTTTGGGAGCCAAAGAAATTCCAATTCAAGAATTTTTTAAGAGGGCTGCAGAGGCGCGCGCCCGTGGTTTAAGTTTTAAAGAACCTGGAGACACTTCGGATGTTATGGTGGCTCGATTGCCGGACATGGAAGAATTTATAAAATGGGTGCAAGACAACGAGCTCATTAAAATCAGAGCTGCCGAATTGAGTGCTAAAAGCAAAATGACGGACGCTGAAAGGTTGGTCGATAAAGAAAGAAAGAGAATTGAAAGAGAGCGGGCAACTAAGGGTAAGGAACTTCTCATTCAAGAAAAGGCCGCTCAACATAGTTTTGAATTCACTCTTTGGTATCGTTTGGAGCATTCTGAACTTCAAAAGATTCATTTTACGTTTCCAGCATCGTATGAAACTTTTCACGAATATTTTGGTTCATGGCTTAGGGATCATGTTATGACTCGAACTGAATTCGAAGCTCTGACTGATTTAAATCCACGTGAAGAAGGTGTGGAGCATGGTTATGATATTGGTATGCTCGATTCACCTGAAAAGGCTGAATCTCTTTTGGCCCTTTTGAGAGACATTTTGTCTAAACGATTTCGCGAAATTTTCTAATGCTTGTGATTGTGTCCATCACCACTAAAATGTGACTGCCCTTTTTCATCGATAAAGGTATCGTTAGAATTTATAAATTTTCCAAATGGAGTGTAGTCATTGCTTTTGGAGTTAAAGAAATTTCCTTGTAGATAGCTAGGGTCAACTCTTAAGTCAGGAATACCGCTTAGCTGCGAGGCAGGAGTTCTGACTTTGAAGGTGTTTGAAATGTTAGATTTATCTTTTAGCGTGATGTTAGCAATCGGATAGCTAATGCGTGCTTGAGACAAGTTTGGAGCAATTTCCAATTGCAGACTTTTTTCTTGGGGGTCGAAACTAAAAGCATTCCAACTGCTAATGCCCCCTTTTTCTAGAGTTTTAGAGAGCTCTTTACTGAAGGTGTTGAGCTTGAAGGAATCATCAAGAGGGGTCATGGCTGAGCGAGCCTCTTTGGGAAATTTATCTAAAAGATCTCTGCGACTCCCATACATGGAAGCTCTATCGGCATTGTTTTTTAAGAGAAGATAGAGTTCCCAATTGGCTTCTTTCGATACATTGAGTTTTTGATAATGAATATCTTTTGAAGTTTTTCTAGATTTTATTGTTGATAGCCAAGAATTTGAAAATTTTTCTACTTGTTGTGATAGTTCGTTGAAAGGAAGTCGATCAAATCGAATCAATTCTGGGGGGTAATAACTGCTTGGACTATATTTTTGAAAGAATGAAAGACATCTCATGTAATTTTCCCAGTTTGATGAGTTCGCTAAATTCGCAAAATTTTCACAATGAGCCCTATTCAGTGTCAAAATAACTAAAAACAGAGCCCTAGCCTTCATTTTCCTCTTTTCGGCGAAATCAAAGTCTGCCTTAATAGGAGCCTATGGGAATTGGTAAATCAAAGTTGGCTTGGACAGCTTGGAATCTTGAGCATGTCCCAGAACCCGTAAACCCCCGAATGATTGTGGTGGGTCGAAGTAATGTTGGTAAAAGCACTTTGCTCAATTTATTGACACATCCTCAATCTCATTTTCGTAAGGGATCAAGGGCTGGTCTTACGATCGGCTTGATTTGCGTTACAATTGAGGCAGGAAAAAATCGACACTTAGATATCGTAGACACTCCAGGTTGGGGATATGCCGAGCGTCCCAATCAAGATAAAGAACGTTGGGTGTCTTTGTTGGAGTCCCTGCGCCCAAATAATGATTTGCCTCGAATGTGGGTGCTTTTGGTGGATCCTTTACGAGATCCAAAAGATGAAGAAATTTCTTTTCTGAATTGGTTAGAAGGTGAGGCGTTTGCTTTGATCTTCACTAAATCTGATAAGGTTGGAAAAAAGGAAAGGGCTGCTCGCGAAAAGGTTTGGCGTCATTTTATTGAATCTTGTGCCTATCAGCCCCTGTGGATCAGTGCACATTCTCAAGAAGGTCTTAAAGAGTGGTTGGCTTTAGCCAGAGGCGCTATAATTTGAGTATGATTAAACGCCTTTTGGTTTTTTCAATCTTCGTTTTAGCAAGTCTGTCTCAAGCTTCGAAAATTAAAAATTCAGTTTTGGTCAGTGTCGCTGGTAAAGCCATCACAGAGAGGGGACTTGTGATTGAGGCTATTTTAGCCGGAGCAAAATATTATAATCCTGAACAAGGAACTGGCATGAACTCTGAAGAAAGAGATCGATTGCTTCAAAAGTTAGTCATTAGATCTATGGTTGAGGAAGAAAATCGAGTTTTGAGTCTCTATAAAGTGTCGAAAGCTGAAATTGATAATAAGGTTGCTGATTTTAAAAAAGTCATGGGAGCCGATCGTTACCAAAAATTCATTGAAAGTTATGAACTCACGGAAAGTGATTTGCGAGAAAGGCTTTCAGCTAATGTGATGCTTGAAAAAGTTTTGGCTAGTCAAGAAGATCTTGAGAGATGGTTAAAGCAGCTTCGAAGTCGCCATAAAGTTGTTTACATGAAAAGTCCGGGAAGCTGATCAACGCTGATGTTAAATGAAATTGAGTCACTTTCTCAGAAACTCTATGAGATAGATCAATTTCAAAACCCTTTTGCACATTGGACGCTGGCAGCCTTTCAATCAGAACTTGAATCTGAAAATAGTAAAAAGCTCATCTTATATAATCAAGAAAACATTGCAGCCTTTATATTGTTTAGAATCATTTTGAATGAAGCTTGGATAATGAATTTTGCTGTTAAAGAAAAGCGTTTAGGATGGGGAGCGAAAGCATTGAGGCTTTTAGAGGAAAAGCTTGGTGCGGAGTGTCCCGAAATAAACGAAATATGCTTAGAGGTTAATGAAGAAAATATTCCTGCGATTGAACTCTATCAAAAGTTCGGATTTATTAAGTTACAGTTACGAAAGGGATATTACAATCAGGGCCGATCGTCGGCTTGGGTTATGAAAAAATGTCTTTAAAAGCTAAAAATTTTTCTCTCATGGAAGGCCAGCTTTTGGGGCCTGCTCAAAAAACGAGCCTTCGAGATTACAGACTCAAAATAAAACTTCCTGAATATAGACAATGGGTGCCCGGACAATTTGTTATGTTGCGATGGGGTTCTCATATCATTGGAAGACCCTTTGCTATTGTAGATTGGAAACGTCAGGGAAAAGCGTCTGTGCTTGAAGTCTGGATTCGACAGTTGGGTGGGGCCACTTGTGAATTGGCAAATTTGGCGTTTCGGGGAATGAAGCTATCGGTGACGCTTCCTTTGGGCGCGCCTATTGATAGTAGTGTTTTGAAATCTAAAAGTCCCATTCTATTCATTTCGGGTGGTGTCGGGGCGGCTTCGATACTTTCTCTTTATCAATTTCGAAAGACTTTACTAAAAGGGAATAAAAAAACTAAAGATTTTTGGATTCATGGAGAAAGAAGTTTATTGGATTGGGATAAAAACATACCTATAGATAAACTTTTGCTTGAAGAAAAATCGCGACCTAGAATTTCAAAAAAAATTCAATGGGCTCAGGGTCGAGTGACTCAATCATTGGCTGAGCTTTCTCAATCGTCTTTTGAAACTGTAGTTGTTTGTGGGCCAACGCCCATGCTTGAAGCCGTGTCCTTAGAAATTCAAAAAACTTGGACATCAAAGAAGGTCAAAATCCTTTTGGGCCTTGAGGAAAAAATGGCTTGTGGAATTGGATTGTGTTTTTCCTGTAGCGTGCTTTGTGATTCGGGAATGAAGCGATGTTGTCTTGAGGGCCCTTGGTTTGAATATAAAAATATTGTGAATCATTTTTCGTTTCGTAGTGGAGCTCTTAAATGAAGTGCGAATTTTTAGGCCGTCAATACGATTCACCATTATGGGCGGCTTCGGGAACTTTTGGTTGGGGGATTGAAGCCTGGCAGGGTGCCTTTTTTCCAAAGGCCCTTTCTTCAATTGTGACGAAGGGTGTGAGCCCCGAGAGTATGAATGGAGCTCCGCATCCACGAATTTCTGAGGTGAATTCTTCATCGCTTTTGCTCAATGCCATTGGGTTGCAAAATCCGGGCGTGAATTATTTTGTTAAAAATTATTTAACAGAATATAGAAAGCACTCGGTTGCGGTCTGGGTGAATGTGTTTGCCGATAAAATTGAAGGGTTTGAAAAAGTTGTCAGCGAGATAGTTGCTGATATTAAACCTGATGATAAATTTTTAGCTGGTTTTGAGCTCAATGTTTCTTGCCCAAATGTTGATAAAGGTGGAAGTGAATTCGCCAATGACTTTAAAGTTATGGAAGCTTTGCTTCAAAAACTAAAGAGAATCTGTGGCCAATTTCCGCTTATGGTTAAAATGTCGCCTATGACTTCAGCTCCAGTTGATTTTGCAAAAGTTTGCCTAGAGTCCGGAGCTTCGGCACTTTCTATCTCTAACACTTTGCTCGGTGCTCAATTCGAACCTGAAAAAAATAAATGGTCCTTGGGACGTCGTTATGGTGGAATCTCTGGGCCCGCTCTGAAACCCTTATCTTTAAGATTAATTGACCAGGTGGCTTCCAAAGTAAAAATACCTATTTCAGGAATAGGTGGAATTCAAAGTGCTCATGATGTTCGTGAGTATCTCAATGCGGGTGCAACAACCGTGCAAATTGGCACTGCTAATTTTGCAAATCCTTGGATTGCCGATCGAATTTTAAGTGATTTGAAATCATGAGATTAGTTTTTAAATTATTTATTTTAGGTGTTGTACTGGTTCCTACTTTTCGTGTGTCAGCTGCAAGGGATAGTGTTTTTGTAAATCTAGGTGCTAGTGATTCCAGAAATAATATTTATTTTGATCTTGGTGCGGGTGGACCACCTATATTTTTAGGAGATATTCGTTGGCTCAATAGTGTGGCTCGACTTCAATCCAATGTGAATGTTTATTCGAACGATGACACAACGGCTCTTTCTGAATATATTTATAATTCTGTTTTTATAAAACCGCTTGATGCTACATCAAGGGTCGTAGGTGGAATTATGCTTTCTTCTCGATCTGAGGGAGCTTCTCCTAATCTGCATTCAAACACCCTTTTTCCTTCGGGGTTCATAAGTTATTCGAGGCATTTACCTGATAATCCAAAGTGGAAATATTCGATTGTTTTAGTAGTCCCCGATCGTTCTTCAAGAAAGTTTGCGATACCAGGTGTCGGTTTTGAGTATGAAGGGGGCCCTGGTGATTGGACTTTGCAAATTCGCTTTCCAGAGTCACAATTGTTATGGGTCACAGAGAATTCTGATGAATGGGGAATTTCCGTTTCTTACTTTACGAAGGATTTTCTCTTAAGAAATCGAAAGGCTCTTAATGGGGAAGATCTCTACGTTGAATCTGAGCGTTTATTGTTTGCTTTAGTGAATAAAATTCAGTTGGGTCATGGTTTAAAAATAAATTCTAAATTGGCTTATGCACAAATTAATGTTCTCAATTTGCACAATAAAAACTTCAAAAAGCTTTCGTTACTGACAAGAAATGAGGGCTTTTATTTTTCCACCGGCTTATCCTGGGGTTTCTAATAGAATACTATTTAAATTTTTCTAATATAACTCGTGCTCGATAATTAAAAATTTTATTAAGATCAGATTTAACAAATAGACTATGAGCTAGTTGTCCGAGGAGACCGAAGGGTAATTTATAGTCTACTGTGTCCTCAACCAAGGTTCCTCCGAAAAGATCTGTGAATGTATGACGGTGTACCCAGAGCGAGTAGGGTCCCTTTATTTGCTTGTCGACAAAGTGTTCTGAGGGTTGCCAGTCCTCAATGAGGGTTCGCCATTTTACGGGGATCTTTTTAATTTTAAGCTGATAATCGAGTAATAGTCCCGATTTAATTTGAGGCTCAGATTTGTGGGTAATTTTAAAATTGAGCCAGGGTGGAGTGATGCTTTCAAGGTTCTCAGCTTCTGCAAAAAAGTTAAAAACAGTTTTTTTGTCATGGGGAATCCAGGCGGCCTGTTTTAATCTATGGCTCCCTTTTCCTGCGGTGTTGATTAAGGAGTCTAAAGCACTACTAATGGTTCTATATTCAAACTTAAATGAATTTTTTAAGGCGACATCGGGTGTAATTTTTTGACTGGCTAAGAGAATATCAGACATTTCACCGAAAATTATTTTGAGCATAATTGCAGGGACTGGGAAAAGTGCTGGCATGCCAATCGATTTTGAAAGAGCTTTGGTGAATTCTTTATTGGTGCAGGCTTCAGGTGAAACTCCATTGATAGGACCTTTAATGCTTGGAATGGTGGCTGCGTATACAATCATTTCTACAAGGTCGTCTATATGAATCCAGCTCATCCACGATAACCCATCTCCAATGGGACCACCTAATCCCAATCTGAATATTGGAAGCATTTGTGCGAGGGCGCCTCCTTCGGGATCTAGAACTATTCCCGTTCTAATTATTACGCTTCTTATCGTTGAAGACTCAGCTTTAAGCGCTTCTTCTTCCCATTTTTTACAAACATCAGCTAGAAATCCTGTACCAGCTTGTGATTCTTCGTTGAGACTTTCCTGGCCACGATCGCCATATATACCGATAGCAGAAGAGGAGACTAAGACTTTTGGTTTGATGCTTAATTTTGATAGTGTGCTGATGAGATTACGGGTGCCTGTAACTCTTGAATTTAAGATTTTCTTTTTACGTTCAGAAGTCCATCGTGATGAGGCTACGCTTTCTCCGGCTAGGTGAATTACGATATCTACATTTTCGAAGGCTTTGGCTGGGGCCGGCTCTCTTTCGGGATGCCATTCAAAGTATTTTATAGGGAAAAAACAGGAGCCACTAGCTTTTTCAGTATCTCGAGTCAGGGCGTGGATTTCGTAACCAAGTTGGAAGAAGCGAAGGGATAGTTTTTTTCCGATTAAACCAGTGGCTCCTGTGATGAGGACTCTTTTGGCATGATTTGGGCTCATGGATCTTATTATACACGCCTTATAAAGTAGTTCAATATTTATTGAACTACTTTATAAAACTTTAATAAATCAATTAAATGACGTTAGGCTTGATTATAAGGGTCCTAAGACACTAAGCTAGCAATGTGGCCAAGAAAAAGACTTCGCAGCTACCTCTAAAGTTGCCCGAACTTCAAGAAGTCGTAGAGCGTATTGGGGACTTTATGCGCTATTGGGGTTTTAGCAAAATTGATGGGATGGTTTGGGCCCATATTTATCTTTCTCCTGAGCCTTTATCCTCAGCTCAATTAAAGAGTCGTTTAGGTGTGTCTAAAGCTTTGCTGAGCTTGTCGATTAACGAATTATTAAAATATAATGTTATTTCCCCTGCGGGAATAGCTAAACATGGAACAACTTTGTATAAATCAGTGACTAATCTTCAAGAAACTGTAGAGAATGTTTTGCGTTCTCGTGAGCGACAAATGTTAGCGGATATTGCGAGTGCTAGTCGTTTGCTTGAATCCAGGTGCCAAAAACCGCAATTTAATAATTTGGTTTCTCCTGAAAGGGCTAAATCCCTAAGGGAGATGTGTGAGTCGGCTGAAGTTATTTTAGAGGCCCTAATTCTCTCGGGACCTGGGATTATGTCATTAGCTCATTTTAATGAAGAGTAAATTCATAGTATTGCTCTGAAATTTAGGACTGGAAAAATAGTTCAATAAAAGCTAAACTACTTATATGGATGACAACTTAAAGCTTCCAAAAAAAACAAGGCTGGGTAGAGGTTCAGAACTTTTATCTTTGGCCATAAGTTTGGGTAAGAAGGAATTAAGTTCTCGCTTGGCCTCTTCTGTCTCTAATCAAGATTCAAAGCTTCAACTGGTGCAAACTAGAATAGAGCAAGCTCAATCGCTTTATAAGCACTTATCTCAACTCAAAGGTGCAGCCATGAAGTTTGGGCAAATGTTATCTATTGAAGCTCAAGATTATCTAGCTCCTGAAGTTTTAAAAATATTAAGCCAGCTTCAGGATAAGGCTCCTCCCATACCCTTTGTTGAGATCATTAAAATTTTGAGAGAAGAATTGGGCGCTGAAAGGTTGACTCAAATAAATAAATTAGAAGAAAGCCCTTTGGCTGCGGCTAGTATGGGCCAAGTTCACAGAGCTATTTATAAAGGAGAGAAAGTCGTCCTTAAAATTCAATATAAAGGAATTCGCGAGGCCATTGATAGCGATATGGCTTTGCTTAAGAAGATTGTGACGGCCGCGGGTTGGTTAACTCAAAAACAACTCTCCTCGGATTTGTTTTTTGATGAGATTGCTCGGGTCTTAAAATGGGAAAGTGATTATGAGCGAGAATCTCTTTGTTTGGAAAAGTATGCCTATAACTTCAGAGAGGATTCGCGTTTTATTGTGCCCAAACCCTTTAAAGATTTCTCAAGTTCTAAAGTTTTAATGATGGATGAACATAGTGGGTTAAAGCTAGACGAGTGGTTGGCTAGAAATCCCGGGCAGGATGAGCGAGATTTTTATGGTAAATGTTTTTTGGACCTTTATGTTAAAGAATTTTTTGAATTTGGTTTAGTTCAAACAGACCCAAATTTTGCTAACTTTTTATTCAAGCCAGAGACTCAGCAGTTAGTCGTTCTAGATCTAGGAGCCACTCGTGATTATAGTAGAGAATTCATAACGGATTATCAAAAGCTTTTAGAGGTCCTCGATCTTGCAAGTGATGAGGAAATTCTGAACCACGCTATAGTACGTATGAAGCTTTTGGATGTGAGGGAGTCCGATGAATGTAAAAAGTTATTCATTGAGATGTTAAAAGTTTCATTGTTTCCATTTAGGGGCGAGCAGCCTTTCGTGTTTAGTGATCTCAATTATTCAAATCAAGTTAGGGAATCTGTTTTAAAAATGATTAAGGAGATACGTTATTCAGCGCCCCCTCATCAATTAATATTCCTTCATAGAAAATTGGGGGGAATTTATAATTTGCTAAAGAGAATAAATGCTCATGTGAATTTGGCAGATTATTGGACTCGAATTTTAAATTTTTCGAATCCAGTCATTAAAGGGTGAGCTTTTAAGACCGTATTGAATACCTACAAGTTCATCGTAGAGCTTTTGTGTTACGGGGCCAACTTGTTTGTCGGAGATTGGAAACTTTTCATTTTGCCAGCCAATTTCTGTGACAGATGCGATGACGGCAGCTGTCCCACAAGCAAAAACTTCCTGAGTTTTTCCGCTTTTAGAGCCTTCAATGACTTCGTCGATTGTGATATCTCGCTCTATTGTTTTAATTCCCAAAGTTTTGGCTAATTTTAAAATGCTATCACGAGTGACGCCGGCAAGAATGGTGTCGGCGAGTTTTGGAGTGTGAAGTTCGCCATTGAAAACAGCGAAAATATTCATTCCACCTAGCTCTTCAAGATTTCTTCTATTGATGGCATCAAGAAATAAAACGTTTGTATATCCAATTGCTTTGGCTTCTTTAATGGCGCGCAGACTTGCGGCATAGTTTCCGCCTGTTTTTGCGGCTCCGATTCCGCCGCGAACTGCTCTGACATATTTGTTGGTGGCTTGAATTGAAATTTTTGAGATTTCTAATGAGTTAGAGCCTTCAAAATATCCGCCCACAGGGCCCGCCAAAACATAGAATAAATAATCATTCCCGGGAGCAACACCTAAATGAGGTGTCGTTGAAATCATTGTGGGGCGTAAATAAAGAGAGCCAGGAGCTTCGGGAACAAAGGCTAAAGATTCTTTTACTAAGCGAATAAGTCCTTCATTGAAAATATCTTCAGGAAAAGGAGGCATAGCCATGACTTCAGCTGAGAAAGACATTCTTGAAACATTGGCTTCAGGACGAAATAAAACAAAGCTTCCGTTTTTTTGTTTGTAGGCTTTGAGTCCTTCAAATATTTCTTGTGCATAATGAAGAGATTTTGCGGCGGGATCGAGGCTCAAATTTTCAGCATTTTTGAGTTGAAGCTCGCCCCATTGCGAATTTTTATATTCAGAAACAAGCATCTTAGGACAAAAGTAGCGACCAAACCCTAATTTTTCGGCTGGAAGCATATCTTTAATGATGTTCATTCCTAGCGCTTCTTAAAACAAAATTATTTCAAATCATCAAGTTTTGAGACTAGAAAAGTGAATTTAGACTTAACTTAAACGCTGTCAAAACCCCAAAAGTAGAGAGGAGGCACTTTAATTTTACGCAGAGTTTCTTTTAAGGACTTGGGGATGTCTTCAAAGTCGTCGACATCGATAGGACCCATAAAAAGTTGCATAAAGTGTCCGAAGTCTTCAGATTCAAATAAATTCTGAGTTTTGTGTTTTATGCTAAAACTTTTAGGGGTGATTAAGAATTCAACATCGTTTGGAATTTGTGATGCTCTTACAAGTTTTTCTACAAACGATGGACCATTCAGTAATTTAAATAGAGCAAAGGCTCCTCTGTTTGGAGTTCCTGCAATTTGCGTGATGCTTGGGGCGAAGGGAGATTGGCTTGGCAGTTGAATGAAAATATCTTGGCCTTCGCATTTTTCTGCACATGATTTTAAAAGCGCAGGCGTTTCATCGACTAATCCGTTGATTTCGTGAATCACATCATGAAGATCTCGGGCCTTGCCCATGAGCACATAGCTTCGATCTGTTTTGAAAGCAAAAGTGTCGGGAAGATTCATGAATTTTTGATATCGAGTTTCGTTTCGCTTGGGGCCGATGGCTGCGTTTTCGTAAATTTTACTGATCTCTGAATAATTTTTAAGAGCTTGAACTCTTTGCTGCATATTGATCAATAACAATTTTGATTTGGGAACTTTCCATTGTAATTCACTGCCTGCAACCATGTAACCACGTCGCATGTAAAACTCATGAAGAGAGCTCCATAGAACGGCAACGGAGCAAGCCTTTTGTCGAGCATCGTTTTCACAGTATTCAATAAGTTTAGAGGCAAGACCCTTTCTTCTGTGATCAGGAGAGGTGACGATGAGTCCGATGCCAGCGCAAGTGATAGCTGAATTGTTATAATGAAATTCAAAGGGGGCCCACGAGGCCGTTGCGATAATGTCGCCATTCTCTTCTAGAAAAAAGTTTCTGTGGGCATTTTCGGGAGAGAGTAAAATAGGAAATTCTTCTTGGACTTCAACGCTTCGAGAACATTTGTGTCCTGCGGTAAAATGTTTAGATACTAAAGTTTTAAGTTTTTCCGAAAACTGTGGTGATCCTAAAAGATTATGTATATTCACCTTCATTTATTTTATGCGGGTAAAATTAAAGAAGCTAATGTCAAAATTCTAGCGGAGCTATAGGCTGCATAAGCATCATGTGAATGTTCCAGAGTGGCATGGCTTCTTTGTGGGTATAATTGGCTAAAAGATTGCTTTCCTGAATGCTGGCAATTTTCTCAAAGACTTTCCATAAAGTGTTGTGGATTTCGGTGATTTGAGAGGCTGTGAATCGGTCGACAAGGTAATAGTTAAATTTATCCTTGAGATATTCACGATCCTCGAGCTTTCGATCGAAGATTCGCCAAGAACGACATACAATATCTTGGTGAAGCTTACTGTTGGCTAATCGACTAGGAGCTCGATAGACAATGTGGGGATCTTTTTGAATATAACGATTTCCCTTTTTTTTGAGCAAACCCACGTTGACTAAGTCGCTTAGCATTTGATCGATTCTCTCAGTGCTCAGATTTTCTATGACAATGTCTTTGGGATGAATTTCTCTGCTGGCGGCGGCATAGAGAAGAATGTGATTTTCGCTTTGATAGAGGACTCTTTGAATCTCGATACTCATAGGAACCTCTTGCTGCCCTCTGCGTGAGGCCCTTTGCAGAATAGTGCTGGGATCGATTCCAAGAAGTTCACATAAAATAAGAAATTGTTGAAGATTGAGAATGCTTTTTCCAGCGAGCAGCGTGCTTACGGCGGATTGTTTGAGGTGTAGAGCCTTTCCGATGTCTTTTTGAGTGATTTTTTCATTTTGTAGGGCCGATCTCAGCTCGGCTAAAACATGGCTAAATAGTTTATTTTGATTTTTTGAGGACATTCTCACTTTATAATATTGATTAAATCAATTTACTATTGATTTATGCTATTGTCGGAATTTTGGCGCATGACTATTGTGGGGCTTGTTGGACGTATGTTGGGATTGGGGACGATATGAGAATCAAAAAAATCAAAATAGCTTCAAAGTGGATAAGAAAGTCATTGGCTGTATTTGCAGTCATTGCGCTTTTAGTAGGGGGCTTTGATTCGAAGGCTTCGGGGAATTTCAAAAAATGCCAAAATAATACGCTCGGCGCTGGTGGTGACGGTGGTCATCCAAAGCTCGGCGGTGATGGCGGCGGTCGTCCCAAGTAATTAGGCAATAACACACATTTGAGAGTTTTATTTTAGGAGTCGTCTGGCTCGGGTAGCTTTTTGCTGTGTGCTTAGGAGGAGTTAAAAAAATGAGTTTTATGAAAAATGTATTATCCATAGGGGCCTTGGCGTGTAGTCTTTCGTTTGTTCAGATTAGTGCGCATGAGCCAACACCTGCGCTTAAGCAAGAGTTAGATAGAGCGATTGCTTTTATTGGAATGGCTCAAAATAATTTACGTTTTAATGACGTGATGAGTGCTGATCGTAACTTGTTGCAGGCTAGTTTTATTGTAGCTCGTTATGAGTCAGATAGAGCTCTTGATCAGGCCCATCATGATGTGGATTTTGCTCTCAATATTATGAGATCTCGTCGTTTGCCATATTACGACATGGTCAATCAGGTAAATTATCTGAGCGGTCGTGCTGTGTTTAATATTCAAAATTCAGTTTTATATCGAGCTTGTAGCGATCATGGACGAGATGATCATGGGCGCGATGATCATGGGCGCGATGGAGATTGGGATCACGGCCGTGGCGATCATGGGCGTGGTGAATCGTGCAAGTGGTATACTCAAGATGCTGGATTTACTGTTCCAGCCTTCTCTGGCCGACGTGCTGTAAAGGGATGTTCCAACAATACTGAGTCCGGAAGAGTCTTTGTTCAAGATTCAAGAGTCTATGCTGACCGAGGATTAAGCTGCTCAACTGAAAAAACAAATCGAGGCAAAGATCTGCTCATTAGCTGCAGAAATTCTAGCCGACAAAATCTCCGTGTAGACCGAGTTCAACTTTACTGTTGTACACGGTAGTTTCTTAACCCAGGGGGCGCCTGCAAAATCAGGTTGCCAGGCGCTCCCGCCTTTATTTCATCAAACACTCAATTAAAAGTTCAGGACATTCGATGTGGGGCATGTGCTCACAATCGTTTAATATAAATAATTGCGAATTTTTTATTAATTTTGAAAGTCGAATGGAGTTTTCGGCATGAGTGAGCGGGTCTTTATCGCCCGAAATAATTTTTACTGGAAAATTAAAATTCATGTCTTCACTTCGATTAAAATTTTTATAAGCCCAAAGTTGATTTCTCAAAGCAAATCGCGGTGTGAGCTTATCTTTGTCATAGATCACTGTAGATTTTAGGACTTCAATATGCTTTTCCACATTAGAAACACTAAGACATAGCTCCCAAATAGACCTAGATAATTCTAATAAATCTTTTCCTGTGGGATTTTCTAGTTTGTTTAAAATATTTTCTCCGGGTGAAGTGTAGGCGTTTCCTCCTGCTGTTGTGGAGAGAAGGGTGAGAGATTCGATATTATTGGATTGGAAATTTAAAGCGTATTCAAGTGCGATGCATCCACCGAGACTGTAGCCTAAGAGATGAAATTTTTTTATTTCAGTGGATTTAATAACGGAGTCTAAATCTTTGGCTAATTCCGATATTTGATAGCTTTCCTTTTCTTTAGGTTTAGGGGAAAAGCCAGTTCCGAGATTGTCTAAGAGTATTATTTGATAGTTTTTGGAAACTTCATTTAAAAAAACGCTTGGCCAAGCTTCCATGGAACCGCTGTAACCCATAACTAAAATAATGTTAGGCGCGTTTTCTTTTGAACTTGGAATAATCTTATAATGAATTTTCCTGTCGCTATACATTTAATGAATTAAAAACTTTTTACCATTAAGTAGCAATCATCAACTGTGCGACGTAAAGAGTGGGTGAATAAAAGAGATCTAGATACAGTCTAATATAATTCGAGAGTTATGCGGAAAATCACAAAAAAGTCCTTGTGAGCTAGCCTTTGCTAATTTCTGCTATGATTCGCCAACTCTTTGCGTCGCACAGATTGCGGGATTTGCTTCAATTGAGATTAAAGGTGTCACGAAAATTCGGTTAGTTAAAGATTTTATTTATTATAAGTATTTGAAATTATTTAAATTAATACGAATTGTTAAATATTGTTAAATTGCGGTTAAAGTTTTGTGAAGACCCTGACGAAGGATTTATTGGGTACCTTTGGAGTTTGAGTACTTTTGCAGGATGCAAGAGGCATTATCTCCAAACGGTAAAGAATAACCAAAGGAGCAGGAAGCTCCGGTGCAAAGTTTGAGATTCTTACCCGTCTCTCAACTTGTACAACGTCAGGAGGACGAAAAATGGGTTTACGTATTAATACAAACGTACCGGCCATCAACGGCCAACGTAACCTGCGCGGAACCAACCTAGACATGCAGAAAGCAATGCAACGTTTAAGTTCTGGTTACCGAATCAATAACGCAGGAGACGATGCAGCGGGACTCGCGATAAGTGAAAACTTAAAAGCGCAGATCCGTGGATTTCGCATGAACCAGCGAAACAGTGAAGACGGAGTGTCTCTCGTGCAAGTTGCTGAAGGCGGCTTGAACGAAACATCTTCAATCTTAGCTCGTATGCGCGAACTAGGAATCCAAGCGGCATCAGATACAATTGGTGATCGTGAACGAGGATTCTTGGATGCAGAATATCAACAGCTGCTTCAGGAAATAGATCGTATTGCGAACGCAACTGAATTTAACCAAACTAAACTGCTTAACGGTTCTGGAAAAGTTTACGATATCCAAGTGGGTATTCGTAACATGGATGGAATTGACCGTATCGTATTTGACGGTACAAAAGCAGATTCGACAGTAAATGCTCTAGGACTTTCTGGACAAAGTCTGGCAGGTAAGAAAATGGCTCAACAATCTCTTGCGATGGTAGATAATGCGATTAACAAAGTGGCGTCTACTCGAGCAGATTTTGGAGCTTTGCAAAACCGTCTACAGTCCACCATTAACAACCTAGGTGTGTCTGTTGAAAACCTCTCTTCTGCAAATTCGCGTATTCGTGACGCGGATATTGCCGTGGAATCCGCTGAATTAGCGCGTAACAATATTATGTTGAACGCTGGTACAGCAGTGTTGCAGCAAGCGAACCAAACCACAGGTTTGGCTCTCAAGCTGATCAACCAATAAGAGGAGTTTTCGGCTACAACCTAGAGAGTAACTGAAGTTTAAAGGCTTCACGTGAACTCTCTTCCTGGGAGGTAGGGCTGGCTCTTTTTAAAAGGGGAGCTAGCCCGCTATTTTGAGCGCGATTGCGCAGGAAATAGCAGAAACCTCAAGAGGATGAGTCCGAGAACAGCAGACACTCCCCAAAGGGTGAGTTCCATCCAAAGTGCGAAAGCGCCTGAGATGTGAGCTGCGGTGGCGCAGAGTAGTGCCATTGAAGTGAAAATACTGAGAGCAATTTTTGTAGAGGATTGCCTTTGTACTTTTAGGATGCGATCCATTGAACGCATCTCTACGTTTATTTGAAGTTGTCCGTCTTCAATTTGGCGGAGCACTTCTGAAAATTGGCGAGGCGCCCACTTTGAAAAGCGTCCTACGTCGCGCAGAATACCAAGGGTTTCTTTGCCCAGCTTTTCTATTGAGAATAAATCTTTCAAAAAAGTTTTCGAAAAACTATTCGCTGAACTCAACAAGTCAAAATTAGGATCCAAACTACGACCGATTCCTTCGAGGGTCATAATACTTTTAAAAACTAATATTAAATCTTGAGGCAAAACGATTTTATGGTCGAACGCTATTCGTGTGGCCTCGAAAAGCAATTTTCCGGCGGGAACATCTTTTAATGGGAGTCCTCTATAAGGGGCAAAAAGTGCTGCAATCTCAACCTGAATGGAATCCACTCTAGAACTCGATCGTGAACCCATGTCGGCGGGACTTAGTAAAATATATTCATAAACGAGGGCTTCGTAATCTTCTTGGATAAGCGCCAAAAACATGTTGATGAGGGCGCGTCTTGATCGTTCACTGAGCCAAGCTGCAGAGCCAAAATCGATGAGCCCCATTCGGCCATCGCGGAGCACGAGTATATTTCCACCATGTGGATCGGCGTGGAAAAGACCATATACGAAAATGGATTTGTTAAAACATTCGATTCCTTTACGAAGAATTTCGGAAGGATTGATTCCCATTTGGTTAAGGCCTTGAATGTCGGAGAGCTTAACTCCTTCGAGTCTTTCCATGGTGAGAACAGCTTGAGAAGATAAATCATCGTGGACTTTGGGAATGACTAGAAAATCAGAGTCTTTAAAGTTTTCTGCGAAACGTTTTAAGACAATGGCTTCTTGTTGGAAATCAGCTTCTTTGAGAAGAGATTTTTTTAATTCTGAAACTAAAAATGGAATTCTGAAGGGTTTGAGTTCACGAAAAGATTTTTCGGCAACTTCAGCCATCCATTCGAGTATGTCTAAATCGCGTTCGATGAGTTGTTTAACTTGAGGTTTTCGAACTTTAACAACAACTTCTTGACCGTCTAATGTTTGTGCTTTGTGGACTTGGGCAATGCTGGCAGTAGCGAGAGGCTCTTTGTCGATGTTTTTATAAAGTAGTGTGAGATCTTTTTTTAATTCGAACTCGATACTTTGCTTAATTTGCTCGAATGGGAGTGGGGTGACTTGATCTTGGAGCTTAGAAAGTTCATCAATAAAACTTTGAGGAATGATATCAGGGCGGCCCGAAAGTATTTGCCCAATTTTTATAAAGGTGGGACCTAAATTTTCACAGAGCAGACGCACTCTGGCTTCGATGGGAAGTTTTCGAGTGTCGCCAGAGGACATGGACATATCTCGACTTTTAAATTGTGTGAGGCGTAGTCGATCGATAAAAACATCGAATCCAAAGCGGCTCATGACCGCCACCATTTCGCGCACTCGTCCTACGTTTCGTATGGCTCTCTGCACTCCCCGTGCGCGAATAATAAGATTCATGCCAACAGATTAGACGCCTTTAATAAGCGAGTCCACCACGGAGGGGTCGGCCAGCGTGCTTGTGTCTCCCAGTGTTTCAAATTCTTTTGAAGCAATTTTTCGTAAAATTCGACGCATGATTTTACCGCTACGAGTTTTAGGTAATGCGGGGGCCCATTGTATGATGTCGGGTTTGGCAATGGCACCGATTTCTTTAGCAACATTAGCTCTGAGTTCGTCGACCAAAGAGGCGTTGCCTTGGATTCCTTCTTTGAGTGTTACAAAGCAATAAACACCTTGTCCCTTGATGTCGTGTGGGTAGCCTACAACGGCGGCTTCGGCCACTTTATGATTGAGAACTAATGCAGATTCGATTTCAGCGGTGCTGAGTCGGTGACCAGACACATTGAGGACATCGTCGACTCGGCCTGTAATCCAGTAGTAACCATCTTTATCTCTTCGAGCGGCATCACCTGTAAAATAATAGCCAGGAAAAGCTTTGAAATAACTTTCATAAAAACGTGTTGGATTGTTGTAGACTCCTCGCATGATGGAGGGCCATGGTTTTTTAATCGCTAATAATCCTTCACATTCGGTGTCTTTAATTTCTTCACCTTTTTCATTGAGGATTGCGGCTTCGATACCAAAAAAAGGGAGAGTTCCAGAGCCAGGTTTCATGGGTGTGGCTCGCGGTAAAGGTGAAATCAAAACACCACCAGTTTCAGTTTGCCACCAGGTATCAATGATCGGACAGCGATTGCGGCCAATGTTTTTAAAATACCATCGCCAAGCTTCTGGGTTGATGGGCTCACCTACAGAGCCTAAGAGTCGCAAAGTTTTTAAATTATACTTTTTAGGAATCTCATCACCTAATCTCATGAGAGAACGAAGAGCGGTGGGTGAAGTGTAAAAACTTGTAACTTTGTATTGATCTATGATGTCCCAATAGCGTCCCCCGTCGGGATGTGTAGGAATACCTTCAAACATCACGCACGTGGCGGCATTTATGAGAGGGCCGTAAGTTAAGTAGCTATGTCCAGTGATCCAACCCACATCGGCGGTGCAAAAGAAAACATCATTGGGTTGATAATCAAAAAGTATTTTAAATGTGTAAGCTGTGTAAACTCCATAACCACCTTGAGTGTGAAGTACGCCTTTGGGTTTTCCAGTAGAGCCTGAAGTGTAGAGTATAAAGAGAGGGTCTTCTGCGGAAAGTTTAACGGGCGCAATGTTGATTTTTTTTGGAAATTTTACTTCATCAAAAAAGAAATCTCTTTTGCTTTGCATAGACACAGAGCTAGTCGTGTTTCTTTTAAAAACTAAAACTCTTTTAACGTCTGGAGATTCTTTTAGGGCTTCGTCAACATTTTTTTTGAGTTCTATGATTTTTCCGCCACGAAATCCACAATCGGCTGTAATCACAAATTTAGAATCGGCATCGTGAAGTCTATCTCGAATAGAGTTTGGACTAAATCCTCCGAAAATCACGGAGTGAACAAGGCCTAGACGAGCGCATGCTAAAACGCTGGCGACGAGTTCTGGAATCATGGGCATGTAAAGGGTGACTCTGTCTCCCTTTTTCAAGCCCTCACGTTTGAGGATCCAAGAAATTTTTTGGGTGAGTTCAAAGAGTTCTTGGTAGCTGAGACTTCGTTTTTCATTGGGGTTATCGGCCACCCAATGAAGTGCAATTTTATTTTTGTTTTTCTTTAAGTGGCGATCAAGAGCATTGTAGCAGAGGTTGAGTTTTGCACCTTTAAACCAATTGTTCTCTGCTTTTGAAAAATTACCGGAGTAAGTTTTTGACCAACTTTTAAACCAACTGAGATGAGTCTTGGCAATTTTATTCCAAAAAGCCTCAGGATTTTTGATGGATTGTTTATAGAGTTTTTCGTATTCGCTAAAATTTTTGATTTGAGCTTTTCTAGAATCGTAAGTTTTTAGTTTTTTTGGATCAACAATTTCGTTATCGTGAAGATGTTTCATAAGGCGCCTAGCGACTTTTTAGCATCGCCCCCCACCTTTTGACCACAGGTGCAATTTTAGAATGTTTTTAGGGTGGGGGGCGATGCTAAAAAGTCGCTAGGCGCTTTTTGGCTATTCGTTGGCTTGGCCTTTGACGGATTTAATGACGCCATTTACGGATTCATGAACGGCTCCGGGAATTCTCTTGGCTCGCTCGGGAGCTTCAAGTGCGAATTCATGTGCTTCACGCACTGCCCAAGCGGTGGCTCCAGGTAGAGCGGTGATTGTGGGATCTAATTCTTGAAATCTTATAAAGATTTTTGTTACGCCATCGGTGATGAAATAGACTCTTGCTGCTTTTGCTGTAACTCTGAATCCTTTTTTCGCTAATTTATTTATTATTTTGTCGCCATCTTTTGCTTTGCTTAAATTGACTACAAGAGTTGGAATGGCCCATCCAGCGATGATTTCTCCGCTAACACCTGCAAAAATTTCTGCTTTATCTTGAGAGGATAATTTAGAGTCAGGTGCGCTTTTAAAATGATCTGTTAATTTTACAACTTCTACATCGGGGTTAGCTAAATCTTTCTGGCGTTGAGCTTCTTGGGCAGCACGTTCTTCGTTACTGAGTTTTCCTGGTCCATCTTGTCCTTGGCTATATCCAAGAATTGAAGATGTCGTGAGAGTGATGGCTAAGAGTTTGGATAAGTTTTTCATATATATTTTTCTATTCACTTTCTTTATTCGTTCACTTTGCCTTGAAATTGTTTAATAGTATTTTTGCTAGCATCATGAGCTTGAGATGGAATTCTGCGAATTCTTTCAGGAGCTTCGAGGGCTAATTCTTGTGATTCGCGAAGAGCCCAGCCAGCGGCGCCTGGTAGTGCGTTTATTGTAGGGTCTAAATCTTGAAAGCGTAGAACTATTTTAGTGGCAGCATCTGTGATGAGGTAAACGCGGGCAGCTTTTGCGGCTACGTTAAATCCTTTTTTAACAAATTTTCTAATGATTTTATCCTCTTCTGCTTTTTTAGATAAACCGACAACTATTTCTGTTCCTGCGAGCCCAAGTACTAAACCCTCTAAAAATACATATTTTCCCACAATATCGATTATAGG
>JAGNHS010000020.1 GCA_018001635.1 Pseudomonadota bacterium | reverse complement strand
GTGGCGGCCTTTAGCCGTGAGACGATATGCTTTTCAAAGAAGGCATCCAGGATGTTTCATAAATATGTACTTTATATTTGTTACAAGAATTACATGAAGCCACAGTTTGTAAAAAAACATGAAGGCAATCAAAAGGCACACACCGATAGTCCGGCCATGCATTTAGGACTAACCAGCAAGCTACTTAAGTTTAGTGAGTTCTTTGGACCTAGAATAGTGGCACCTAAGCTCAATCATCTACCTCTAGATTGGTCAATTCACTTCAACGATATGAGTCCATTTAATAGATCTAGAGCTTTTGCATAACAAAAATGAAATTTTTCACTATCAAAACCAAGATTTTCAACTACTTCCCAGGCCCGTTTCCTCGCGCACAATTAATTTACGCAGCGGATTTGACCTTGCGTTTGAAGGCTTGGAATAGGTGATAGGAAACACTGGGTAAGGGCAGGACCTCGCATGCGCCGCCCAATGCGATGGCTTCTTTGGGCATACCAAAAACGACACAAGTTTCTTCGTTTTGGGCAATAGTATGAACACCGCAATCTTTTAATTTTTTAAGACCTCTCGCACCATCAGCTCCCATTCCTGTGAGTAGGGCTGCTGAAACGCGATAACTTTTGCTGAGCGCACAAACGGAATCAAAAAGATAATCTACGCTAGGTTTGTGACGATTTACGGGAGCATCGTCAGTAACTTTTAAAACTAAGGCTCCAACTTGTTCTACAATTTTCATTTGTTTACCGCCGGGTGCAATGTAAGCATGAGAAGCTTCGACTTTTTCGCCGTCTTTTCCTTCGGTGACTTTAATTTTACAGAGTGAAGAAAGTCTCTTAGCGAAAGCTTCTGTGAAATGTTGAGGCATGTGTTGTGTGATAACAATGGGGGGGCTTTTTTCAGGAAACTGCGACAAGACTTGAGTGAGAGCTTCAACTCCTCCAGTAGAAGCGCCAAGAGCAATTAAACAATCTGTACCCACTGAAGACGAGAAGCCATCCACCCCTGGTGTTGAAGTGGTGCGAAAGCTTTCTATTTGTTTTGAGTTGCAAGCACCTCGAAGCACTTCGCGAATTCTTTCAGATTCAGCTTCAAGATTTAGTCCATTGGGCTTCTCAATGTAATCTACGGCCCCAAGTTCAAAACATTTTAAAGAAGAAACAGCATCGTCGTAGTTGATGGAGCTGATCATAACAATAGGAGGGTTTTTTCGATTTTTAATGGATTCAAGATAAGTGATCCCGTCCATTTTAGGCATGTGAATGTCGAGCGTGATGAGGTCGGGTTTTAGTTTTTTCAATTTTTCTTCAGCTTCTACGGGGTTCTCAGCTTCTCCAATCACTTCAAATCCATGCTCAGACGATAAAATCTTTTTCAACATCAATCGGACAGTGCTTGAATCGTCGATAATGAAAACGGATTTCTTTTTCTCGGGGAGTTTTGTGACGTTACTGCTACCCTGTTTGAGCGAAAGAGATTTGGCTTCGCTTTCCTTTTTAATCGCATCACGAGTTTTATATATAGAATTACCAACAGAGCCAAAATTACTCTTAAGGTTACTCAAAGATTCAGAGTGACCTAGAAATAATATGCCTCTGGGGCTGAGGGCGCGCTCCATTTTCTTGGCAATTGTTTCGATGTCGGGTCCTTTGAAATAAATTAAAACGTTTCTTAAAAAAATAATATCAACGTTTTTTACTGGTAGCTCTGGCGAGAGTAAATTTCCTTGCTCGAATTGACAAAGTTCAACGATATAATCTTGAACTTTAACAAGTTCAGCTAAGTCGCCGGTTCCAAATTCAAAGTAGATTTTTTGAATGTTTGGGTGAATCTTATCTACTAAACTTTTGTGGTAAATACCTTTTCTAGCTTTATCGCAACTTGCAAAATCAATATCAGTTCCAACAAATTTAACTTTGGGAAGTTTTTCTCTGGGGATACCTTTTTCTCTAGCATACTCAAAAAATGAAATAGCTAAAGAATAAAGCTCTTCTCCAGAAGAGCATGCTGCAGACCAAAAGGTGATAGGTTCCTTTTGATTTACTAAATTTGGATAGACTTTATCAAAAAGATAATCGAAGTGATCGGGTTCTCTAAAAAACTCGGTCGTATGTGTGGTCATTATTGAAACAATTTCTTTGACTTCTTCAGAGCGATTTTCTTTAAAAAGTTTTAAATATTCTTTTATAGTGCTGAGACCTAACATACGGGCTCTCCTCATGATACGTGTTTCAGCGAGCAAAATTTTATCTTTTCCAAGTTGAATACCCGCAATCGACTGTACGATATGCATAATTTCATGGAGTGGGTCTTCTTCTCGGTCGTTGATTCGTGAAATGGCAGCCATCAGATCGCTACTTTTAAATGGCTTTTGTAAAAAATCGATAGCTCCTAGTTTAATGGCCTTTTCTATAAACTCAGGCGTTCCATCGGCCGACATAAAAACCCAGTTTGGGCAGTTTGGATTTTTGGCTTTATAGTGTTCGAAAAATGCAATTCCTGTACGTCCTGGTATATGGTTGTCTGAAACAACAAGGTCAATTTTATTTTCATCTAAAATTTTTTCAGCTTTAAAAGTGTCGAGCGCAAACTGAACGTTAAAACCAGACTCCATCAATTCTTCACTGACTAGTTGGTTAAGCTCAGGTTCATCTTCTATAACAAGTACGTTTTTAAATTTCATGTACCCTCGAATTTACGCAGCTCTCTTAAACGAAGATTTTTCAAAGTTTGAAACACTAGAATGTGCCATTCCGGTTCCGTCTCCGCCATACTTATGGTTACGGTCTAGAACTTTGCTTCCAGTGATAAGTTCGTTGAGACTTTCCATGGCTGAATGTAACTTATCTGCGCTTGAAGCCAATTCGTCACTTTGCTGCGATAGCAATGAGGCATTGCGGGCGCTTTTTTGAGTGACGTGATCTAGCTCTTGCATAGCTTTATTGGTTTGACCAACACCTACGCTTTGCTCTTTTGTAGCAGCGCTAATAGATTGAACAGAGCTGGTGATTTTCTCGAGTGATTCACCCACATTTTTAAATGATTCCGCACATTCTTCAGCAATTCTACGACCCACATTCACTCTTTCTCCAGTGCTACCGACAACTTTTGTAACTTGTGATGTAGAATCTTCAAGAAGAGTTCTAATTTCATCAGCAGCTTTACCAGACATTGAGGCCAGTTTGCCGACCTCTTCTGCAACGACAGAGAAGCCTTTACCGTGCACGCCTGCACGAGCGGCTTCAATGCTCGCATTGAATGCGAGTAATCTTGTTTCAAATACGATGTCGTTGATGACTTTGGTTTTATTTTTGATTTCCTCAATGAGTTTCACAATGTCTTGAAGTTGTTCATTGGCTTGGTGAATTTCACCCATGGCACCTGTGAGTTTTCCAACAACTTCATTTCCTTTTTGGCCTTCATCGCGGCCATTTTGAGCAATTTCTTTTGAATCTTCAGAGTTTTTACTCGTCTGGCTTATCATAGAAGTCATTTCTTCCATGGAAGCTACTGTTTCTTCGATTGCGGCGGCTTGTTGTGTTGTAGCTTCAGAGAATTGATGTGATGCTTTTCGAACTTGATCAAGAGAAGTCATTAAATTTGTATATTCAGTAGACAGTGTACCTTGTATTTTTGAAAGATTTCCTGAAATAAAGCGAACATTGAACCAAGAGAAAAATCCTACAAAAATCAAACTTAAACAAGCAATGAGAATGGTGGCCAAGACCCCCATGTTAGATTCGCTTTTTCCTTTTTCAAGTTCCTTTTGTGAATAGCTATCAAACATTTCACGAAGTTTTCCTAAGCTCTCTTCAAGGGTTTCAAATTTTCCTAAAAGAGTTGCTAATTCAGGACTGTTTTCTTTAATTTTCTCATGATGAGTTTTTTCAAGTATTGATTCAGCTGCTTTTGAATATTCTTCAATATCGGGAAATACTTTTTTAACAGCTTCTTCTATTTCCGGTGAGATATTGGCTTCATCGACATTTTTAATTTGCTCACGAATTTCCTTTGTCATTGTGAGAGCCTCTTTTTCTGCTTCGGCAGCTTTTTCCTTATTACCTATCTCGGTGTAATAAAGGGCTTGCATGGTGTTACCTTTAATGCCGTCATGAAACATATCTGCGACTATAAGTAGCTGCTGTGCAGGCATAATAACTTCAACAGTTTTTGAATAGTCTTCTTTTACCTTTTCTATAAAGAAGAGTTCTATTGCCCCAATGAGTAGGATAATTCCAAGTATTATTCCGCTAAATAGGTAAAGTCGTTTTGCTATAGTCATATATGCCTCTTTTTCTTATGCAACTTTTCTCCATCGAGAGTCACCACGGGTTACAACATTGCTCGATGATGATGTTTCAGGTTGAGATTCTGGTATAGTTTTTTCAGTTAAAGTACTGGTTTTAACGGCAGGCGTTGAATGACTGCTTTGCTTAGTTGAGTGACTTTGAGACTTTTTAGAAATGAACTCTTCAACTTTGCTATTATTTTGTGTTTGATGGCTTGAAGAACTATTGTTTTTGAAAGTTTTTGTATTCAAAGAAGTTTTAGCACCATGTACAAAGCTTTCAAGGATACCAATGTTTTTGTTAAGCTCTTCAGCGTTGCTGCTAAGCACTTGAGATTGTCTTTCTAGAAAATCAGCGCTTTGAGCAGTGGATTGTGTAGCTCTATCCATTTCTTGCATGGCTTTATTGGTTTGGCGTACTCCAACTTCTTGTTCCTTAGTGGCAGACGCGATACTTTTTACCGCATTGCTAATTCTGTCTAAATAAGAGCCCACAGAGTTAAATGTACTTTCACAATCTGAAGAGATTCCTTGCGCTTGTGAAACTCTTTCAGAGGTTGAGCTTACAACCTTTCCAACTCGTGAGGTAGAAGTTTCAAGAAGATTGCGGATTTCATCGGCTGCTTTACCCGACATAGATGCGAGTTTTCCAACTTCTTCGGCGACCACTGCAAAACCTTTACCATGAACGCCGGCTCTTGCAGCTTCAATGCTTGCGTTAAATGCTAGAAGGCGTGTTTCAAATACGATGTCGTTAATTACTTTTGTTTTGTTTTGAATTTCTTCAATCAATTTTACGATGTCTTGAAGTTGAGAGTTAGAGGCTTGTATTTCTCCCATCGAATTTGTCATTTTAACAATAACTTCTCGACCTTTATTGGCTTCTTCCAACCCTTGAGAGCTAATATCTAGAGAGCTTGAAGAATTGGTAGCTGTTTGAGATATCATTGAAGTCATTTCTTCCATAGAGGCAACGGTTTCTTCAATGGCCGCGGCTTGCTGTGTGGTGGCTTCAGCTAGTTTTGATGAGTAAATTTTAAATTCACCGCAAACTTGATTAATGGATTGAAATCTTTGCGTAAGACTTTCCAAAACCGCTTCAAGAGTCAGTGAGCTTTTATTTGTAAACCACATCAAAAAGAAATTGAAACCAATTAAGAATATCGCAGCAAAAATTCCAAGTGCCTTATTAAAGGAACGAGCTGAATCAGTTTCAGGAATTTCTAATATGGCTTTCCATTTAATACCCGGATAAATCGAATAACCCTTAGAATCTGCAGTGGCTTGAAATACAATCCCACTAAAATCTTCAAAAGTATCTTCGTGTTTAATAACTCCAGGATTTAAGTCTAGGCCTTTGGCTTCTTTAAAAATCATATCTGGATTTGGGTGGATAAGATAAGTTCCATTGGCGCTTATGAGGAAAGGAAACACTTTACTAATTCTACCTTTAGTTATTTTTTGAAGTTCTTCTTTGTAAATGTTTTCAACGACGTCTTTCCAGCTGACTCGATTTGTCCACACGCCTAGAATTTTTCCAGATTTTTTATCAACAATAGGTGCCGTGAAATTCATCACTTTACCATCGGTTCCGACAAGAGGAGCAATATCGGAATCAATATGCAAATCTTCAATTAATGCTGTACCGGCTTTTATTTCTCCATTGATGGCCTTTTTAAACCATTCAGCAGAGCTATAGTCTTTATCGTAAAGAGGATCTGCTTTGAGTTCTTTTCCGTTTTTATCGTTTGTGTTAGTGGCAACAACTTTACCTTTGGGGTCTACAACCATCATGATGTCATATATAGGCGCATATGCAGGAATCATGTCGTTCATGAAGGCCGTAATTCTTTTGGCGTCCATCGATCTTGCGGGTTCGCTTAGTGCAAAAGCTTGAACATCTCCGTATCGTTCAAATAAGTTACGATCAACTTTATCTATAAGTCCGTCGACAGCCGCTGAACTTAAATTCATTTTTTCGTTGTCAAGTGCGTAATGACCTCTAATGGCCATAGTAGAAAAGGCTAATAAAGCTAATGCAGAAAATCCGCCAATTAAAAGTTGTAGTTTTGTTCTAAAAGAAAAGTTCATCTTCATACCCCTCTATGCTGCACTCTTTAAAGTTCTATAATCTTCGGCACTCAAAGTGCCGGCGATATCTATTAAATTTACAAGTCGATTTTGTTTCTGAGCCACTCCCACTAAAAAGCTTAATGGGATTTTGGTTTCAATCATTGGATTTTTTTCAATTTGCTCTGTAGTAAAGCTGTGAACGCTTTCTAATTCATCAACAATGGCTCCAATGAGTCCAGCCTCGTGCTCGACGACTAAAATAAGGCCCTGACCTGGAGCTTTCTTGAGATCAAATTTCTCTCTTAAATCAATGACACCTATGATTTGACCTCTGAGGTTCATGATTCCTTTGAAGTGATTTTTCATGTGAGGTACGGCTTTAACATCTCCAACCTTGATGACTTCTTTAATAGAAGTCAGGCTAGCCCCGTATTGCTCTCCACCTAAATTGAAAATAAGAAATTTGTCACTGTTGTCGTCGGCTGTCATTTCATGCGGCTGCATTGCGTCCTCCTCCCATCTTGGAAATAAAGTCATAAAGACTTATCACCATTCCGGGTTCCCCATTAGCAAGGATGGCGCCAGCCACTAGGCCGGGCACACCTTGAATTTCTGATCCAAGTTTTTTTAAAACAATTTGTTGTTGACCAAGTATTTCATCAATTTCAAATGAAACCTTTTTTCCATTAGATATGGCGACTAAGCCTAATTTCTGTTTTGTGTCTGCATCCGTTTTGACTCTCGTAGAGTGAAGAATATGACTGAGCGACATTACGGGCATCACTTCACCGCGAAGGTAAACCATTCGACCTTTTCCTTGCGTACTTTCGATATTAAGTTTTCTGTATTCAATGGTTTCAACGAGCTGAGTAACGGGCACTACATATTTTCTTGTGTCTACAGAAATTACCATTCCAGAAATAATGGAAAGTGAGAGAGGAAGTGAAATAATAAATTCAGTTCCTTTGCCAAGCTCTGTTTTAATTTGAACATTGCCTTTGAGATCTTCAATGGCTTTTCGAACAACGTCCATTCCTACGCCGCGACCACTAAAATCAGTGACCACTTCTTTAGTCGAAAATCCTGCAGCAAAAATCAGATTATATATTTCTGAATCTTGCATTTCAGCACCTTCTTTAACGATACCTTTTTCGATGGCTTTCTTTAAGAGTTTATTGCGATCTAATCCTTTGCCGTCGTCTTTAATAACGATGGCAATTCGATCTTCTTGTTGTATCGCCTTAAGCCAAACTTTGGCTTGGGGATTTTTTCCAGAAGCAACTCTTTCTTCTTTGTTTTCAATTCCATGATCGACAGCATTTCGAACCATGTGAGTTAAGGGGTCGACAATTTGATCGATAATAGTTTTGTCGAGTTCAACTTCTTCACCTTCAGCAATAAATTCAACATCTCTATCGAGAGAGCTGGATACGTCGCGAACAATTCTTCGCATCTTTTGAAAAGTGGGTTTTAATGGGAGCATTCTCAGCGAAAGTGATACATGCTGAATTTCATTAACGAGTTTGTCGAGATACGACAAAGTTTGTTTGGAGTGTTGAGTGGTTAAAGTGTCGCCAATTCGATGTTGAGTCATCATCGATTGGTTAACAACTAACTCCCCTACAATATTTAAAAGTTCATCGAGTTTTTTAAGACCCACTCGTATGCCTTCGTCGTCGCCTTTGTTTGTGCTTTTAACATTCGGTACGGCGGGAGTGTTTTTGGGGGCGTTTACAACGGAGCTATTAGATTCATCTTCGCTTTTCGAGGCGTCAGAAGTATCTTTGAGGTTTCTAATGTCTTTGAGTTTGGCTTCAGTGCTAGAAGAGTCGTGTGTAAAATTGAGATCTCTTTTTAAACCTTCGACATATATTTTTAATACGTCCATAGACTCTAAAAATAGAGTGCAAACCTTGCGAGTGGCTTCTATTTCGCGAGTTTTAAGAAGGTTTATGGCATCTTCAAGTTTGTGAGCAAAGTCTGCAAGTTGGATGAATCCAACGGCTCTGGCTCCACCCTTGAATGAGTGTGCAGCTCTGAAGAGTTTTGATATAACCTCTTCATTAAATTCACCACCATCGAGTGCCATGAAGGCGTTTTCTGCTTCTACAAGCAAACCTTCACTTTCCTCTAAAAAAGTTTTTTTAATTTCTAATTCAAAGTCGTCCACCTTTGACGTTTCGGATGATTTATCGAAAACTTGTGCTTTTTAAATGTTTATTTAATGTTAAGGAAATCAAAGTCTTAATGATCAATTTTCAGTTTTATTTAAATGCAAAAATTCTTTAAATTTAGAGTCTTAAAATGTTTGTATCAGGTGTTGTGTTTTTGACGCCCCATTTTTTTCCCTGCCACAAATCACGAGTCGCCAAAATATTGTCGAAGGCATCGAAGATGCGGGTTTTGTGGCGAACCCATTCGGGAGCCACTAGAGATTTTTCTTCGGTCTCACCAGTGATTCTATGCAATTCTACTTTGGGGTCTATATGCTGAATGAGCTCCACGATTAATTCTAGATATTCGTCTTGGGACATTAATTTGAATGGATTTTTGTCGTACATGTGCGCGAGTTTAGTTCCTCGAATAACATGCAACATTTGTAATTTTAGTCCGTAACTCCCGCATTCCTGGGCAATCTTCACGGTGTCGAGCATGTCTTGAAATGTTTCTTCAGGGAAACCTAAGATGATGTGGCTGATGACAGGAATTTTAGATTCAATGAGAAGCTTCATAGCCATTTTATAATCTTCTAAAGTTTCTTGTCGATTGACCCATGATAATTCGTTTTGATGGGCACTTTGAAGACCAAGTTCCACAGTGAAAAATGGAAGTTTTTCTTGAAACTCTTTCAAGACTTTTATGTTTTCAGAATTGATACAATCTGGGCGAGTGGCAATGCTCATGCCGACTATTCTTGGATCAATGAGTGCAGACTGATAGCGCTGTCTTAAGGTGTCTGGATCGGCGTAAGTGTTTGTGAAAGCTTGAAAATAAACTATAAATTTTTCAGCTCCATATCTTTTTTGAGTAAACCAAATTCCTTTTTCAAGTTGTTGTTGAATATTGCTTTTAGGGTCTTGCTGAGGTGAAAAAGAACCTTGCTGCGAGCAGTAGGCGCAGCCTCCATAGGCTTTGGTCCCATCTCGGTTGGGGCAATCAAAACCCGCGTCGACACCTATTTTATAAACAATCTCACCGAATCTCTCGATGAGCCTGTCTTTAAAGTAATTCCAGCGTTTGCGTGGGATTGAAGGCATAATAGAACTCTTTGGCTTGAAAGCGCCTCCATTTCAAGGCAATAATGCTGCTCCGTGGAAGACTTTGTATGGATTCAAACCCGAGATAACTCGCCAACACTCTGGAGTAATTTATTGGGTGAACCTTTTCGCTCTTATAAAGGGGCCTTTAGTGAATCTTGGAGTGTTTTTGTGGAGCCAGTCATCAAAAGGGCTCAGACTAAAGGCTTAAAAACCCTCAGTGTTGCTGAGTTTGGTTTGGGCCTGGGGACTAATTGGTTATTTACGGTCAGTGCTGCTGCGGCTTTAGGAATTACACTGGAATATTGGGCTATTGAAAAAGATCTTAGGGCCTTCGAATTGGGCTTAGTTCGCTGGAAGCAAAGTTTCCAAAGGGTCTCAGAGTTTTTTAATCAAAGAGCTTATAGCCTTGATGAAGCTCAATGGAATTTATATTTAGAAAATTGCCTTCCCAAAGTTTATTCTAGTTTAGAAGAGGCTGTAGCCCAGGCTAAGCCTGTTGATAATTGGTATCACGATCCCTTCGGTTTTAGTGTCAATTCAGATGGCTATTCCGAGGAGTCATTAACTTTATCTTCAAAACTTTGGACCCCCAATGTCTTGGGGCTTTCTTATGCTTGTAATAGACATTTTCAAAATGTGCTTGAAGGTTTAGGAATGAAAGTATCTTTATTGGATCAGCACGAAGCTGATCTTAAGCGTCAGCGATTAGAGTTCTCTGCTGTCTAGGGAATGATTAATCAGTGTGACTGTTATAATGTAAAAAAAAGTGAAAAAATTAATAGAGTTAGTTAAACAGCGTTGGAAAAATATTCTATTGTTGATCACTCTTGGGCATTTTGTTTTTTTTATATTTCAAAACCGAGAAATTGTAGATCTAAACGTTTGGGAACGTAACACTTGCTATTTTAAAACTCATAGAGAGCTTTTAGATATGGATTGTCGTTATTATCATGTGAAGAGATTTGTCTTTGCGCAGCCTAATTTGGCTTATGGTGAAACTTTAAAATGTCGGCAGGCGTCTGCCGACCAAGTTAAAAAATTTGATCAAGAAGTTTTGGCGGCTGAATGTCCGGCTCAGGACATTTGGGGATCGCCTAAAAAAATATGGGATTTAGGTTGGGATGCTTATTCGATTTGGTATGGAAGAGCAGTGGCACTTTATTTTCAGTCTCAAGATACCTCATGGCCTGGATTGTTACGCGCCATTAATGATTCAGCTTTTGTGAGGTCTTTTGCCAACATTGAGCATCATCATTATCCTTGGCTTTTGTCGGTCTTTTATTTTTCCTTGATGAAGCTAGTGGCTTCGCCCAACCCTCTTCCCTTAATTATTTTGCAAGTCATAGTCTGGGTTTTGTGTGCCTATTTACTCTTTTTAATTTGGCCGACTTGCCCACTCTTCGCATGGATTCTTTTTGCTTTTGTTCCTACGTCGGGAACCTTTATGTTTCGATTGTATGCCGATATATGGGTTGTGCTTTTTGGACTTTTTATGCTGCTATTTTTGCAGACCCGTAGAAATTTTTTAGCCGGGATGGCATTTTTTTTAGGATGCTTTTTGAAGCAAGAAGCCTTTTTTCAATTGGGGGCTTTGGCCGTGACTTTCCATATAATAAATTTTAATAATTTGAAAAGCATTTTCATGTCTAAACAAAGAAGCTTTTGGATTTTAGCAATTTTGGCTATTTCAATAGTCATTTTTAATTCGCATAAATTTGAATCAAAAGAATTTTATTTCCCACTTCTATCTAGATTGTTTGAATTGAGTTTTTATACAAAATTATTACCTCAAATATTGGGCTATTATGCGGATGTCTTTTTTAGACCCGCCTTGTGGGGCTTGGGGCCGATATGGTTGATTTATGTTTTTGCGCGCTCTATTAGAATAATTTCTTGGAAAGTTTATCTTCCGTTGTTGATGGTGCTTGTTATGATCCCTTTGGCTTATGCTCGTTACCGTTTTGGGTATAAAGAAGTCATTTTGACGGGGGCGGGTAGGGCATTATGGCAAACTTTGCCATTATTATGGCTTTTATTAAAAAATGTTCATGAAAAAACTTCTCAGACTTGAGAATTAGCGCACAAGGTTTTAGTTTAAATACAGTTGGTCACTTTAAGTTTAATCATCCCTATTTATAACGAAGCGAATCATCTTAATGATTTTCTAACTAGAATTGATTCCTTTGACTACGGATGTGAAACAGAATTTGTTTTTGTTGATGATTCCTCAAAAGATAAGTCCTTCGAGATTTTAAATTCCTTCAATTTTAAACATTCCGTTATAAGGCTTAAGCAAGAAGAAAATATGGGCAAAGGAGCGGCCTTACGGCGTGGAATTATGGCGGCCAATGCTAAGATCATTGCTATACAAGATGCCGACTTTGAGTATGACTATAGAGAGTTGCCCGCTTTAGTTAAACCTATTTTAGAAGATAAGGCCGATGTTGTTTTCGGAAGTCGATTTAAAAAATCCGCTCATCAAGTTCATAGAACCTTTCATTACTTAGTGAATTTGCTTTTAACTATGTTTAGTAATTTATTAAGCGGACTTTACTTGTCCGACATGGAAACTTGTTACAAAGTTTTTCGTTCTGAAATCATTAAAAACATAAATTTGGAATCTATGAGATTTGGATTTGAGCCTGAGGTGACCGCTAAGGTGGCTTTGTTAAAAGTTCGAATGCATGAAATTCCAATTAGCTATTTTCCTAGAAATTATTTAGAGGGTAAAAAAATTACCTGGAAAGATGGGTTGGCCGCTTTGTGGCATATCTTTTATTTTAATTGCATTGCTGATTCTAAGGAATTCTTTAAAGAAGAGTTGCCTTCCAAATATAAATTAACAAAGCGTCAGTTGCTCTAAATCTCATTTTTTTTGAATAACTTATTAAAAAAAAGATCTTCCTTAATTTTTATGAGTATTTCATTCGAGTTTGAGCTTTTTGAAAATCTAACGGGAGCCTTATCTATAATGGCGAGGGGTTGTGCTTCGTCGGATTCCCCCATGCAAAGAACTGCGGCACTGCTGAGGGCGTCGGCTACATTAACATAAGTGGCTTCTAGTTTGCGTCCAAACAAATCCTTTTTCCCAATGAGTTTTTTTGTAGCATTGAAGCCAAAGTGAGCCAAAGAAACTCCAGTGACTCCTCTTCTTAGAGGCTGAGATCTTGAGTCAGAAATAATGACTCCAATTTTATTTTTGGGAAATTCCTTGATGAGCGACTTCCAGATTTCTTGGGCACTTTTAAAGGGGTTTTTAGGCAATAAAATGTATAGTGAATTTTCGCTATTCGATAAATCGATACCGGCACTTGGAATAAGCAGTCCATGCTTAATGGTGAGGTGAACATTGTGAGTGGTTTTGCCAAGATAGATTTCGGCTTCTTTTTTTATTAAGTGATCTTTTGAAATAGTGGATGGGTTGATGAGGTTTTTTTCGGAGAGAGAAACAATTTTAGAGCTGATGACTAGTATAAATTCCTTGGGCAAAGATCTTTTCTTTTTTAGAATTTTAATAATGGATTCATTGAGGTTAAAGCCCTCTTTGAATATGGGGCATTTTAAGGGAGTGACTTTCATAGAGCTGCTTTGTAATTTTTAGCTAGGGAGTTGATCAATTTCTCTAAGACCATTGCTCGTGTAAAAGGTGCTAGCCACCTTAACCTTTGTTAATTTAATTTGATTCTCTTGGTCTTTCTCTTGTTGAGCATGCCAAAGATGGTATTGAAGGGCTCTACCTCTAACGCTTTTCATTTTTACACCGTAATTTCTGAGGCGATATTCAAGATCAGAATCTTCTCCGTAAGCCCCTGAGAAATCATTGGAATATCCATTCACAGCCATGAAATCACTTCTCCAAAGACTTAGATTGCAACCACGGATATCAAGAACGTTGCTTTGTTTGAGTAAATTGAGTGCCCACTTAGGACATTTAAAAAAGCGACCCAGATGATGAGTTTTTCCAAATAAAGCGTCTATGTAAAGGTAAAGAGGAAAATCTTCAAGATAGCCTTCTTGAATTCTGTCTGGAGCAAGATATCGGCTAGCTTTTTCTGACAACTCAACTCTTCTCCCAGTTAAAAAGTAACCTTCAGAGGCAGCCTTTTCGTGCTCAGCAAGAAAGTCCCTATGCAAAATACAGTCTCCATCAATGAAAACCAGGTAGGGGTATGAAGAATGAGCCACGGCTCTGTTGACGGCTAAGGTTTTGCGGTTACCCTTGTCTTCTTGGCTGAGGTGAACTACTGGAAAATTAAAAATTTCTTTCCACTCTTTAATGGCATTTTCAATTTCAGGGAATTTTCCATCTTCAGCAATGATTAATTCATCGGGCTTGCGATTTAATCGCGTTATAGAGGCCAGCACCTTTTTTAAGAAATCCGCTCTATTGTAAACTGAAATAATAAGAGAAATTTTCATTTCCATTCCTTAATGTCTAAATTTTTCAATAGAGGTAGTTTTTGATCTTTTGCAGAAACAATGGGATTGTTAATGGCCCAGTTAATATTTAAATCAGGATCGTTCCAGGCCAAGCCTCCATCGTTTTCAGGAGAATAAAAGTCGGAGCATTTATAAAGAAAATCAGCAAAATCACTTAAGACTAAAAATCCATGTGCAAAACCTTTTGGTACATAAAGCCATTTTTTATTTTCAGCAGAAAGATTAATGCCAAAATAATTTCCATAGGTTTTAGATTGAGGTCTTAAGTCGACGGCAACGTCGTAAACCTCGCCCTGAGTCACTCGAACTAATTTGATTTGGGAGTGTGGGTTTTGAAAATGCAAGCCTCTCAGAACTCCTTTTGTTGATCTTGAGTGATTGTCTTGAACCCACTGAGTGTTTAGACCGGCATCTCGAAAAGTTTTTTCATTAAAAGACTCTAAAAAAAAACCTCTCTCATCGCCAAAGACTTTAGGTTCAATCACTAAAAGATCAGCAATAGGAGTTTCAATGAGCTTCATCGGCTAGTTTCCTGAGATAAGTTCCATAATCAGTTTTGATAAGTTGATCGGCGTGCCACAGAAGTTGCTGACGGTCGATAAAGTTTTGTCTGAAGGCAATTTCTTCAAGGCATCCCACTTTTAAGCCTTGGCGTTTCTCAATAGTGGCAATAAATTGAGAGGCTTCCAATAGAGAGTCGTGCGTGCCGGCATCAAGCCATGCTAGGCCTCGGCCCAAGAGCTCAACTTCTAATTTGTTTTGTTTGAGGTAGACATTGTTTAAGTCTGTAATTTCAAGCTCACCCCGTGGAGAGGGTTTTAAAGATTTTGCGATTTCAACAACAGATTCATCGTAGAAATAAATTCCGGGAACCGCATAATTAGATTTAGGAATGGCGGGTTTTTCGTCGATAGACAAAACTTTTTTATGCCTATCAAAAGTTACAACACCATAACGTTGAGGATCGTTGACATAATATCCGAAGACCATGGCCCCAGATTTTAAAGAGGCTCCTCGTTGAAGTGACTCCGTCCAACCATGACCGTAAAAAATGTTGTCTCCTAGAATTAAACTTGATTTGTCGCCATTGATAAATTTTTCACCCAGAATAAATGCTTGAGCGAGTCCATCGGGGCTTTCTTGAATTTTGTATTGAAGTTCAAGCCCCCACTTGCTTCCATCTTCGAAGAGGCGTTTGTAGAGTGGGATATCATTAGGAGTCGAAATTATTAAAATTTCTCTTATGCCCGCCAACATGAGTGATGAGAGCGGGTAATAAATCATGGGTTTGTCGTAAATGGGCAATAATTGTTTGCTGACCACCCGAGTTAGGGGGTGAAGTCGGGTGCCAGAACCTCCAGCGAGAATGATACCTTTCATGATTATCTAGAGCATAGAGGACTCGACAGTTTTAGACAAGACGGCTTAATTATACCTCTATGAAATTGCTAGTGACGGGTTCTGCCGGATTTATTGGAAGTTCATTTGTAAGAATGCTTTTGGGTAAGCCTCTCGATAAACAAAAAGATTTTTCTATACCTTTTGGAGTTGAGAAAATATTAAGTTTAGATGCGCTCACTTATGCGGCCACGACTGAGAATTTAAAGCCAATTGAATCTGATTCCAGACACGGTTTTATAAAAGGTGACATTGCAGATCGTGCTCTTGTTGAAAGACTTGCTTTAGAGTTTCGTCCTGATGTCATTGTTAATTTTGCGGCAGAATCTCATGTGGATAGAAGTATTCTTTCGAGTCAGGAATTTCTACGCTCCAATGTCGAAGGCACCCTTTCGCTTTTAGATGTAGCTTTAAAAAATAATATTCGTTATGTGCAAATTTCTACGGATGAAGTTTATGGAAGTTTAGGGGATTCGGGGTCTTTCTCTGAAGAAACACCTATGGCCCCTAATTCGCCTTATTCGGCCTCTAAAGCCGCGGCAGATTGTTTTGTTAGATCCTATCAACACACTCATAAGTTGCCTGCCATCATTACTCGTTGCTCGAATAATTATGGGCCTTATCAATATCCCGAAAAATTCCTTCCCTTGAGTATTACAAGACTTCTTGAAGGACAAAAAATACCTGTTTATGGAACGGGTAAAAATGTTCGAGATTGGATTCATGTTGAAGACCATTGTTATGGTGTGATTCAGGCTATTGCTCAAAATAAATGGGGTGAAGTTTATAATTTTGGGGGATTCGGTGAAACCTCGAATATTGATATGGCGAAAAGACTCTTAGAGCTTTTAGGAAAAGACGAGACTTCAATAGAATATGTGAGTGATCGTAAGGGGCACGATTGGCGCTATTCAATGAATTCTCTTAAGGCGCAACGAGAGCTTGGATGGAAGGCTCGTTGGAGTTTGGAGAGCGGATTAGAGCACATGGTAGATTGGTTTAAGCACAATCAGCAGTGGTGGAAAAAATCTTAAGCGACGCGCTTTTGTGGAAAACCGTTGAGTAATTGTAGAAATTCAGGCGTTTCGTAAACTTTTTCATTAATAAAAACATTGAGACAATCTATGTCTAGTTTTCCTGCTTTAGCCTCACTTCTTAATATGTCGAGTGCCCTTTCGACTGGAACAGCTGCTTTGTAAGAGCGATCGTTAGCCACGAGCGCATCAAAAATATCACAAATAGTCATAGCGCGAACTTTAAAAGAAATTTCGTCTGACTTGAGTTTGCGAGGATATCCGCTTCCATCGAGAAGTTCGTGGTGACCATATGCGAGTTCAGGAATGTTTTTCCACTTAGCCACCCAGGGAATTTCTCTTAGATAATAATAACTGTAAGTGACGTGCGCTTGCATCCATTCCTTTTCAGTTTGATTCAGTGAACCTCTTAATATTTTTAGAGCAATAATTTCTTCAGGTTGAAGTAATTTTTGAGTTTGTCCGTCGGGACCTTTAAAAGATTTTTGAACAAGAGCTTCTAAGTGTTTGCTTTTGTCGTCGTCGAGAATGGTGGGTTTGCTTAAAGTTTTTATGGTATTGCCGACACTTTCAAAATCAGTTTCGAGTTTTTTCATTTCAAATTCAATGTTGTTTAAAATGTTCGGATCTTTAGAATTCACGGCTTCAGCTATGACGTCTTTGAGGGCTGCTGATTTGAAGCGCTCTAATCTTAATTCAATTTGTAGTTTTTGGATGGGAGTGAGTTTTTCTTCCTTGGATAAGATGAATTCTGGAACTGCGATTTTTCCAAAGTCGTGGAGAAGAGTGGCGAGTCGAAGTTCTTCAAACTCATCAATACTCACTCTGAAATCTTTAAATTTCTCAAGTTCACTTTCGTGGAGTCTTCTAACCAAAGCTAAAGTGAGTATGGTGACTCTTTCGGAGTGTCCTCGGGTGGCTAAATCTCGAGACTCTATGGCTTGCACGCTGGCTCTAGCAAAACTTTTTAATAGATTTTCAATTCCCTCATAGAGCTGTGCGTTTTCAATTGCTGCTGCCGCAATTCCTGCGAATGCTTCTAAAGTGTTTTGATCGTCTTCAGAAAACGTGGGCATTTTTTTGATGAGTTTCTCGTTTTGGCTCGGCCATTTTTCAAGATCATCATTTTTTCTATTTATGAGCTGTAGAACACCTATGATTTTATTCTCTTTGTTTTTCAGAGGTAAGCAAATCATAGATCGACTTCGATATTTTAAGCGTATGTCCATTTGATGTGAAAAAACAAAGGGGCTCCCTTTGGGGATAGCGTAAACGTCGTTAATGTTGAGTGCCTCACCTTTGCGAAAAGCATGCGCAGCTAAGCTGGGGCTGTCGAGTGGCATGGAAAAGGGCGATGTAGGAGCCAAGTCTAGACTTCGGTTTTTCATCACGTAAAAAACGAGTTCGTTGGGTTCTTGGTATAAGTAAATAGAGCCTGCATCGCATGAAACGAGGCTCATGGCTTTATCTAAAACGAGTTCTAAATGTTGGCGAAGCCCTTGGGTTTTCATTAACGAAAGAACACTGTCTTGAAGTGCCTTCCAATGTTTGGCCCAATTTTTATTCTTTAGCTTCACCTATGCTATTTCGGCATTTCGCGCGTAATAATTTGTGAAGTTTTGATGAATAAAAGGAGGCTGACTTAAAATGAAGCAGCCTCCTTTTATTTAATTGTTAAGATTTGAAAAAGGTTTTTAGGCCTTCGTTAGATGCTTTAAGCGCTTTATCGCCTTTTTTCCAGTTGGCAGGGCACACTTCGCCAAACTCTTCATGATATTGAATAGCGTCAAGCACTCGAATCACTTCTTCTACGTTTCTTCCTAGGGGAAGATTATTTAAGGTGACGTGCTGAACAACTTGGTTTTTATCAATAAGAAATAAACCTCTAAATGCAATTCCAGCTTCTTCGAAAAGAGTGCCGTAACTGCGAGCAATGGTTTTGTGAATGTCTGCGATGATGGGATATTTAACGCCACCAATACCGCCTTCAGCCTTAGGTGTTCTGAGCCAAGCGGCATGAGAAAACTTACTGTCGATGGAGCATGCTACAACATCGCAATTTCTTTTTTGAAATTCTTCAATTTGTTCAGAAAATGCATGCAATTCAGTTGGGCAAACAAAAGTGAAATCTAAGGGATAAAAGAATAAGCAAAGATATCGACCTTTAAAATCGTTTAAATTAATTTTTTTAAAATCAGCACCAATGGCCGCTTCGCCTTCGAAATATGGGGCTTTTTTACCTACTAAAGTTTCCATTAATGAACCTCCTAAAATTCGGGATAAGCATATCATGGCTTTCTTTAGCTTTCCGGTTAAATCAGCTATAAACGAAAACTATGAAAATAGTCGTATTCGGTGGAAGTGGATTCATTGGTAAACCCCTTGTGACAAAACTCAAGTCTGAAGGGCATGAAGTGATTGTGAGTGATGTTCGAAGAAACTCGAATTTTGCCAATGATATACGCGAATCTGATGCGGTGATTAATTTAGGCGGCCACCCCCTGTTTAAGGATCGTTGGACGGATCGCGTAAAATCTCTAATCTATGATTCTCGAATTGAAAGCACTAAAAAAATAGTTGAAGCCATAGGTTTTGCGAAATGCGCAGGGGCTGGTCCTAAGGTGTTTATTTCATCTTCAGCAATTGGATATTATGGCTCTAGTGGTCAAGAAATTCTAAATGAGAAAGCTCCTTCTGGATCAGATTTTTTAGCTTTTGTTTGTAGAGATTGGGAGGAGCAGGCCTTTGTTGCTCAGAAACATTTTCATGTAAGAACTGTAGTTATTCGTACGGGCGTTGTTTTGGGGCATGGTGGTGGAGCACTCGATAAACTTTTATTACCATTTAAATTAGGTGGCGGAACACTCATTGGAAACGGGAAACAATATTTTTCGTGGATACATTTAGACGATGAAGTGGCGCTTTATTTGCATGCATTAAATCAAGCTAATTTAACAGGTGCACTTAATGCCGTAGCCCCTAATCCTGTAACGAATGAAGAATTTAGTCACAGTTTGGCGAAAGTCATTGGGCTTCCCCAGATTGGTTTAGTGGGACCCTCTTTTGTGCAGACTTTGGTCGGGATGGGAACTAAGGCAGGCTTATTTGTAGGTGTAGGTGGCGCTGCTGAGGTGATTGCTCATGGCCAGCGAGTTGTTCCAGAAAAAGCTTTGGAAACTGCTTTTAAATTTAAATATTCTAATATTGAAGATGCTCTTAAAAATATAGTTTCTTGAAAAGATAAGAGGGGGTGGGCTGCCCCCTCTTGGTTTTTAATCATTGATATTTACGCTTCTGTAGATTCTTCGCCTCTACAATTTCCATCTCTAAAACGTTTGGGTGGAGGAGGTGGAAGCATTTTCAGCATGGGGGCTAGTTTTTCAATTGTAGCTTGGCTACTCTCGAAATCCTTGGCTTGACGTAGTTCTTCTACGAGCGAGTGAATTTGGTTTAATTTGGCTAATCGAGTTTCTCGATTACTTTTAATAAATTCTAATACCTCTTGAGGTGGATTTCTTCTAGCAAATCTAGGTCGTGGTCCTCGTAATTTGCGCATGACATCTCTGAGTTCTTCATCGCTAGATTCAAAGCTAGCTCTTAAACCTTGGTGTATTGATTTGAGTAAAGTTTTTTCCTCATCAGAAAAAATCTTTGCTAAATTGGGTCGTTTCCTTTTTCCTTCGTGTTGAACTCCTGCCGCAACTAGAGAAAGCGAGAGAAGGATTAGGCTCATTTTTATAAAGTGTTTTGTCTTCAGCATACGTGTCTCCTTTATTCTCTTAGTATTATCGATAAATGTTGCGTAATTATGACAGTATTAAAGCCTGTAAGCTGTTGATATTATTGGATTGCTAGAGAGGCTCCTGTGCTGTGAAGTTTCCTGTTATAAGGATGGGCATGAATTTGGCTTCGGATAAGGATTCTTTTGCGCTAGGGGCCGTTGTGGTGCCTGCACGCAATGGAATGTTGAGTGAGCTTGGATATGATTTGAATCAGTTGGGAGAAAAGGCTCTTGGTATTGTTATTTCGGAGGGTAGCTCTAGAGTTTTGGTTCATTTCCCAGAGTTAAAAATCACACTTTGGTTGGACACCTCAGAATTGGCAGATGTGAATTGTGAAGCCTCTAAAAATCAAGAAAGCTTCCAGGAGCTAATTCCAAAGACGGAAATCAATAAGCTTCCAGCAGTATGGCTTTTAAATTATTTGATGAAAGAAGTTTCGTTGGTGGAATTTCTTGAAATTGAACATGGCGAATTTTCAAAAATATGGGATGAGAGCGATTCTTTAAATGCAGAGAATTCAGATAACGCTCAATTGAATGCTATGAGAGTGGGCTTGGGAATAGAGGGGCTATCTCCTGAAAAAATTAAATCTTTAAGTGCGATCTTATCTACAAGATTAATGGCTCTTCGGCTGCACCCTGCAGGTATGCATAAATTCGAAGCCCGATTTTATTTAGCTCATTAGTTATTGAACTTTTTAAAGATCAATAATTTCTAATTAGAAAATAAATTTCTAATTATTGAATAGTCCGTATTGTCGGTGATTTTAGAAGTTTTGGAATGTCCGTCATTTACTGTTCCAGACATCATTTCCGATAACACAAATGAGTTAGAGCCAAAATCATCTTTAATAATAATTTTGTTTTCATTTGGGAGCATAAAAACATACGGTGGTTCCATTTTCATGTTTACAATTTTCATAAGATCTTTTGACATTAATTGTTTCTCAGCTTTTGTTAGGCGAATATTGCGAGCTTTATAATAGGCCTCTGGTCCGTTTTTTCTTAGAATTAGAAAATCGGAATTAAGTTTATCTATTTTCTTTTGATACTCACTTAATACCTTAGAACTAATAAGGGGTCGTTTTTCTTCGGACCATGCGGTTTTATAATTTAATAATGCAAATAGGATTAAGTATTTGAAATTTATTTTTTTCAATATTAGTGACCTCGACCATTAGGCTTCCAGGACGAAGGCCCCACAGTATATGGATCCTCATCACTATACCCTCTGTTAGATGATGTGGGACAATTGATGCCATAACAAGAGCCTTGGTTTAATCCTACTACTGAAATGCCCAATGTTGCAGAGCTGGCGCCATGTGTGGTTGAAGCTTCATTCCTAATTTGATCCGCAGATTTATATTGGTAACCATAAGCCTTGCTTCGATATTCAACACTTATATCTTTTCCAGTTTCACCACCGCCATTACATCTGTAAAAATTTCCATCCTTACCTACAACTTGGAGATATGAGCTATGACCCTTTGTTTCAAAAACAGCTCTACATATTTCTACGGCGTCATCAAGAACAGATACTTCGTTATTTGCTTGGGAATTACGAGGGTTGTCAGGATTAGTGTCTACGTTAGAGCTAGAGGGTCTCGTAGCTCCAGTCGAGTTAGAATCTTCAATATTAAAAGTAACACCATTTCTTTTGAGGCATCTTATTTGAATACCATCAACAACGGCGGCTACATAATCACCGTAATTATTGTTGGAATCTGTACTTCTACATTGTCGAAAGGCTTCGGTTCTTTGGGCGTTAGTCAGTGCTAAAAGTGAATTAGAAAAAATAATCAAGGTGATTTGAAGACCAACTAGTCTAAAAAATTCATTCATATGTTTAAATTTTAAGATTTATATTATCTAAATTCAATATTCATATATGCGAAGCTTGGGATCTGAGTATTTCAGATTTACTAAGACTTTGTGTTTATGGGGTTAAACTCAAAATATAAAATTTGTGTGAAAAAAATTAACGATTTCATGTTTAAATTCACATAGAATTTTAACTTTTAAAATAACTCCCCTTAAGTTTTGTTGAGCTTTCTGAAATTTTCGCCTTAAAGCTCGCACCGTTTAATTAAAGCGATCGTCCTAAAGCATCGAGAGTGGAATGCTTGAGATAGTTACGATATTTTTCAACTTCAAGTTTCCATTGTTCTTCTGTCCAGGAGAGTTCGCTACAAAGAGTGTCTTTGATTTTTGGAAGTATCGATAAGCCGTGGTCAGATTCTTTGTAGTAGGTGTGGGTTCTTCGCACAAATAGATCTTCAATGCTAAGGACCATTTGTTCTCTACACATTCCGCGAATGTCTTCTAGGTCATAGTGGCTACCTTCGCTTTCGCCCATAGGTTTATTAATGTGAGACCGAGGATAATTTAACTTTGGAAGTGGGCGGTGTTTAGTGCTCATGTTGGCAAGGCTATTTGAAAGTGGTGCTGGCCAGAGTTGAGTGCCTTCTATAATTTTTAATACGGCGTCTTCGGCCATCTTTCTGTATGTCGTTAATTTTCCACCGGCCACTATAAGAAATCCTTTTTGCTTCCATTCTATGTGATGTTCTCTAGAGACTTTACCTTCGTTTCCAACTCCCTCTGGGGCTTTGAGAAGAGGTCTTAATCCTGACCAAACACTGACGACATCTTCTCGTTTAATCGAGCATGAAGGAAAATAATCTTTTGCAGCTTCTAATAAGTAATCAACCTCTTCAGATCGAATGTGAACAAGATCGGGGTTTTCGGCATCAAAAATATCCGTGGTTCCAATGATGGTGAAATCACTCCAAGGAATCGCAAAAAGGACCCGCTTATCTTTTGGGTGAAGTATAACGACGGCATTGTTCACGGGTAATTTAGATTTTTTGACTACAATATGGGAGCCTCTTGTTGTACTTAGAAGTTTGCTAGGCTTTGAATCCTGAGATGTATTAGCAAGAAGTTGATCGGTCCATGGTCCTGCGGCTGAAACAATGCACCGAGCTTTTACTTCAATGTCTTCAGAATTTATTAGGTCTTTAATTTTTATGGAGTGAGCTTGTTTGGAGTCTTCATGTACTTTTTCATTGAAGTTAATAGCCTGAACTTCAGCGCGGTTTAGAATTTGAGCACCACTACTGGCGGCATCAATGGCGTTGGCTAAAGTTAATCGAGCGTCATCAGTGGCTCCGTCCCAATAAAAAATACAACCCACTAGATCCTGGGTTTTAAGTGTTGGCTCGGCTTGATGGCTTTTGTTGAAGTTCAGTTTTTTGTGAAGACCTGGAATCTTGAAGGTGGCCAGAAAGTCGTAAAGCCAAAGTCCTAAATTCAATTTCCAAAGCGGAACTCTTGAATCTTTAAAAGCTGGAAAAAGAAAAGGAATGGGTTGGCATAACTGAGGACAATTCTTCCAAAGTAAGGCTCTTTCTTGAGTGCTTTCAAAAACTAAATGAAATTCGTAGTTTTCTAAATAGCGAACACCGCCGTGGACAAGCTTTGAGGATCGAGAACTTGTTCCTGATGCTAAATCATTTTTTTCAATGAGAAGGGTTTTTAGTCCTCTGAGAGCGGCCTCTCGAGCGATTCCACTACCGGTGATTCCCCCGCCAATAATGACGAGATCAAAAAGGTCTTGAGAATTGTTTTTGAGATTGTTGAGAGTGATTTGGCGACTGCGATGCGAGAATTCCACAAACATCACATTACGAGAGTCGCCAACACATTTCCAGATCTGGCAATTTTAAGTCTAAAGATTAGCTTTTTACTTCTTTATGAACAGTAACTTTGCGAAGATAAGGATTGTATTTTTTGAGCTCAAGTTTTTCAGTAGTTGTGCGTTTGTTTTTCTTCGTGATGTAGCGGCTTGGGCTAACACCAGCAGCACGGGCTTCGGTACATTCGAGGATTACAACAACGCGATCAGTTTTCTTGGCCATAGTAGGATTATGAGCTAGCTTGCCCCTGTGCCGCGTGTCAAGCGCTCTAATAATTGCCTATGTGAAAACTGCGCAAAGCAGCGCCATATATAGTATTTGGGCCGTGACTCAACGCGTTTTCAATTTTTAAATACTTGTTTTCAATGGCTTGCGCATTAATTTTGGCTGGGCATAATGAATTTAGAAAGAAATTTAGTTTGAACGGCCATAACGGCCTTCAAGGAGGAGTCACGAATGAAACGCAACTTTGGAATCTTCAGTGCAATGCTGCTTGGGGGGGCCTTTGTGGCTCAAGCAAGTGAAGGTGTCAATGTAGGCGGCTATGTAGATGGCCAATACAATTACGCTAGCATTAAAAATTACCGTGGAACTGTTGGAAATGGTGGAGAAGTTATGTCTAACTCTTTCCGTTTCGCAGAAGCCGCTATTTGGGCTACTAAAAAAGCCGGTGGAGCAGAAGGCGTATTAGACCTTGATATTAAAGGTCCCGCTCAAGCTTATACTCGCGGTTTTCAAACTGGAAACACAGGTACAGCCTGGACTTTGGGTGGTTCAAACTCTCAAGCCTATGTTGCTATGTCTTACGACAACGGCTTTACTTGGCGTCTAGGCCAATTCGATTCACTATATGTTTATGAGCCCGTTAAGGCTACTGATCGTCATTATGCTCATGGTGGTATCCTTGCAGCACAAGCTCCAACTTCTCACGTTGGTTGGCACGGTAAATATGAATTCAGCGACATGATGGCGTTGAATATCGTTATCGCTAACCCACACGATGTTGGTGTTATGAAGAACGGAAACCTAAACTACGGACTTAAGCTCAATACTAAGTTCGACAGCTTAGCTTTCAATCTTGGTGCTCTTTTCAAAACTGGCGACCAATATGCAACTGGTGCTAAAAAACAACTCGGTTACTTTGTTGATTGGGATGTTGGTAGCACTATGGGTTCACTTGAGTGGGCTCTTTATGGTTATGTTGCTAAAGGCGACGTTAAAGGTGCTAAAACTGACTTCGGTGCTGGTTTGAACACTCACTACGCTATGTCTGAAATGACTCACTTAGGTCTTCGTTTTGAATATGACAAAGATGGAACTAAGAATACAGCAGCTATCACTAGCGCCACAACTCTAACTGGAGCTAACGCTACTTCTGATACAAGCAGCTGGGCTGTTACTGTTGGACCTCAGTTTCATATGACTGATGCTTTCACAACTAAGCTTGATTACACTTATACTGCGATCAAGTATGAAGGTTCAGGCGCAAAAGACCACGCTGGTCATGGTGCTAACCTTTCTGGTGTGTACAAATTCTAAGAACTTTGAAACTTAGATAAAATTGCCTGGTAGTTCTTCGGAGCTACCAGGCTTTTTTTTTGGGAGAAACTCTATCATGAAAAACGCGGGACTTTTTCTTTTAAGTTTGCTGACAATCAATTTATCTGCACAAGATCAAATTGATTTTAGTGGTGGTCAACAGTTTGCAAATAGAAAAGCCAAACTTAAAAGAAAAGAACCTGAATATATTCAAAGAAAAACTTCTCAGCAGAGCATTCAAGTGGCTTGGGATTATGTCCAAAACAATCATTATAAGAAAGCCTTAGATCTCTATTCTAAATTATTACAAAAAAGGAATTTAACGAAAGAAGAGAGAGAGGGGCTTGATGCAGGTTTGGGAATCAGTCTTTATCATCAAAAAGGATGTTTAGAGTCTCGACCCTATTTAGATAAATCTCGAAAAACAACGCGATTTAGAGAAGATGCTTATTACTATTTAGCACTCTGTGAGCTGGAAGCTAAACGCCCCAAAAGTGCCCGACCATTTTTTGAATATATTATAAAAGTTCAACACCCAAGTTACGAAGAACCTAGTCAATTTTATTTAGCATTGTTGGATGAATCAGAAGAAAACAATGATGATGCAAAAGCGGCCTATATGGACTTAATCGATTTTTCTAAAGATCCTGTATTAGTAAAAAATGCTCGTGCTCGACTCAAGATGCTTGAATATAAATTGGCCACCGACAAAAGGTTAAGAAGTCCTTGGAGTTTTTTGGGATCTTTTGGAATGGGTTATGATTCCAATGCTGTATTACTTCCACAATCTTTAGACCCCTCAGCGCAAAATTTAGATTCTCAAAAGTCTATTGTAGAAACTTTGATGTTTTATGGGTCTTATCGCTATCCGTGGTCACATGATATTGATCAATCGTTTAACTATTCCATATTGATGTTGCACAATGAAAATTACAAAGCTTCTTTAACGAATGATTTGCAAAGCCACGAAATTAGCACGGAGTTTGGTTTGGACACCGACGAAATTGATCATTTCGGTTGGGCCTTTAGTTTTTCGCATGTCTTCTTAGGAGAATTGAAAAAATTTAATTCTTATATGGCCACTTTTGGATCGCAGATCAAATGGAAGCATCGAAATGTGGATGGCGAATCAAAAATGGCTTCAACTTGGGAAACGGCCATAAAGTTTTCTAGAATTAAATCCATAAAAGCGGCCTCAAGCGGAAGTGATCCTGAAGGATATTCCTATGCTTTAGAAAATCGCTATAGTTATCTAAAGGTTTCAAAGCATAGTTTTGGCCCTGAACTTAACCTTGAATATCATCCGACTCTCGGCTCTGAATCTTCATTTTATTCATATTCTCCAGCGGCGTTTTGGGATATTGAATTGGGCAAAGAATCTCTTCGTTTGAAACTTCAGCAAGAACTTTCGTTCCAACATAGTCTTTATTATGATTCTACAAAGAAACGTAGAGATTATAATTTTAGTTTTTCAGAAGCTATTAGCAAAGGTTGGGGACAGCATTGGGAAACACGATTGCAAATCAATGCCACTACAAATCTTTCAAATTTAAAAACGAGCTATCAATATGATCGCTTTCAAGCCATGTTTTTAGTGAGCGGAGTTTTTTAATTCCAGGGCTCATATTTGCGAGAATTTTTTTTATTTTTCTTTTTTGACTCGCGGGGGGTTTGGTTGTTTTGAGCTCCTGAATCAAAGAAAATATCCTCTGGGGTGTGAAAATCAAGATCATCACCACCTCTCCAGGGATGCTCATCTGAGGCCATGGATCGCAATTGTTTGAGTAAACTTAATGTGCCCGAATCAAGGCTTGTCGATGGGGTGGATTTGGGTGCGCTTATTCCAGAAATATCATTAAAAAGTTCTTCGAGAAAATTGTAAGATCTTGGGTTAGAGCTGAACAAATTTCTGATTCGTAAATAAGTAGCGTCATTGGGTAAGTTCATATTTGTTTTTAATCCTAAATCTTTGGGATCTTTCGATATGTAAAGTTTAGCGTAGTTGTTGGTGGATTTTTCTGAGTTGGGAAGTCTTAAATCTAAGGGGACTTGATGCTTTCTCGAAAGTTGCCCCATCCATTTAGCCAAATCTGTGGGCTCGATATCTTTTAAATTTTTAGCACCCTCTTCTGCTTTATTGATGATGGTTAAATGAATCCCTAAAGTTGGAACCCAGTTGGGATTGGCTGCACTTCGATCTTTAATATTTAGCGAAACTCGAATTTGACCATTAGGACCAGTGAAAAGGGCAGATCCAGTATAAGAAGCTATTTTTGTTCCTTCATCTATCGGTTGTCCGTTGCTTAGTAAGCCTCTTCCCGAATGTTCCATCTCTTGAGTCCAAAAGAGTTTAGAGAAAAGCTCTTCATGTGCTTTTATCGTGTCTTCACCTAAAAGTGTCTTGAACTCGTCAGGTATCTTCCCGGGTGCATTTGGATTACGAAGAAATTCTCGATCCCGATTTCTGCTTAAATTGGGCCATTTTTTTTTAAGTGCGTTTTCAGAGACTACTTGAAGATTGGCTAGGGATTCTTGGCAAAATGCGTTTGTAGCATGATCTTTAAACAATTCGTTAGAAGCAGCGAATAAGGGCGAACTTGTTAAAATAATTTTGATAGATAGTAATAACAGAAAGGATCCATACCAATTCCATTGTTGTAAGAATCTTTTCACGAGCTTCTTTTCGGAACTTCAAACTAGAGTCTTTAATTATGGATGATTTAGAGTGGAAGCACTGTTTCAAGTATAGACATAGCTGAATTCAGCGTTCGCTTATGCGACGATGGACTTCCTAGCGTGGGGGCAACTTCAACTAAATCCATTCCCAATAGGGGCCATTCTTTTAAACAGAGTTTTATGAGCTCACGGCAAAAATTCAAATTAAGACCATTGCTGGAAGGAGTTCCTGTCGCAGGGGCTAATGAGATATCAAGGGCATCAATATCAAAGGATATATAAAGCTTTTCACATTTTAATTGGGTCCAATTTTTATGGAGTTCGTTGAAAACACTTTGAGCACTTTTTCTAAGGCATTCTTTTGCCCAAATTTGTTTTATTCCGTGCTTTTTCTCCCAGTAATTTTTCGGTTTGAGAGTTTGTCGAATTCCAATCTGAACAAATTGAGCAGGGTTTTTAATTCCATCAAGTGCGTTGTAAGCCCAAGTTGTAAAACAATGTTCAATTCCAAATCGCGAAGCAATCATGTCGGGATGGGCATCAAAATGAAGAATCGCCGCATTTTTTAGCTGCCCAGCTTTTTTTAGTCCCCCCATAATTCCATCACTCACGGAATGGTCGCCGCCTAAAACGATTGGTTGGAATAATGAATTCGCTTTAAAGCATTGGAAAATTAACTCTTCGATTAGATTGAGGGGAGATACCGGAGATTTAGCTTTGTAATTTCGCCCCCAAAGTGTTTTTCCGCATTCGGCTTTTGTGCTGCTGTTTAGTATTGAATCGTGGCTGAGTTGAGGAATGCAAGGAATATCACCTAAATCAAATCGAGCCATGATGGGTTTTCTTTTATAAAGAGCTTCTCTGATATGTAGAGGACCGTGAGCGGCACCTCTTAAAATGCCTCCACCAGCATCCGAAGGAACTCCAATAAGTAGGGGTCTGTGCGAATTTCGCACGGAGCTATATATCTTTAATCCCCACTCAGAGTCTTTAATGCGGTGTTTTTGAAGAAATTTTTTAGCTCTATCGGATCCAGCGCTTAAAGTGAGAAGGCCGCAACCGGGAAGTCGCATAAGGTTAAAGATCTGAGGAAGGCTTTTAGACATAGCTTTATTAGACCCTAAAAATGTGTAAGATGGCAAAAATAAAAGCGAGGTTTTATGTCACTACGCAAAGTTATTATCGTTGGTTCGGGTCCTGCCGGTTTAACTGCAGCAATTTATGCAGCTCGAGGAGATTTAAAACCTCTTGTGATTGAGGGTTATCAATCTGGCGGACAATTGATGTTAACAAGTGAAGTGGAAAATTTTCCAGGTTTTTCAAAAGGAGTGATGGGGCCAGCATTGATGCAAGAAATGAGGGCGCAAGCTGAAAGATTCGGTGCAGAGTTCATAACTGCGGATGCCACTAAAGTTGAACTCAATTCTAAAACTAAAAAAGTTTGGGTTGATGGGACTCTTTACGAAGGGCAGACCGTCATTATTTCGACAGGAGCTTCTGCAAAGTTACTGGGATTAGAAAATGAAAAAAGATTAATGGGTCGAGGCGTGAGCACCTGTGCAACATGCGATGGCTTTTTCTTTAAAGAAAAAGTGATTTGCGTCGCTGGCGGTGGTGATAGTGCCATGGAAGAAGCCAATTTCTTATCTCGATACGCTTCTAAGGTGTACTTAATTCATCGACGGGAAGAATTTAAGGCTTCAAAAATTATGGTTGAAAGAGCCCAGGCCAATCCTAAAGTGGAATTTGTTTTAAATACTGTGATCGAAGATATATTGGGTGCGAACGATGTTCAGGGGGTTCGCATAAAAAATACAAAGAGTGGAGAAACTAAAGAGCTCAAGCTCGACGGTGTCTTTGTGGCCATTGGCCATTCGCCGAACACTAAGCTTTTTTCCGAACAAATTACTCTTGATGATCATGGCTATGTAAAAACTTCTAGCGATAAATCTCATGTGAGCGCGACCAATATTGAGGGTGTATTTGCTTGTGGAGATCTTCAGGATAGAAGATACCGCCAGGCTATTACGGCAGCTGGTAGTGGCTGTGCTGCGGCTCTGGATGCCGAGCACTATTTAACGATGATTTCATAGATATCTGAATTTATTGGTCTTTTTACACATACTAAAGTGTTTACTTTTTAACGCATTGCAGTATAATGAAGATTGTGTAAAGGAGCCACCATGATTCAGATCACCGACGTGCAAATATACGTGGTGAACGAAGATAAGCTAAAGGCTTACGCGACTATCACCTTAGACAACAGCTTCCTCATCCGTGACCTTAAGGTTATTAAGGGTCATACGGGGCTATTCGTGGCTATGCCCGCCAAAAAAAGAAAAGACGGTGTTTTTAGAGACATCGCTCATCCACTTAATCAGCCTATGAGAGAACACCTCGAAGAATTGGTTTTAAAGGCTTACCAAGAGGCTGTTAAAGAACAGTCGATTGGAATTCCTTCTATTTCTTCAGGTACTGAAGGCTAATTTCTCTAATAAGTAGCTGCTTCTGTTTATTGCCAAGCCAAGTGCTCGCTGTTATTAAAATGGCTGCACGTTGGCGCGTCGGCAAGTGGTAAGCCAGCAGATTTTGATTCTGCCATTCCAAGGTTCGAATCCTTGCGCGCCAACCATTTTTCTGCGGCAAAATCTGAATTGATTCAGATTTTGATGCTGAAAAGGGGGAGCACCGAGCGAGCGTTTGTCGCGAGCAAAGAGCGCACCCAGCACGATTTTTTCCACAACAGTATCGTTCTCAGTTACTCAGATACCTTCGCGCGTATACGCTCGCACTTAACTTCCTCGTTTGAGGGTAAAATTATCTCGTGAAAATACTACTTAGTCTTGTAGGAGGATGGGCTATGCGGCCTTTTCTAACAGGATTTCATTGATGACAGTTTGGTATCCACAGCCACGTTTTTTTGCTTCTCTTTTTGCCCACAATAAGATTTTTGGGTGAAGCCTAATAGATGTTGGAACAAACTTATCTTCGCCTGATTTAGCAGGACGACCACGAGATTTTCTCTTCTTTCCGGTTTTATTTTCAATAGCTTTCCTTGCAGAAGTTACTTCCTTGGAAGATATTCTGCGGGATTTTTTAAAGGGGAAGTCTTTTGAACTCTTCAATTATCCACTCGCGATTCTCACTTACTGAATACTTAGAATCTGAAGCAATTAGCGCATAGGGGTCGTCAAAAACGGTTATCGCAAGAAAGCTGACGTTATGTTTCTTCTCATTGCTTTCGGCTTTTGCTGAATCCCAATCAAATTTCACATTTTCAGTATATACCGATATTTAGGGTAATGCCAGGACTTTGACACTCAATATTCCTTAAGCTCTACCGTCTGAAATTCCGATAACTCGTATGTATGTTATTGCGCAAATTTCTTTTGTTACAAATCATATATTTTATTGAATTCAAGTTATACTTCTATTCATAAATATGAAAATTAAAAAAACAAAATTGAAATTTGGATTCACTTTAGTCCAAGTTGTTGTAGCTCTAGGCTTAGCAGGAATTTTAGGGATGCTGATTTTTCGTTTTTCTTCAGACATGTTGACTTCAGGTAAAAGAATGGTGGATTCCTCAACTCAAGCTCAACTTCAGGCCATTACGGCACCGATTACAAAAGACATTCCGGGTTGGGTCGCAAAAATGATTGCACAATATCCTTCTTTACAAACTTGCATTCCGCTTAATCCACCAACAGGTTTTACTTACTCTTGTCCTGCTGTAGCTGGAACAATTGATCCCGACGTTAATGCTAAATTTCCAGGTAAAACTATTGTGACCTTGAAGATGGTAGATATTTTAGGAAGAGAATTTGCGGGAACAGAGGCTACTCCCGTTGATTATGATTCAAGAGGTGAGATTTGCACGAATAATTGTCGATTTCATGTAGTCGGGTACATGGTTCGAGATAATGCTGCTGGAGATCCAGGTAATATAGTTTTTGCATATAGAATAACGTCTATAGATTCTGTGCAAGCAGGATTTTCATTTAAGAAAGTCATAAAAGAAATTCCCATAAATTCACATTGGGTTGATGTAAAAGATGAGTGCCCAATCGGGACCTATTTGTATGGAATCAATCCCGATAGGACTCCTAAATGCCAAATTGGTGGAAAGGCTTTAGCCAACCAAGGCTGTCTTGCTCCTGGACAATATTTAAAAGGCTTTAATTCTAGCGGAGCTCCAGTTTGTGCAAGTTTATCCACAAGTATTGTTCAAGCACAGGCCCCTTGGGTTCTAAATTCTGGAAATGGATTTTATTATGCAACCGCAGTGGCTACTTGTCCTCCGACACATTTACGCACCGGAGGGGGCGCAGTTTGCCAGGCGAACACTGGACCCATAGTTCCATTGTTTGATTCAAATCCTGCAGGCACTTTAGCTTGGCAAGGGGCGTGTTATAACAACGCAGCACCAGCCAACCCTACAGATATTGGAATTATTGTTTACGCAGTTTGTATGCAAATAAATTAAATCAATTAATTTTTCGGGCCATTCACCTTATGAGAAAAAACGAGCTCCACAGACAAGACGAAACATTTCTAAGAGTTTTTAAATTACAATTGTGAGAACGCAAAAGACATTTCATATTCGAATAACTTAAAGAAACGGCAGGGTACCCCCTTCCTCAGGTCTTCGCCCAAAGGCTCAACCTTCGGGAACCCCGAGTGTCTTTCAGAAATTCTAAAATGAAATATGAACGAAATTTAACCTAGGTATTTAATTTGCTTTTCTCGAAATTTCTAAATCCCAAGAAACAAACTAAAAGAAGTTCGATCCCAAAAAGTAAATAAAACGTTCTATTGCTAATTCCAATCAAGGTCCCAAGCCACCAATCTATAATTGACCTTGGCCAAACGGATATTGTTAAAAAAGCAAAAAGAAGAAAAACAATTGGGCCAGTCAAGGTTGCAAATACACTCAAAAGAAATTGCGCCCATTTGGCTCCTCGACACTTCTTAAAGGTAAATATCTGAAGAGAAAATACCGCTATTGATATCAGCAAACCTGCTATCAACGCCAATATCAAACCAACCACAACTCCCGTAAAATAATAAGTTCCAGGCAACATGCGAGTGAATTTAGATGCCTATATTCTTCGAGTCAAAACCTAATGTTTTATACATCCTGACGGCATCGATAAATCCGAAAGTTTATGAACGTACTTTGAAGCTCACGACTCAATAATAACGAACTAGAGTGGTTTAAATAAGGTCATTTTAAAGATTAACTAGCTTGGCGAGAGCGCATTCGCTTTCGCCAGATCTTTTCCAGAAAGTCTTACTCGTCTTGGAGCATTTGTTGGTAAAAAAGGTCGTCTTTCATAATTTTGAAAGAGTCCGTTTCCTCAACTTTAGGCAGCATGAATTCATCTTTGAGATTTGATTTTCCGTCGTTAGTTAAAGCAGTCTCTTTTGTCAGAGCCGAAGGAAAAACAACCGCTACTGAAGATTGAAGAGCACTCATAAGATCGTAAGTTTCTTTTGAAACTATGAAAGTTTTTAAATTGTACGAATAAGATGTCACCATTCCCGCATCCAGAAAATCTCTTCCAAATTTGAAAAGTTGAATCATAAGAGCGAGACCTGCAATTTTGGGAGCCTCAATAGATGAGAGCTTTGTGCCTGGAATTTTATACCCTTCATCGTTAATGTAATAAATCGTCCCAGACTCATAAATGTTTCCTGCAATATAAACTAAGATTCCACCAATGAGATTTTTTTGAGAGTCCCTAATTTCAACGCTCATGACTTCTTTTTCTTCAAAAGCTTTTTCTAAACTTTTTAATACTGAAGGGTCCGAAAAACGATTCGCAGATTCGGCAGATAGTTTTCTCTTTTGATTCGAAAGCATTTTTAGAACATCTGCAAAATGTGAGGGGTCTTCGGTGTTAAATGAAATGGAGTTTCCGCCCTCTAAAAGCTGCTTCATTTTGCTTTGAATTTTTTTAAACGTAGAGGAATTCGCCACAGAAACCATGTGTCTTAAACCGGTTTGCTTTTGATAATGCCATCCGTTTTGAAAGATGACATATCGAAAATCTTCATCTTGCAAAATATCTTCAGCGACCGATAATTTTTCTAAATGGAATCGTTCCTTAAAAATAGCATCTTCAACTTTGTAAACGTTTCCTGAGGAATCAAAATAAATGAGGCCGCTCTTCTCATAAGCTTCATTGAAATAGGCTCTTAACTTGTCTACTGAGTTTTCATCGCTGATAAAACTGTGATCAATTTTATTGTCATTGATTAAGTAAAATCCTTGTATCAAATGTGTTTGAACTTTTTTGGACCAATTCAAGTGGTGGGCTCTGGCCGACTCAAGGCTCTTAGCTATATAGATGGGGCTTCTCCACCACACTAAGGCTTTTTGAGTTTCTGAAGCTAATTGGTCGAATTCATTTTTATGAGCGGTGACAAAGCCACGAGGCAAATGGTCGGCATCGACGGGAAATCTTAAACTCGTTAATCCCGCTTGGCAGGCATCTAGTTGAAGTAGTGAACTTTTATCGGCCGCTTGAGATAATGTATTCAAGCTCCCCATTAATAAAAAAACTAAGAAGCTAAATTTTTGAATTCTATAAATAAATAAAGAGGATTTGTGGATCAGGATAGGGGTAGTGGGCATGGGGACTTGCATAGCAAATTTTAGGAGCTAGCCCAAGCGCTAAATCCATTTTACGAGAGCTTAAAAGAGAAGGAACTCAAAAATAAGCCTTGAAAATATTGAGTATTTCTTTGAAATTCAGACAAAAATAAGCGATTTTTAAATTATGAAATCGGCAGAGGAAATAATAAATTCAATTCCTACTTTTGTAGAAAAAATTCTTAATGAGCTCAATGCAATAGGCTTTCAGCTGAATGATAAATTTATTGATCATGTCTGCTTTCGGGTTCAAACAGAAGAAGAATATAAATTTTATAAAAATGAATTTTCTAAATTTGGCGAACTTTTATCTGAGGCGAGTATTTCAGGACGACCCATTTGTACGTTTAAATTGTTTGAAGCTGTAAAAGTTGGAAATAGATTGATTCCTTGTATGGAAATTCCAGCTCCAAAAACTTCAAAATTGTATGCCATTGGCTTAGAGCATTTAGAAATTGTCATCGATGAAAGTTTCGATTCTTTAAGCTCAAAGTTTCCTAATCAAAATTGGGATTGGGCGGGAGCTCATAAAGAAAAAAATCCAGAATTGGCTATTCTTTTAAGTGACTCATTAAGCGCAAAGTTTCATCATCAGTCACTCGAGGAAGTTATTCGCTTAGAAAAAATGGAAGAGATTTTATAGAACCTTAACAAAGGCTTTATTCAATCTTAATTTTAGTCACTCATTCAAAATGATAAAATTAGAAGGTTATGACTAGGGCTAAGATTATAGCTAGCTTCAATCCAAAGCTGTATTTCTTGGGCTTTTTATTGGTTTCGCTACTCGATAACTGTGCTGTTGTGGTGAGTGGTCCGAAAGTAAAGGCTGCGGCAGCAAGCACTGTAGAAAGTGTTCAGAACTATTCCATCGATGTTGAGTTTCCTGAGGGAAATAGCAGTACAGAGTTTTTTGATTTTTGGGCATCAAGTGTTTATTTGTCTGAAAGCTATACAGCTACAAAATTAAATGATGGAAGAATTTTGGTCACAGGGGGTACAGATGGTTCTTCAAGTGCTACAAGTTTCTCTCAAATATATAATCCCTATACTGGATTTTGGAAAAGAACTACCTCAATGTCGTTTTCTAGAAAACAACATAGTGCGGTTTTGTTAAATGACGGAAGAGTTTTAGTGGCTGGTGGTTATTCAGGTTCAGCTGCATTGAGGACGGCCGAAATTTATAATCCTTTGACAGAGACATGGACCTCTCTAAATTTAATGAACTCAGCCAGGTATCTTTTTGGTTTAACAGTATTAAGCGATGGAAATGTTATTGCTATCGGTGGAATCTCTACTGGTACTTATTTAACGTCCTGCGAGATATATAGTTTTACAACTAATACTTGGACGTACACAGGTAGTTTAAACGTATCCAGAGCGGAATTCGGATTAGTAAAAATGAATAATGGAAATCTAATTGTAATTGGAGGTACGAATGGCACTGTTTTATCAAGCACAGAAATATTTGATGAAACTTCGGGTACTTGGTCCATTTCATCATCTCCAGGATCCATGAATGTGGGAAGATTTAAATTTGCAGCTGTAATTTTAGATGACGGGCGAGTTTTTGTGTCTGGCGGTATAAATTCATCATTTCAAAAAGTATCAACAACTGAAGTTTATGATCCAAATTCAGGCATCTGGAGCACTTCAGTAGCGATGAGTGTAGCTAGATCAAGTCACGATATGGTGACTTTGTTAGATGGAATGGTTTTGGTTATGGGTGGTCTAGGTACTATTTCTTCACTATCAAGTGCTGAGCTTTTTAATCCAAATACTAATACTTGGATTTCTGTTGGATCCATGAATAATACCCGAAGAGATTTTAAGGCAACCCTGTTAAATGATGGAAGAGTTGTAGTCGCAGGTGGTGCAGGTGGAGAGTCGAGATCGGAGCTCTATAACCCTACGACTCAACAATGGGATAAGTCTATGTTTCTTAGTTATAGGCGAAATAATCATGAAGCCACTGTGCTTCAAGATGGAAGAATTTTAATTTCTGGCGGTGAAAATATAGGTTATCGCTATAAGGAATGTGAAGTCTTTAATCCGAGCACATTTTCTTGGAGCACTGTTAATTCGATGGGAGGAGGTCGAGAGAGTTTTGCAAGTGTACTTCTGCAAGATGGTAGAGTTTTGGCCATTGGTGGGCACAATGGAAGTTCTTCGCTTGCAACAGTTGAAATATATAACCCTACGACTGGCTCTTGGACTTATACTGGAAGTTTATCAGCGGCAAGATATCAACATAAGGCAGTCCTTTTGCAAAATGGAAAAGTCTTAGTTGCTGGAGGTTTTAATGGAAGTTCATATTTAAATTCGGCTGAAATTTATGATCCTACGCTAGGCACATGGTCCTCTGCTGGCACAATGTCGAGTGTTCATTCTTATTTTAAAATGATTTTATTAAATAATGGTAACGTATTAGCTATAGGAGGTTTTGATGGGACAAGTGCCTTAAGTCAGGTTGACCTTTATAATCCAAATACAAATTCTTGGAGTGCAACAGGCTCACTAAATACCGGAAGATTTTCACTGGCGGCAAGTCAGCTTGCCAATGGTCAAGTACTAATTTCAGGAGGTTCTAATTCTAGTTATCAATATCAAAATTCTGCAGAATTATATGATCCTAATTCCGGACTCTGGTCCTTTACAGGTTCAATGAATGAAACAAGAACATTGCACACTTTATCACTACTTCCAGATAATAAAGTTTTAGCAGTTGGCGGACAGGGAACTACGTATTTATTGAGAACTTCAGAAATTTATAATCCAATCACAGGCCAGTGGTCTGTTGTTGGAAATATTAATACTCCACGAACAAATTTTACCACAACGGTTCTATCTAATGGCCTTGTTGTTGTTGTCGGTGGATTGCATCCATCGCTTTCATATACCCTTCCTACGGTTGAGATCGGTAATTATTTTAGTCCTGTTGGTCTTTTGATAAATGGTGGTACAAGCCCCTATACAATAAATCAGACCAGTGGGACGACATTGAGTGGCGGTGTTGTAGCCGGAACAAGCGATCGAATTTTTGTTCTTCCAAGCTCGAGTTCGACTATGAGTGGCTATGTTTCTGATTCATTGAGCGAACGTTCTGATACATATAGTATTACAGTTTCTCCATAATAAAAAAGCAGCTTAGGTTTTTAGCCTAAACTGCTTTTTATTTTTTTACTAACTTAGAAATTACTTTGTTTTTGTACTTTGGGCTTGAGCGCTGGAAGTTACTTTAACTGGAACACTCAACCTTTTGCCTCCAGTACTAATATTAATTTCAGTTCTAGCGCTGCCTTCTAGTTTTTCAGGAGCTGTAACTTTAATTAATAAATTCGTGCTGCTTTTTTCGCTTAATATTTCAGTTTTAATTTCTCCTGCAGATTCACCATTGTAGACAACCTCAATGGGCACCTTAAGAGAAGCTTCCTTGAGTGTGCCAGACTCTGGAATTACTGAAAATGTTTCAAGAGCCATGTAGGCCGAAGAGCCCACGTCGTCTAAGTCTAAGAAGCTCACGTTGCTTGGACTCGCAAAAAATCCACTTCCTTGAGCAACGACTTTAGGTTCCTCATTCTCAGGATTTTCAAAGAGTTTGTTGACGATACTTCCAAAGAAAGTCAAATTCTCTGATTTATCATCAGGTATCGATACGTGAATTTCTTCAGTTGAGGCCGGTACATTCAATTGATGATACGACCACATGCCGGGGAGAACATCGACCATAAATTCTTCGATGTGTGAAAGTCCCTCAGCCTCTACTTTCAATGAGGCAGTATCAATTTTAGAGTTGATAAACATCACACTTAAAATTTTAGATTCGCCAGCTTTAAGCTTAATGCTTTCAAGATTTGTTTTGATTCTTTCTTTTGAAAGTATCAAATCGTATTGGCTATCACCATACCATCTAGCTGTTGAAGATGAGATGAGTACTTCATAGATTCCCTTCTTGTCGCGAGTGTCTATATTGCGACTGATGGTGGGGGTGCTCTTTGGAATTTCAACGGATCGTATTGCAGTCACCGGATCTCCAATTTCATTTCCATCAGGATCATAGACCTGTAGGAACATGGCTCCAGCGCTATCAGGCGGAACCCCGAGTTCAATATTAAGAGCCGTGTCGTTTTCACCAATAGCTATGGGATAACGATGGAAGGTGTTTGCAGCTAAAGGCACTCGTGCAAAGCCTTGAGCTTGTGATGCACTTCTTCCGTTGGGGCTTAAGCTTGGGGTTGTAATTTTTTGTTCAGCATCACTAAAGTGAAGAGGAACGTGAACAACATCAAGCAAGGATTGAACCCGAATTCCGTTTTGGCTCAAAGTGTAATGCGCTAGATAGGTGTTGCCTGCTTTCATTTGATCTAGCTTTCTGATGCTAACAAAACTTTTTCTACGACTCGCTAAAACAAGAGTGGCGTCGCGCGCGTTTTGATTCTCGAGACCAGGAGTTCCAACAGCAAATGGAAGGAATCCATCGCTTTGGATTTGCACCTGACCGTTGGGAGCCTGAACTTCAACTTTTTCTAAACGCACTTGGATGGGTGTGCTTAGTACGCTGAGTTTTTCGTTTTCACCCATTTCTGGATCTTCCTCGATGCTGACATCAATATTCTTGACAGCTGTGAGAGTGGCTTCGCGACTGTAAAGACGTTTATCTTTTTCGTTATTATTGAGTTTAACTTCAAAGTAACGTCCTTCTTCTTTTTCCCATTTGCCAAGCAGAGCCGACATGGCCGGATAAGCGCGATCCACTTGAATGAGTCCATGGCCTTCTTGAGCCATAGTGTATTGAGAAAGTCTTTCAGCAGAATTTTCAAGTCCACTTCGAATGGCCATGGCCAATCCACTGAGAGAGTATTCTAAACGATGACCGTTTTTATTTTTCTCATCCGCAATAGAGGAAATTTTTTCATTTTTCTTTTTGAAAACATTCACAAGTGCTGGATCTTTTTTTGCCACCGACAACAAGGCGGCCACTGAACCCGCTACAATCGGAGACGACATACTTGTGCCGTTATACATTTCTAAACCAGTGTCTATCAGCATGGTTGAAGAAAGTGCCGAACCTGGGGCAATCACGTTGGGGCGTAAATGACCTGTGTAAGAAGGTCCTACGGAGCTAAAGAATAACAAGTTATGGTAAGGCATTTTTTTCGCGACTTCAGGGTCTAATGTGTATTGCTTTTGCAGTGTTCGAGTGCTCACATGCGCACCTACCTGAATGGTGGGGCCAAAAGAAGCAATGCTATTAAGTGAGCGATACCCTGGTCCTGAGTTTGAAGCAGATACAACAAAGACGGCACCGAATTTTGCACTTAAATCGCGCATCAAATAATCCATCACATCTTGCTCGTATTGCTGTTGGCTTCCTAGAGAGATGTTGACCACGTCTGGCACGAGTCCTTGAGGGTTGTAGAAGGCTTCAACAAGACCTCTGAGAATAGAATCTGTAGTGCATGTAATTCCCGAGCAAACTTTTATCGACATGATTTTTGCTTTAGGAGCAGCACCTTTAACATTTAAACCATTTCCGGCAATTATTCCTGAAACGTGAGTTCCGTGTGAACCGCTAGGCATCCCCAAGCGTAATGCCTCTGGTTTACCCTCAGCATTTTTAACAATAAGCAGAGGATGTTTTATGCTTTGGTGGCGCGCAGAAAATTTCACAAATTCTTCAGCGTTGGCTAACTTTTCAGAGTGAGCAGCTCGTTTTTCATTAAAATCTACAATGCCATCTAATTCGGCGGGGCCGTCAATGACTCCGTCTCCATTGAGATCGATATAAGCCACATAAGTTGCTTTGTTATCATCAAAGGCAATAAGCACTGTAAACTTGTCATTGAGAACACCATTTTGGTTAAGATCGAGGCCTGGATTTGTTTCGCCTTGCTTTTCTTCAAAGCTTGCTTGTGCTCCAAGTGATTCTTCGCTGATCACTCCAGCAAAGGCTTCTTTGCTTTCGTTGATTCCAATTGGAAGCTTTAATTCTTTTTTGTTTAAAGTTATCTTTCCATCGTTAATACTTGCGGGATTAAGAGCAACTTGGGTTTCCTCAGTTTGATCAGTCCAGTAAACAACGCGATTCTGGAAAACGGGATGACTGGCGTCTACGCCAGAATCAATAACAGCAACAGTGACGTTGTCGCCTAAATCGGCACCTGAATTGTAATTTTTTTGAAGTTCTGGAATTCGGATGTCGTCAATGGGTACGAAGACATTGTCGGAAAAGGCGCGGTCAGAGCCAGCGCTCATTTTTTCGATGCGATTCACTTTTCCAGTGCTGATATTCATAGCTCGCAAATCGAGATCCTCTATGAATTTTTTGTCGAGAAGTTTTTTCGGAGGAATGCTGGCAATAAGGAAAGGTATTTGAGATCCCTCTCCAAGATTGGGGTCGTAAACTAAGGTGGCGCCAGCTTCGTTAATGACTCTCACGGTTTTATTAACATCTTTAACGGCTAATAAAGTGGTGAGTGTAGGATATCTGTAAAGCTTGTTCTCTTTTATGATGTTTTCATTTTGCTTTTGAATGCTTTGAGCGAGCGCTTTAGCTTCACCTTCTGGATTAGTGGTAGGAGCGGGAGTGATTTTAGTTTGGCTTTGGGCCTTATCCACTTTATTTCCGCAGGCCACTGCACCTAATAATGTCGCTAACACAAATCTATTAATAAATAGGAAATTTCTCTCCCTCATATAATTGCCCCTCCTCCAGGAACATTGGAGATCCTAGTGAGTGCTGTAGGACAGTCGACTTAATAAGTATTTCTTAAACACAATGATTTTGGATGCGAAGGGTTAGTAAATCTTTTTTAATACTTTAGAAAAACTGATTGGTTGTATAGACTCGCCTTATATTTCCTGGGGGGGAACGAATGAAAATCAATTTTCCAATTAAAAACCTTTCATTTTCTATGCTTTTTTTGTCGACTGCGCTCATAGCGGAAGATCGCATTAGTCTGATGACTTACAATGTTGAGAATTTGTTCGATACTTCTCATGATGAAGGTAAGGATGATTACACTTATTTACCTCAGTCGTTGAAAAAAGGTGCTCTTAAAGATCAGGTAAAAAAAAGTTGTGGGGCGCTAAAGGCTCCCGTTTGGCGCAAAGAATGCTTAGAGTTGGATTGGAACGATGAACTTCTTGGAATCAAAATGCAGCAAATTGGAAGCGTCGTAAGGCAAATTCAAACTTCAAGAGGAAATGGGCCCGATCTTCTCTTTATGCAAGAAGTTGAAAACTTTAACGTCTTTAAACAATTTGTAGAAAGCCAAACACCAGATGCAGGTTATTACGGTGTTTTGCTCGAGGCTTCAGACCCTCGTGGAATCGATTCTGCGTTTTTGAGCCGATTTCCAATTTCTCAAAAGAGGGCTCCACAACTTCATCCTATAATTACAGAAAGTGGAAGCCAATTGGCTAGAGGAGTTCTTGAGGTAACAGTTGATTTGCCAGATGGTACCCCTCTAACGGCTCTAGTGTTTCACTTTCCAGCCGCGTATCATCCAACCGACAAACGTGAAGCTGCTTTAAGAACTTTAAATCAAATTAGAGAAACTATTCCTTCAAATCATATTGTGGTTGGAGGTGGAGATTCTAATATTACTGATAAAGAAGAGAATAAAAATGGAATTTTAAGAAGTATTACTCGCCCATTTTGGACTTTGATTGAAGATTTCTGTCAGGGTTGTGCGGGTACTGAGTATTATGAGAAGGATAAATCCTGGTCGTTTTTTGATCGCTTTATGGTGAGCCAAGGTGGCGCAGGACGAGCTAAATCTCACGCTTGGAATATTGATTCTAATAGTGCACGCGTGGTGACTTCAGCACCTGGACAAATCGATTTTGAAGGTCATCCTATTAGATTCAATCCAGACGCTAATAATGGCGAAGAAAGAGGTATGTCAGACCACTTACCCTTCACATTCGATTTAATTAAACAATAAAGATTATTTTAAAGTTTCCATATAGAGAAGTAGGGATTCAGCTGCCACCTCGGGGCTGAGTCCTTTCTCTTTATTGTCTTTAAGCCACTTAGCAGAAGGGGCTCCAGTGAGTCCTAGCATCTGAGAATCGTACGCCGCAGGAGCTTTTTTAAGATCAAACCAGGCTTCTTTAAAGCTCGAGTTATGAACAATGGCGCCTTTAATAATAATATGAGCCGTTGCTTGGCGAAAATTAGGGTCTTTATAATCAGCTTTACCCAAAATTTTTGCAATTTTCCAAGTGGCTGGAGCGTTGAGTTTCGCGGCCACTTTTACATTACCGTTTACACCGCCGACACCATGGCAATAAACACAAGAATTGGCACCCGATAAATTGTAAATTTCTTCACCAATTTTTGCAGTGGGTGTGGCATTGGCTACAGCAGTTGAGGCTGCGCCACCTTTGTTGTTCGTTAGGGCGTCGGCCTCCGTTAAAAGTTTTTTGAGTTCAACGTCGGGGTTCACCTGTGCAACGAGGCTAGGGGCGCCGTTTTCTCCAGCTTTAGGATGGAGTTTTGTGTAACGTGTTCCAAAAAAGAAAATAAGGATAATTGCGAATATAAAACCTAATGATGTAACGAATTCTTTCATTCTGACCTTATTTTTAAATCACGTTTTTTTCAGGCGCAATGCGAAATTTGTATTTCTTTGGGATTTTCAGGGGCTTGTGCGTAAAAAACTTTTGACCTTTATATAAAGGTAGTAGTTAGGAAATAGGCTTTTTGGGCCAATTATGAATTCAAATAAAGAAATGACCCTAATTGTCGGTCGGGGCTTAAGCGGACAAGCTGCTGGAGCGCTCCTTGAACACTTTGGATGGATACCTAAAAGGGATCTTTTTTATTTTGATGATCAAAAAGAACGCTCCGATTTTACAAGTATTGAGGAATTGCTGAAGAAGCCTTGGAAAAGGCTCATTATTTCTCCAGGCTATCCCTTGTCGAGTCCTTGGATCATGAGGCTTAGTCAGGAGAGTGTTCAATTAACTAGTGAGCTTGATTTGGGAGGTCAATATCTTGAAACAGAGCAGACTATTGCTCTGACTGGCTCTGTTGGGAAGAGCACTGCCGCCGCGACACTTGATTACCTTTTAAGAAAATCATCTAAACGTAGTTTTCTGGGGGGAAACTTTGGAACTCCTTTGTGCACTTATGTTTTAGAATGTCTTAAGGGGCTTCGCGAGAGGGCTGATTTCTTAGTTATAGAAGTTTCTAGTTTCCAGCTCGAAAATCTTAAACATTTATGGGACTGGGGATTGTTTACGCCTTTTTATCCAAATCATCTGGATCGTTATGATTCTCTTGAAGCCTATTATTCTGTAAAATGGCGATTATTGGATTTAGTGAAAAAGCAGGTCCTTGCTTCATCTCATTCGGGCGATCTCAATGCATTTTGTGAAACCCATTCGCATCCTAAATTAAAAATCATTGATGCTGATGGGTTTTCCTCTGTTTTAAAATTTCTTCTGGATAACTTAGGGATAAATGTTAATGATTCGGAGTTTTTAGATTTTCCTGGATTGCCTCATCGTTTGGAGAAATTAAAAACTAGAGAGCAAATATTATTTATAAATGATAGCAAGTGCACCACTCTTCAAGGGGTTCGTCATGCTCTTAAGGAGCTTAGAGTTGATCGAGCTATTAAATCAGAAAATATTTATTTATTGTTAGGTGGAAAAGATAAGTCATTAGATTGGGAGAATCTTTTGAAAGATCTTAATAATGAGACAATAAAACTTTGCTTTTTTGGAGCTTTAAGATCAAAGCTCTTGAAGCATTTTCCTCATCCGTTTCTTCATTCAGATAAACTGGCACATTTATTAATTGAGCTTAAGCCTAAGCTTAAAAAAGGAGACCAGGTGCTTTTAAGTCCTGGTGGTGTGAGTTTTGACGAATTTAAAGATTTTAATGCTCGGGGAGATTATTTTAAAAATTTCGTAAAAGAGAATTTTTCGTGCGAAGATTAAGACAATGAATTCTGATATTGAAAATTCCATTTCACATCAAGCTTCTAAAGCTGATTTTTTCACTTCCGATTCAAGGAAAGTTGCTCCAAATAGTATTTTTGTAGCATTGAATGGCCAAAAAAATGATGGGCATGATTTTGTAGACTCCGCTTTGAAGCAAGGGGCTTTGGCGGTTTGGGTTGATTCACAGAAGAATAGATGGACGGCAAATCCAAGGGTTTTTTCTGCTCCTGATGTTCATCAAGTTCATCGAATGATCGCCAAAAAATTCAGAGAAAAATTTCAAGGTAAAATTGTAGCGATTGCTGGAAGTAGCGGTAAAACATCAACTAAAGAATTTCTTTTTACACTTTTATCTTCACAATTTTCTACTATAAAAACGCAAGCTTCTCAGAATGGTCATTTGGGAATTCCTCTAAGTTTGGAACAGCTCCGGCCCGGAATTGAAATGGCAGTTATTGAAGTGGGTATAGATGGGCCTAATGATATGAAAGCCCATGCGGAGATAGTTCAGCCCGATCTTTGTGTGCTCACCTCTATTGGAGAAGAACATCTTCGGCAGCTCATAAATTTAGAAGGTGTTTTTCGCGAAGAAAGAGTTTTGGCTGATTATTGTTTGGCTCGAAATGGCACTTGCTTCATTCCCAATGCCGATAGTTGGTTGCAAAAGCTAGCGCCACTTAAGAATGTTATAAGCGCACCTAACGACCCTACGGATTTGCTTCCCGGAATTAAAATTGAGTGGGCCTCGGCTGTCATGCGGCAAAACATTGCTTTGGCCATTAAGACGGCACAATTTTTGGGCGTTAAAAATGAAAATTTGCTAAGGGCCATTCCTCAATTAAGTGTTCCTAAGGGAAGGGGCGCGGCCTCTGAGTTAAAGCCTGGATATTGGGTTATTGAGGATCATTACAATTCGAACCCAAGTTCATTAAAGACAGGTTTAAATGCCGCTCAATCCTTATCCTTAGAAAAGGGATTGTCATTAAATGTTGTTTTAGGTGACATGTTGGACTTAGGGAACGAAACTCTGAGTTATCATTTGGAACTTATCAAATTTATAAACTCTTTAAAAATTGAATTATTAGTTTTAATTGGTCCTGAATTTAAAAGAGCTTCAACGGCTATGACTCATAAAAATACAATTTATTTTAATAATTCTGATGAAGCTGCAAATCACTTTAAAACACAGATTTTATCGTCTGGCGTTTATCTTTTTAAGGGAAGTCGCGGAATGGCCCTTGAAAAAGCATTAGATGTTTTTAAAAGTAAAATTTAAATTTGAGAGAATTCACAGCTTCCACCTAGTTCATAGGCGGCCATAAAGATTTCAAGGGCTAAAAGTTCTGGAACATTATCGAGATCAACTTTATGACTGAGCTTTTCGAGATCTATTCCACGTCTTTTAATTTCAGCAGCGAGCCAGGGTCTAGGAACTACTATTTGCTCGCAACGTTTTTGTAGCTCTAGGGCTTTATCTTTATTGAGATCAGCCCACTTTAAATTATAGGAGGATCCTAGAAGTTGTCCCATAGAAGCTAATTGGGCTCTTTGAATAATTTGTTGGGCAGGAGCCATTTCGGGACTTTCTTCTGAAACACTTTCTATAATAGAGGGGCTAGAGACTTTGCTAATTTCGTTTTTTTGTTCTTGTGTTTCGTTGGTCTGGAAAATGGCGTCGGGATTATTGGAATTTTTTTCAAACTCATCTTGTGGTGGTACGGATTGATTCACGCTTCGGGTGGATTGCGCAAACACCATATCGCTAAATAGAGATTCTTCTGGGCCATCCAAGCTTTCGGGTGCATTTTGAGCTTCGCTATTGAATTCATCATTAGGTTTTTGAGCAACAGCTAAGTCGATAGCTTTTGTAACCGCATCAGTTTCAGCAGAGCTCTCTTCAAGGAGGTTTTCCTCAATACTGCTGTTAGCTTGGCTTTGCTGTAATTCAAAAGGATCGTAAGGCATTTCATTAGGCAGTTCTTCAGGCGGTGTTAATGAATCATCAACCTTGGGGATGTTCATTAAAGGATCCATTAATTCTTTA
>JAGNHS010000066.1 GCA_018001635.1 Pseudomonadota bacterium | reverse complement strand
CCTATATTGAGCAATAAGATTTAGGGGACTACCGCTATCATAATTTTGGAAGAAAGCCCCCAATTGGTAGTGTTCCGAAATATCGTAGCTATAACTAACAGAAAAATACCCAGCCCGAGCCTTATGAGTTAAATAATTTTCCAGCATCAAAGTGGACTTGTCTTTTGTGAAGCTGACAGGAAGATAAAGTATTTTTTCATAAAAGTTTTTAGACACTCTAAGAAGTGTGAATTGTGGGAAAAACGTAAAGTCTCCCAAAAACAAATCAAAACCCGCAGTATAAAAAGTGTTTTGCGATTCGTCGCTTCCCCATTCAAGTTTTGGGACAAGGTCCTCAAGAGCGTAGCTCATGCCCGCGCCATAATGATGTTTTTCAGAGATGTAAGCGTATGTGGGAGATATATCAAAACCACTTAAGCGCAGTTTTGCCTTTATGCCGCCATGAGCATCCCAGTTCTCATTTGTTTGCAATGAGCCTTTGGGCAAATCATTTTGGGCCAAACGAAAAACTCCATAGGCATCGAGGTCAACAAAGTCTGATGTGTAGCGCAGCAAAGTTCCAGTGGAATGTTTGAGCTGATCTTCAAGCGGGTCTAAAAAAAGTCTATCAAATTTTCGAGCCGTCCAATAATCTAGCGAAGGCAAACTCCATGAGTCCGACCAGCGAAGTGCCTGCTGCCCCACCCGCACAAGAAGTGGCCCCCCGGCCCATTCCACATAAAGCTCTTGCAACTGCAAGCGTGCATCCTTGCCATCTCTATAGGGAATTTTATTGGCCGCATCGGCTTCAGCAAACACTTCTCCACGTAAAGTGAATTGGCCATGGTTTGCTTGAAGCTTAGGTTTAGCAATCACTCTTTCGGCGAGCGGCTTAGCTCCCTGTATAGATTCCAGCCGAACTTGCAAAGATGGCGTGACTTCGGCTTTCAAAAAATTTGAATTTAAAAAAAAGATAAAAACCAATAATGAAATATTATATTTCATAGCTCAGCACCCGACCTCTCAGCCCCCAAGCTAATTCACTACTTCAAACTCGACAATCGCCCTTCGCTAAAAAGAGAATCCGAAAGCTCTTCAGACTTCATAGACAAAATATTCAAATAACTTTCCTTAGAGCCCACATCTTGTATGCGAATGAGTGTGGGGCGCTGTTTTCCGGCCATGGCTTTATAATTTTCAAAATAAGCTGTTTTCAAAATCACTTTTCCATCGCGCGATAAATATTGAGCTTTAAGAGGGCGTTCCGTTTTTTGATCGACCTCAAGTTTGATGCGCTCATAAGTTAGGCCAGTTTTATTAGCGAGTAGATTTAATTCCACAACCCCGTCTTTATTCACACTCGAAGACTCAATATCATAATCGCCATACCAGCGAGTGCGCGCCACATCTCCATAGGAAACTTGTCCGCTGAGTTTTTGCGAAAGCGACAATCGCATGGAACGTTTTAAATTAGGCATGTAGAGGTAAAAATCGCGATTCAGCATCAGCATGTTTCTTCCTGCCTCGCGCGCGGGCTTTTTAGAGACGATAATGCTCTTTTCCTTGCCCTTAACGAGCACGTCGTACTCATATTCGTGGTCGGCATCCTTAAGCTGCACCTGCATCTTGAATGATTCCGAGGGGTTACGTATTTCATCGGCCGCTTTTAGGATTTGATTGGCGTCTAGTCCCGCTGTAGAAACTGAGGGCCGCAAAAATAAGACTAAGGCCACGCTGAACACATATTGATAAATTCTGTCAGTAATCATGTTTGCGATCTTAGTTAAGTGCGGAGATAATTCCAATGCTTTTTTAGGCAATAAGGGAGCCGAAATTGAAAACTGAGTCAGTGTATAAAGCTGAGAATTTGAATTTTTCTTATCCTTTGGGTGAAACAAAAGTCGAAGCTCTTAAAAATGTGAGCTTCGAAATTCCTTCCGCGTGTTTTCTTGCTTTGAGCGGCCCATCAGGTTCCGGTAAATCCACACTTTTAAATATTTTAGGCTTAATAGAAAACCTTCAAGAAGGTTCGCTTAAAATACTGGGCCAAGACGTTCAAAGCATGAGCGAATCCAAAGCCAATAGCATTCGCCGCCATGAAATAGGTTTTATTTTTCAAAACTTTCACCTCATGAATGTGCTCACCGCCTATGAAAACGTAGAATATTTTTTGTTTAAACAAGGACTCTCCCACGAAGAACGCCAAAAGCGCGTCCGTGAATCTCTTGAAGCCGTTGGGCTTTGGGATCATCGAAATAAAATTCCACTCAAATTAAGCGGCGGGCAACGCCAACGAGTGGCCATTGCACGAGCGCTGGCTAAAAAACCCAAAATCATTATTGCCGACGAACCCACCGCTAGTCTCGACCAAAAAACTGGGCGAGAAATCATGACTCTACTCAAAAAACTCAATCAAGAATCAGGAGTCAGTGTTTTAGTGTCGAGTCACGATCACATGGTTTTAGAATTTTGTAAAAACGTTTGGAGCTTAGAAGATGGTCAACTTAAGACTACTCATTAAAATTGCTATTCAATCACTCTTACGCAATCCCATTCGTAGAACTGCGGCCATTCTCTTAACTGTGGCCATGGGCACAGGCTCACTTTTTTTATTTCATGGTTTTAATCATGGCGTCATGAATCAATATCGCGAGAGCACTATTCATTCACGCTTTGGCAACGGGCAAATCAATATCAAAGGTTATCGTGATCAAGTTTTTGAAAAACCTTGGGAACACTGGATTGCAGATTCTAAACCCATAGAAGAAGTGCTTTTAAAAACTCCTGGAGTTGTTGAAGTCTTTCCAAGAATTGAATTCTCAGCCCTTCTCACCAACGGGGCTGTCAACGTTAACGGTAGAGGCCAAGGAATTGTTGGCCAAAAGGAATCCAAATTCTTCACTTCTCTTAGAGCCGAAGAGGGTGTGCTTTTAGACCAACAAGAAAATGGTATTTTCCTCGGAAAAGGCTTAGCCCGCTCTCTCAAAGCCAGCCCCGGAACTATTGTCACACTTTTAGCCAACACCATTGATGGAAGTTTTAATGGAATGGAATTTCAAGTGGTGGGAGTCTTCTACACTGGCCAAAAAGAATTCGATGACAGCGCCTTTAGAATTCAGCTCCCCAAAGCGCAAGAGCTGCTTAACACTCAAAAAGTTGAAAACATCACAGTGGGATTATCCCGCATCCCGGATTGGAAAAACGTAGCCCAAACTGTTCAAACTCAATTTCCCGAACTCGAAGCCACTCCTTTTGAAATTTTAGATAAGTTCTTTTATCAAAATGCCGTAGATTGGCTCGACGCTCAGTTCAACGTTATTCAAGGAATTATAATTTTCATTGTCATTTTAGGAATATTTAACACTGTATCGACAGCTGTTTTAGAACGCAAACAAGAAGTCGGCAACCTTCGAGCCAATGGCGATTCGCGCTGGGAAATATTAGGGCTCTTTTGCTCTGAATCCTTTGCCCTAGGAATCGTAGGAGCTTTAGCTGGAATTTTATTAACTTATATTTTAACTCTCACGCTGCTCAAACACGGCATACTCATGCCCGCGAGCCCAGGATTTACCAAACAATTTTATGTAAAAATTGAACTCAACATGCTTATGGCCGTGAAAGTTTTCATAATGGGAAGTTTTTGCTCTACGCTTGGAAGTTTTTTTGCCGGATGGCGCGTAGTGAATATGCCTATTTCCGAAGCCTTGAGGTCGAATTAAAAAATGCACAAAGTTAGACTTTTTCTTAACGATCGCTCTTCAAGCCAGGCCAAAGTTGCCCCGCAAATAGAACTCGTTAAGCAAAAACTCTTTCGAAGTGATCTCGATTTTGTAAGCCCCAATACCTATGAAGAATTAAAAAATGAACTCGCTCGCGCCGTTAATGAAAAGATCGACGTAGTCGTTTCTGTAGGAGGAGACGGTACCGTTAACACTCTCATTCAAAGTTTAGGCGGCACCGACACGGCTTTTCTAATCATTCCTGCCGGCACAGCCAACGACCTCGCACGCGAAATGGGTCTCATTCGCCGTATCGACAAAGCCATCGATCTTATTCGTGGTGGCGAACCCGAAAAAATTGATCTCATCAAAATCAACGATCTTAGAATGGCCACCAACGGAGGAATCGGTATCGCTGGCGAAGTGGCCGATCACGTGAACAGTCTTAGAAATAAAATTCCTGGCTTCAAAAAGGCCATGTCTGTTTTTCGAAGCAAAATGTATTCACTCATTTTAGGATATGAAATTCTATTTCCCGAACTAAAACTCTATGAACTTTCTATAGAGTCCAAAGAATTCACCGGAAATATTCGAAGTCCGTTATTACTGATTAACAATCAAGCCGCTCTTGGCGGTGAATTTAAAGTGGCCTCGCAAACTCGAAATAATGACGGAACCTTTAACGTCAGCGCCTTTTTGCACACCAATAAAAAAGACTTTCTTAAGGCCGTTATGCACATACGGCTCCACGGAGAAGCCCCTAAGAACGACCCAAATTTCTTAAGCTTTGAATGCCAAGAACTTAAGCTTAAAAGCTTCAAACCTGTTTTATTTTTCGGCGACGGAGAAAGCTTTGAAAGAAACATAGAATTCGATATCAAAATTGAGCCTAATGCTCTAAAGGTTTATGGTTACCGGCAAATAAGTCAGCAAATTCATAAACAGGAGGCCCATCCCACATGAGTTTTTTTGTCAGTGGAGCCAGTGGATTTTTAGGCGGCTACGTTATCCCTGAATTGCTTAAAAGCTCAGAAAAAATCTTTTTACTGGTGCGCCCCCAAAGTGTTTCAAAAATCTCTGAAGACCTAAAAAATCACAAACAAATCAAAATTGTATTAGGCGATATTTCTGCTCCAAACGTTTTGGCCGAAGAAAACGCATTAGAAGCCCTTTCTTCTGTCACTGATTTTATCCACATGGCGGCCAATTATAATTTAGACGGCACTCTTGCAGAAGCTTACGTAAACAATGTTGTTGGCACGCAAAATATTCTCGACCTCGCGGCTCAACTTCCCAACTTAAAAAGATTTCACGACATCAGCACAATCGCCATTGCAGGTGATTTCAAGGGACGCTTTCATGAAACTATGTTCAATGTAGGGCAAAAATTCTCCAATCCCTACGCCAGCACTAAATTTCGCGCCGAAGGCTTGCTGGGTTCCTGGAAGCGCGACGAAGTTAAACGCATTATTTATCGCATGGGAATCATCGTGGGTGACACTAAAACGGGTTATATACCCAAAGTGGATGGTCCTTATTATTTTTTCAATTCCTTAAGAGATCAAAAAAGGCTTTGGCACAATCTCACTCGCTTTGGAAAATGCCCCCTACCTTACAGTAGTGAAGCTGAACTTCCCATGATTCCCGTCGATACAGCGGCTGAATTTTTAGGAACCATGATTTGCAATCCCTCTGATGTACCCGGCAAAATAAGAACTTATCATCTCTCCGGTGCCCACACTCGAGTAGAACAAATTCTAGAGCGTGGCTTTGAGGAATTCTCTTACAACTGCAAACCCATTCCTCTACCTAAGTTTTTAGTTCCTAAATTTTTACTCCCTCAATTGAATCTTCCAGTATCGGCCATGGATTATATGTATCAATGCGTCCATTACGACGACAAACATGTGAAAACAGATTTTCCCTCACTTAAAGCCCCCACCTTTGAAGAATATTCGGATGTTCTCTTTTCGTTTATTAAAGGGCAACACTCATGAAGCATGTTGTTTGTTTAAGCTTCACTTCTAGCGCCATGAATTTTGACCACCGACTGAACTTTATGGGCGAAGAACTTCGTATCAGTCGCTTTGGCGTTGATTTTAGTGCCGATCTCATGCGCAAACTTCTTGAACAATACGATGGAGTGGCTGATGTCATTGGCATTCAAGGCATTCACCCCACCATTCGTATAGGTGGAAAAGTTTATCGTCACAAAGAATCAGAAGAATTCTTAAACCTTGTAAAAAATTCACGTTTAGTGACAGGTGAAGTTTTTAGAAGTGTTTACGTTCCTTGGGCCTTAAGAAATTTCATAAGAGCCAACGATAATTTTTTTGTTGGTAAAAAAGTTGGATTTTATTCTGGCCTACTCGATCGCGCGATGGTCGACACCATTTCCAATTACTCCGAACGACTTGTGTTTTTCGACCCGCTCCTACATATGGGCCTCAAAAAAGCTCTCCATGGAAACGACGCTCTTGCAGCCTACGCCCGTATTTGCGCACCCATGCTTCAACGAGCGCCTCTCAGTGTTGGTTTTAAAAATTCGGGGCAAAAACGCAGTCTCATGAAAGCAGAGCCCGTTGATATTTATGTGTCGCGCGCGAGTTTGCTTGAAAGATTCACCCTCGACCATCTCAGCGGAAAAACACTTATTATTGATGGACTCAACCCATCTATTCGCCGACAACTTGAAGAAATTGGCGTCTCGAATATTTTGGATTTAGAGCCAGAAATTCCTGAACTCGAGGTGATCGATAATAACAGCTTCACTATTTTAGAGGGAATATTTCAGGCCTTAACTCCCGGTTGGGAACCTCTTAATGAAGATGGGATTTTGGGTTTTATTGAAGAACTCAAACTCAAACCCAAATATAAGAAAATATCCAAAGCTGAACATAAAGCTAAAATACGAAAATTTGCTTTTGTGGTTCATCCACTCAGCATGATCGACTTATTCCGTCACCCCATGCTTCGTCCATTATCGCCTGTGGCCAAAACAGCAGAGGGTTTACTTGAAAAGGGCGCCAGTCTACTGCCAGCCGTTAAATACGGAGAAATCACAGGTCTCAAAAGTATTGCCACCGGGGTCGAAGCCGAAGGAATTATTTATAGCATCTTCGACACTCCAAAAATGATGATGAACAAACCCGCCGAAGACACCTATCAGCGTTTAATTGCTGTTTGCGAAAGAGCCTCCAATGAAGGCGCCGAAATTATCGGTCTTGGTGCTTACACTAAAATTGTAGGTGATGCCGGAGTGACTGTAGCCAAACACTCTCCGATTCCAGTCACGACTGGCAATTCATTATCAGCCGCCTCTACTCTTTGGGCCGCACGAGATGCTTGTGGAAAACTTGGATTTACAGGTCACTATGAGAGTGGAAAAGTGATGAAGGGCAAGGCTCTTGTCATTGGCGCCACGGGGAGCATTGGCGCTGTTTGTGCAAAAATGCTGGCCAATGTGGTGAGCGATTTAGTGATTTGCTCTCGTACTCCCGACCGTTTGCTTGAACTTAAAGAGGAAATTCAGAAGATTGCCCCACAATGTAATATTCGAGTGGTCACGAACCCCAACAAAGAAGCTCGAAGTTGCGACTTAATTGTAACTTCCACAAGTTCTATCGACAAAAGAGTTTTAGACATCACGCAAGTCAAACCCGGTTGCGTGATATGCGACGTGAGTCGCCCACTCGACATTAGACTCGAAGATGCACTCAAGCGCCCTGATGTATTGGTCATTGAAAGTGGTGAGATTCGACTCCCCGGAGACTTTCATATGTCGTGCGACATTGGAACTCCCGAAAGCGTTGTTTATGCCTGCTTAGCGGAAACGGCACTACTCTGTTTAGAAGGTCGAATGGAATCATTCACACTCTCACGACACATCCACTACGACAAAGTTCGAACGATCTATGATTTAGCAAAAAAACATGGAGCACAATTAGCCGCCATTCGCGGACACAGCGGATTGATAACCGACAAAGAAATTGCCCTTTGTCGAGAACACGCAGAAAAAGCCCTAAAGGATTGGAAAATAGATGAGTCAAAGTAGCACTGAATATTTTAGTTCTCTAAACTACACCCTAGCCAATGAGGACACCGCCTTTGAAGTCGCTCTTTTAAAAAAACACAAAGCTAAAGTGATTGTCAGTGTTTGTGGAAGTGGGGGCCGAGCGCTTCCGCTCTTAAACACAAACACCAAAACTTTGCATTGCGTAGATTTAGTTCAAGAGCAGCTTTATTTAGCCGAACTTCGAAAAGCGGCCATCTTAGCTCTAAATCACACTGAGTATTTGGAGTTCATGGGATTTCCTCCCTATCAAATGACAGCGCCATCACGAAGAAAAGAACTTTTTTCGGAATTAAAACTCTCTGATGACGTAGAAAGCTTTTTCAAAAAGTATTTCGAAGAACGACAGTGGAAGTCTTTGCTCTTTGACGGAAAATGGGAGAAGACCTTTGCCAAAATCTCTAAATTAGTTCGTCTCATAGTGGGTAAAGAAGCTTGGCAACTCTTTGATTTCGACAACCTTAGTGAACAATCCACTTGGATGAATAAAAAATTTCCTTGGTTACGCTGGGGGATTGTACTTAAGATTGTGGGCAATGCTTCTTTTTTTAATGCCCTCCTCTACAAAGGCTCATTTGTTAAAAAGAACATTGAAGAAAATTATTTAGATTTTTATAAAAATGCTTACAATCGCGCTTTCAAACAAGCGCCCGCTCGTGAAAATTTTTTCTTACAACTCAGTTTCTTAGGTTCACTTTATTTTCCTGAAGGCAACCCAGTAGAGGCCCGAAGCAAATGCTTTAATGATATGAAAAAATCACTAAAAGCAGGCGCAGAAGTTTTGACCATCAAAGAAAACTTAATCGACTACTTGGAAAAATTAACTCCCTCTAGCGTTGATTTTGTATCACTTTCTGATGTTCCTTCTTATTTTGAAGGTGAGATCGAAGCCGAATATATGAATCGCATCGCCAAAGCTTTAAAAGCGGGTGCCCTTGTTGTTTTACGAAGCTATTTAAGAATTCCTGCCAATACTAATCTCATGTACTTTGATGAATGCACTCATGAATTTAGTGAAGAAATTGCGCAAGAAAAAACACAAATGTACAAAATTCAAATATTCAGGAGAAACAAGCTCACATGAATGTTTGGATTGTGTCTTCGGAATTAACTTTTGTTCCAGGAAATTACCAAGAAGTGCTTTTGCCTCTTGTGAAGCATCCTGATGTCAAAGGTTTAATTATTCTTAAGAATCGCAACCCAAGACTATTATTGAAAGGTTTATTCTTTGCCCTTAGTGGTTTAGCTCGAGGCATTGGTATCAATCTTGTTAAAAATTACTTTAGATCTTTTTTTGATTCCCGCCGCAAGCTTTTCAAAAGTTTTGCTAAAAAAGTTGTTGATTTAAACACAATGAATTCTTCAGAAGCACTTCAACTAGTGAGTGATGAGAAAATTGATCTTCTCATAAATGCTCGCACCCGCGACATCTATAAAACACCCATATTAAAAGCTCCCACTCTCGGATGCATCAACATTCATCACGGATTACTCCCCGATCAACGAGGAGTCTTTTGTGACCTCTGGGCCATTTCACAAGCTCGCGACGCCGGTTTTAGCATTCATAAAATGTCGGAAAAACTAGATGACGGTGAAATTCTAAAAGTTAAAACCGTAAGTACAGCTGGAAGCACAAAATCATTTAAAAATTATTTAAATTTAGGACCCAAGCTAGAGGGCGAAGAACTCTTTAACCTATTAAACGAAATTAAAAGTAGCGCAAAAATTTCTGGGATTAAAAACATTCGAACTCCCAATACAAAATATTTTAAAAATCCCAAGATCTCTGATCTCAAACGTTTAAAATCGGAGGGCTTTTCTCTATGACATCGATGTTACTGGCTATTAATGCAGCATTTTTTCATGGCAACCCGGGATTTTTTGAAGATTCGGAAAGTCTTAGGCAAAATCTTGGATCTCAATATCAATGGATCAAGGGTGAAGACATCAAAGCACCTTGTGAAGTTGAATTAGCTGTTGGCTACTCCTATGGAGCCTACTCATTACTTAAAGCTGTTGCAGACGCCAAACTCAAAGCAAAAACCATTATTCTCATTGCACCCTTTCTAAAGAGTGAAACTCCTCTTTCAAAAACTGCAATTTTGATAATGAAAATTCCTTTTATTCGAAATCTGATAGTTTCTAAATCTTGGTTTAAGTGGAAAATTGAACTCATCGATAAAATGTTTTCTAAAAGTGATTTAGAAAATAAACTTGTTACAAAATACCTTATTAAGATTGGGTCTGAGAATGTTTGGAAAGATGTCGTCTTGGCAAAACTCACTCAAGAGACCCAAAAACTCAGTCCCCTAAAACTAGATGGAACTTCAATCTACATTTTTGTAGGAAGCGACGACAAGACTTCTTCGCCCTCTAAAGTTAAAGAAGATTTATCCACTTTAGAAATCACACCCACGGAAGAAATTATATTTCCAAAAGCTTCTCACGGAATTCTTTTCACTCATAGCCATGAAATTGCGCAAAAACTTTTAAACCCATCCCATAAAAGTCCAAAGGAGATAAACCCATGACAAATTCTAAACGTATCGGATATCAAAATGGATCCAGTGTCGATAACAACGTGATTCAATATCTCGAACAACACAATCGAGATTATCCCGATCGTGTGGCACTTCGTTGGGTTAAAGCGGGCGCCGTTAGCCAATGGGATGGAAAAGCCACAAGCGCCCTTCCTCACGAGGAGATCAATTACAGAGAATTCACCTCTCGCATTCGACACTTTGCTGGAGGACTTAAAAAAATCGGCGTTGAAAAAGGCGAGCGCGTTATTATTTTTCTTCCAATGGGAGTGGATATGTACACGGCCATGTTTGCCGTTCAACGAATTGGCGCGATTGCTGTATTCTTAGATTCCTGGGCTCGCAGCCATCACTTAGGAGCGAGCGCAAAATGCGTAGAGCCCAAAGCCATGATTTCCTCTGATCGCGCTTTTCAAATTGTGGCTCAAGTTAAAGAATTCGAAAGCATGCCCCACAAAGTTGTCTGGGGTCCCGGCGAAGGATACTCGCATAAATTCAGCGAAATTTTGGCTTGTCCTGATGAAGCCCCTATCGAAGCTGTTGAGTCTGAAACAACAGCACTCATCACTTTCACTACAGGTTCTTCTGGAACTCCCAAGGGAGCCAACCGCACTCATCGATTTTTATCGGCACAACACGAAGCCCTTTCAAAGGTTGTTCCTTATGTAGAAGGTGATATCGATATGCCTGCCTTCCCTATTTTTTCACTCAACAACCTCGCCTCGGGCGTAACAACATTATTGCCAGGTCTAGATTTAGCGGCTCCTTCTGAGAGAGATTCCGCAATATTGGCTTCTCAAATAATTTCAGAGAAAGTGAATTGCGCCACACTCTCACCCGCAATGCTCGTGGGACTTAGCCAATACGCCATAAAAGAAAATATTAAATTTCCTGGGCTCATGAGAGTGGCCACTGGCGGCGCCCCCATCAGCAAAGACGATGTGCAACACTTTTATACAGTGGCTCCTCAATCCGCGCTGTGGATTCTTTACGGATCTACTGAAGTAGAACCCATGGCCCACATTGAAGGTCATGAGATGTTGGCTGAAGGACCCCACATTGCCGACAAAGAAGTGCTCGAAGAAGGCGTGAACGTAGGCGATGTGTCTGAAGATCTTGAATTTAAATTTATTAAAATAAACAAAGAGCCCATCGATTTTTCAAAAACTTCATGGGAAGCACTTGAAGTCAATCAAGGTGAAGTTGGAGAGTTCATTGTCAGTGGTGATCACGTTTGCGAGGGCTACTACAACAACGAAGAAGCCTCGTTTAAAAGCAAAATTCGTGACAATCAAAAGCGCATTTGGCATAGAACTGGAGATCTCGCCTACATTGATAACGATAAAAAATTATGGATTGTAGGACGAGTCCACAATGTCATTCAACGCGCCGGCAAGGCTCACTTTCCCGTTCGAGCTGAAGTTTTATTGAAGAGAATGGACGCCGTAGAACAAGCCGCTTTTCTAGGACTCGAAGACTCTAAACTCGGTGAGAAAACAACAGTGGCCGTTAAGTTGAAATCAGGAATCGATTTAAATTCATTCAAAAAGGAAGTTCTAAGAATTTTCGACAAAAATAAAATACCTGTCGACGAAATATATTCAGTTTCGAGTATTCCCATGGATCCTCGACATCACTCTAAGGTCGAGTATGGAGTCTTGAAGGAATTATTACTTAAAGGTGAAGGTCAAAAATTATGAATTTAAAGGGTTGGACGGCACTGATTCAAGAACGATTTCCTCCGCTCTCTTATGGGCCTATGATCTTAGTGTTTTGTCTGGCTAATTTAACTCCTAATGGAATTCTCTCAAAAATCTATTGGCTTCGGATTCTCTTAGTTTTAATTTTAGGATTCTCCTATTTCTTAAGATTACGCCTTTTTGATGAAATCAAAGATCTCGACACTGACTTGGCCGTGAATCCGCGGAGGCCTCTGGCTCGTGGGGCCATCAGCGTAGATGAAGTTAAGCTTGGAATCTTTTTTCTAATAGTTTTAGAAGGGCTTCTTTTTGCAATTTTCGCCAATGGCTCTTGGCCTTTTTGGTTAGCCCCCCTGGGCTTTAGCCTTCTTATGTATAACGAATTTTTCATATCCAAATGGATTCGACCTCATTTAACAAGATACGCAGTCTCTCATACATTCGTATCTGTTTTTATGGGCTTAAGTCTTTGGGCTTTCGCGGCCCATGCCACGCGCGTTTACACTTTTGAGTCGATGCTATTTTTTCTCTCAAACTGGGCCCTTTTTAATTTATTTGAATTCGCCAGAAAACATTTGCCCCAAAAGAAGAACGAAAATCTGTTGAAAGTTATTCAAAAGTTTTTGGACTCTGGGGTGCATGCTTTTTGAGTTTTTCGCAACTTTCAATTTTTATTTTACTAGTC
>JAGNHS010000065.1 GCA_018001635.1 Pseudomonadota bacterium | reverse complement strand
TGGGTAAATCGCTGCAGGACGCTTGGGTTTCTTGGAGAAGCTTGTGGTTAAATTAATCAAGAAAACACACACGTAGATACACTAGTGCTGGGTACTCCGGACGTGGGTTCAACTCCCACCGCCTCCATATCAATTCAAAATATCACCCGCTTCTGTTACAATTTAAAGTGGGGGAATAATCGAAAATGAAAGCTTTTACGTTATTCTTAAGCCTTCTTAGTCTGGCGACCATTTCACCCACTCAAGCCAATATTGAAGATTGCAGTTTTCTAATAGAAAAAATATCCGGAAATGAAATTAAGGCATCATTACCTGAGAATCTCACCGTCGCATGGGCCATGGGTCCAAGCGGTAAAGCCGATATAATCAGCAAGCAAATAAGCTCACAAGAACCCAAAAATCCCTCTAAGTTCCTTCAAAAACATGGAATCTCCCCTCAAACTTGGAGCTTTAAAAATATTTTTAAACGAAAACAAGTAGAACGAGGTCAAGGATTGGGAGGACTCAATAAAACTGACACTAAAGAAGTTGAGGAGCAACTCAGCAGTCTAAGCTACTCACAAGCCCTGACTCATTTAGAAAATGAATACAAGGTTGGTTCAATTTGGGAACAACTCAAAGTTACACTTAAAAAGCAAGCTAAAGCTAACGTGCCTGAAGGTCTTATAAAAAAAGAAGATATAGAAATACTTAAACATCTCGATGATGAATTACCCACCCCTCCCCGACGAGAAGATTTCCCTGATGAAGAAGCCTTTAAATCTGCAGAAGTACTTTACCTACATCGCAAAGAAAAGATGGAGGCGGCTCTTAATCTTGCTCAAGCAAAACTAGACACGCTCAGAGACAACGCCAGAGTCCTTAGAAGATTTGCCCACCCCGCTGAAACAGAGATTAGTTCAGCTTTAGATAATTTCTATAAATTAAATATGAAAGAACTTAAACAATTAGGAAACTCCACTAAAGAAGGAGAAAGCCTTTACATTATTGAGCCCTATTTGGTTTCAGATTTCAATTCAAAACCAAGAGTCACCTATGTCGTTCGTGAATTCGATAGAAAGCCAGTTTCCATAATGCATTTTCCAAATACGGGGCTCATTAATTTTCAGAAAAACTATAAATCCTACCTTGAAGATTATCTAATGATAGCTAAAATCAAACAAGTTCTCGACAACACCCGCGACAATTTAAAATTTGATTCTCACATCAAGAAAGAACTTCTAGACCCAAAAAATACAACTATAAATTTATTAAAATCAGTTCACGAAAGCTTTTCAAATGAATTCCAATATTCACTAATCCATCCCAAAAAGAAAAGCATATTATCTACTCTTAAAGATTTTCAAGTTCGCAAAAAACTTTGGCCGATTAGAAAAATTGTTTTCGGGACTTTAGGAGTGAGCACTGTAATATTTGTATTCTACAAAGACGCTGAAGATTTCTACAATTATTTTTCACCCCCAATATTAGACTTGGTAGAAAAGTCAAAACAGCCCCAAAGTCTTGATGAAAAGGAATGGACACAATTTTGCAAGCAACAAAAAAGCATCAAGGACGTTAGCAGCTGTCTTGACGCTTATTTCGAGAAATTAAGCCAACACCTCAAAGCGAAGATACCCGCGCAGCTCGAAAAATTTAAGCTGCAAAATGATTATTTAAAATTGACCCTGGAGCAACAAAAAGAAGCCCTAAACAAAAAGCACAAAGAACTTACTAGCCAAAACACTCTAGAAGTTATTAAAAAAGTAGAATCCATGTCTGCAATGCTAGACATGAACGCCCCAACTGAGAAACAAGCCCTGGTGACGAGATTCGAAAAAACTAAAATTGACCACTTCAACAGCATCGCTAGAAGGTCGGCATTTGAAAACAGCCCATTTAAATCAGAATTTGAAACAATATCCAAAAATTTTGATATTGAAAGTATGGCTTTTCAAATAAAAGCTAAAAACAATGCAAACAATCCTAAAAACTCAGATATCGCGCTACAACTTTCAACACTAAGGTCGCACCTTAAAAACCTACTTCAAATTGATGAATCCTTAAATTCTCTCAAAGCTAAACTTCCTAAAATGCTAATGGACTCTCCCGAAATTATTCAAATGGGCGATAAGATTTCATTAGAGATTACACTCAGTGGAAATAAAATTTTAGAACTCAGTGAAAAGATAATAAACGATAAAAAGTAGTGATGCTCTATTTTTTGAATGATTGAAGTAATTTTCACTCCGTCCAAACGCGTTCAAAATCTATAGTAGCAAAAAATACAAAGCCACGGATTTAGTCTAAAAGAACTAAATCCGTGGCTTTTTTAAAGTAATTTTTAAATAAAATTACTTAAGGTGTTTGCTGATAATTTTAGTCAATTCAAACATGCTAACTTCAGCTTTGCCGAAGACTTCTTTAAGTTTAGCGTCAGCAATAATATTTCTTCTGTTTTTTGGATTTTGAAGCTTGTTCTTCTTAATGTAATCCCACATTTTCTTAACAACTTGAGTACGAGGAAGACCTTTAGAACCTACAATCGCAGCCAATTTTGGGCTTGGAGTTAATGCTTTCATAAATGCAGCATTAGGTTTTCTTTTGGTCTTTTTAGTTGCCTTTTTAGTTGTTTTTTTAGTCGCTTTTTTAGTTGCCATTTTTTCTCCTATAGCATCAAAGATGCCTATTGATTCTTAAAGAATACGAGGTTCTGAGAGTATTGCAATGGCTTCATGGAAAAATGCACCGAATAGCTCTTAAAAATGCCGCTCTTCATTATTTTATGAGCATCCCCCCTACACACACAAAAAATTACCCTACTCGTTTAACCTTAACGGGCACCTTATTAATAGCCTTAGCATTCAATTCACTAATAGCTTTTAAGCCCTGCACTTCATCGGGCATTGTCACAAAGGCAAAGCCCTTAGAGGTGCCCTTAGCTTCATCCATAACCAAAACACACTCTGTGACAGTACCGTATTTTTCAAATATTCTTCTCAAATCGATTTCACTTAAATCACGAGCTAATTTTGTAATTTGTATTTTCACTATAGAGAAGACTAGCATTAGCGTGGAGTATTTACACTAGAGAAAGCATAGCCACCCACTGCTACTCTGTCTTAAGAGATCCAAGCTAAGCCTTAATTGAGATTTCAATCATTATTAATTATTATAACAATCGGGAAAACATGGCTGACACTCATATTACACAACTGGTTTACATGAGCAGGGCTCAAGAAGATCTCAAAGATCAGGATATAGAAAATATTCTTCAGACTGCACGGGATTTTAATTCTAAAAACAACATAACAGGCCTTCTTCTTTTTCACTCAGGTATATTTTTACAGGTTCTTGAAGGAGACAAAAATACGATTGAGGAGCTCTATTACAAAAAAATCAGAGTCGACAATCGCCATACAGACGTCACCCTCATGCTTTTAATCAGTGGAAATCCTAGAATATTTGAGGGTTGGTCAATGAAATACAAGCAGCTTACTCAAATCAACATAGAAACTATCAATCAAATAGTTTCATGGAATAAACTTATTAATAATGCCGAAATCGTAGACAATAAACTCATCATGCAAATATTTGAAATATTCAAATTTTGAAAACTAAAATCGATTAATCTTCAATGGTCTCAACTTCAGGTTCACCAATATAAGCTGCGGGACTCAAAACAATCTTATCGCGGAATTCAATAGTCTCATCAGTCCACTGGAAACGCGATCCAAACACAAAATAATTTCCATTCGCAATAGAGATTGCAGACAATCGACCACTGGAATTAAATGAAAAGCTAATCTCTTGATAGCGAGAACCTCTATCATATAACCGGGCATCCTTATTTCTATCTATGAGCAATGTTAATCGCTTAACAATGCCAGTCTCTGTGGCAAGTTCAGCCCAACTTAAATTTAACAACTTTGTGCCTTCATTAAGATCATAACGTTGAGGCAATGCTCTTCCTTCGAAACGAGGATACCAAACATTGAATGAAAACTTTAAAGGTTTGCCATCGTAAACTTGACGGCCCAACCAATTACGTCTGACTTTATCATTCCTAAACAACGTGATTTGAAAAAGCTCTTCTTTGGGCTCCACCTTAGTCAGAGGATTAACATAAGCTCCAAGATCAGAATCTTGTACACTTCCATCCAAAAAAGCCTCTGGCATAAAGCTATCAATAATTTTTACAATCTCTGGAAATAGAACTTCTTGTGAAATAGTTGAATAATTTTTAGCGAGTTCTGCTATTTTTGCTTCGAGGATTGAATTTATAAAACCTTTTTTATTTTCAACACTCACAGAGCTAGAATTGCGCAAAGGTGCATCACAAGGTTCTGTAATGGCTCTAAGATCACGAAGACTTACTAAAGAAATTAAAATTACTAGATAAGTAGTTCTGAAAATCTTCATAAAATAAAACCTCTAGCTCTAAGGAATTCAAGCTTCTAAATCTAATGACGCGATAAGTCAACAATATTAACTACATCGTAGTAGATGTACAGCAGGGTCAACACATTGCAAGACGTTTAAAAGACTCTTTTAGCTAATATTTATTTGGAAAACCAGTTAAATAGCGATTTTTACAATAAAATATAATGAGTTAATCTACTAATGAATGAACTCAATTAAGGGGGGTATGAGATGCCAATTAACGTCTATTACATCGATGACGAAATCGATTTATGTGAGATATTTTCAGACACCTTCGCAGACGACAACATTCGAATCAAAACATTCACCGACCCCAAAGCTGGGATTGAGGCCATAAAGAACGCTCCGCCCGATTACCTCTTTTTAGACTACCGACTCCCGGGCACCAATGGCGACCTTATTGCACAGTCTGTTGATCCTAAAATTCCAAAAATTTTGGTCACCGGAGAAATGGAAGTTAAAACTCAATATCAATTTCAAAAAGTCATTAGTAAACCGTACAAACCAGAAGATGTGATGAGCATTTTTAATTCCAAGTAGTTAACCCTGAATTAATCTCTAAAGTTTTGATTGTGCGCTAAGAAACATGCCTGGAGTATTAAAGCCAAAATTTATTAATATCTTTAAATTCAAACACTAGAGCATCTTGGGGTGAGCGATGAGGCAAAGCCTCGAGCTTCAGGGGTCGCCCAAGCCGCTCTAGTGTTTGAATTTAAAGATATAGATAGATTTCCAGGCACGTTTCTTAGCGCACAATCAAAAATTAAAATTCGAAGACTGAGGACAAAGGGGTGTGATCAGAAAGTTTTGACCAAGTGTCTCCATCTAAACACTCACACTCCAGAACTTTTAAATTTTTGAAGTAAATGCGATCTAAGCAAAGGAATGGGGAAAAACTAGGAAAAGTTTTAGCATGTTGATTGTAAGTTTCTAGAAAGGCTTCCTTTAATTGAAGCTCCTCCTGAAATTTCGAAGTTAAGCTTTGTCTCCAATCATTAAAATCACCTGATAACAACAATCGATCATTGGGGCCCACCGAAGCTCTGACATAGTTGATAATCTTATCTTTTTGTTTTTGACGGCCGTTTTCAAAAAGATCTAAGTGTGCCGTCATAACATGTAAAAAGTTATTTGAAGGCAATTGTAATTTCGCATGAAGCAACCCCCTTCTCTCAAAGCGATTATTGGAAATATCAAGATTGTGATGAGCCACTATGGGGTATTTGCTAAGTATCAAGTTTCCATGATGCCCTTTTTTATAGACTGAATTTTTTCCATAAGCATAATGACTCCACACTCCATCTGCTAAAAATTCAAATTGAGTCGACGTAGGATGGAGCTTTTCTTTGTGACTGTTGTTGTTGTGCCCACAAACTTCCTGCAAACACAAAAGTTCCGCAGCAGAATCTTGAATTCCCTTTTTAATCAAGTCGAGTGTGTATTGAGTATTGGTTAAACTAAAGCCCTTGTGAATATTATAAGACAAAAGTTTTATCGTATTCAATCTACAATCTCCATAAAAATTTAAAACCAATAGCGCAATAAATACAGCACTCGGCCCAAGAACTGATTCCAAAAAGGAATTTTTTTAATATCATTTTCATCAATTAATTTTGATTCTAAAAAAGTTTTCTCCAAATCCCTGGTCGTTAAAATCTTATTTTGATTTCGAGTGACAATCACATCTAACTCGAGATCGTGAAACAAGGATCGATGATTGAGATTTGAACTTCCAATGCTCACAAAATCATCAATAATAAAAAGTTTTCCATGAAAAAAAGAAGCCGTATATTCGTAATGTTTAATTCCAACTTCTAAGTTCTTTTTATAATACAAACGACTGAGCCAGGGCATAAAAAAAACATCGTTTGTGTCTCCACTTGTTAAAAGACGGACATCCACACCCCTGCGAGCAGCGGCTTCTAATTGATTTTGCACCTTAACTTCGGGGAGTATATAAGCATTGGCTAACCAAACCCGTTTTCGGGCCCGCTTTATACGATTCACTAAAAACTTATGACACTCATGACGTTTTAAAACACTATCATTTAACAATATTGCTGAGTGAGTAGAGTTTTTGTTTTTTAATAAAATGGCGTTCTTTAAAACTTTAACAAGCTTAGAACTATCAAAAGTTTTTTCAAAAGCTTTTTTCAATTCAAAAACACCTGGTCCTTTAAATGCAATACCGAAATCTTTCCAGGAATACTTTATATGAGCATCTGTTAAATTTAGGCTTCCAGCAAAGGCCAGCGAAGAATCAATCAAACAGAATTTGCGATGGTCTCGTCTATTTAAAAACTGAAAAGTTCTTAGTAAATTCGAAAGTAATATCGGATGATAGATTTTTAATTGAATATTATAAACTGTACAAAAATCAACATAGTCATCAATATCACCGTAACCCCCAGCCCCATCCACTATCATTTTAACTTTCACGCCTCGGCTGGTGGCCTTCTTTAAGGCCTCAAAAAGCTTATGAGTGATGTCTCCCTCTTTAAAAATATAGGTCTCAATAAGAATTTCAGTCTTAGCTTTAGAAATAGCCACAAAAAGTTCATCAAAATATTCCTGGCTATCAAAATAAACTTTTTCAAAGGATCGCATTTAATTCAAATCGACTTTTCTCAATCTTAGAGCATTCACAATAACAGACACTGAGCTTAAGCTCATAGCTAGACTGGCAAACATTGGACTCAGTAGCACTCCAAAAAAAGGATAAAGCAATCCAGCTGCAACAGGAACCCCCAAAGCATTATAAAAAAATGCAAAAAATAAATTTTGTTTAATGTTTCTCATAGTAGCCCGAGAAAGTTTATGGGCTCGAACAATGCCTCTGAGATCTCCCTTGATCAAAGTGATGCCAGAACTCTCCATAGCCACATCAGTGCCCGTGGCCATGGCCACACCTACGTCGGCTTCTGCCAAAGCAGGGGCGTCGTTAATTCCATCTCCAGCCATAGCCACAATTTTATTTTGTGATTTCAATCGTCGGATAAATTCATTTTTTTGAGCGGGCAACACATCGGATTCCACCTTAGAAATACCGAGCTCTTTTGCAATCGCCAACGCCGTATTTGAACTATCACCTGTTAACATAATCACTTCAATTTTTCTTTTTTGAAAATATTGAAGGGCTTCTTTGGCACTTTCTTTTACAGGATCCCTCACAGCAATGGCGCCCACACAAACACCCTCTATAGCCACAAGCACCACACCATGACCTTGTGATTGAAGTTCAGATACTGACTTTTCTAAAACTTTTGATTGAATATTAAATTGTTCTAAATATTTTCTATTCCCTACAATAATTCTTTTTCCTTCAACAAGACCTTGAACCCCCTTACCTGAATCCGATTTAAAATCTTCTGCTTTAAGCGTTTTTAAAGATCTTTGTTGGGCCTCTTTCACAATGGCCTCAGCTAAAGGATGTTCACTCATAGCTTCAACCGCGGACACCATCTCAAGCAATGTGTTTTCATTAAAATTATCAAGCACAATAAGCTTTGAAAACTTTGCCTTTCCTTCTGTGAGTGTTCCCGTTTTATCGAGCACCAAGGTGGTCACTTTTTCAAAGACCTCTAGAGCCTCTGCATTCTTAATGAGAACGCCTTGCGAAGCTCCTCGCCCTGTTCCCACCATAATAGACATTGGTGTAGCCAGGCCCAAAGCGCATGGACATGCAATAATTAAAACCGATACAGCATTAACAATGGCGTAAGCCAGCGCAGGCTCTGGTCCAAGGAAAAACCAAAGAAACCCCGACACAATCGAAATTAAAATCACCGTAGGCACAAAATAACTCGATACAAGATCGGCCAATTTTTGAATAGGAGCTCGACTTCTTTGAGCTTGAGAAACCATTTTGACAATTTGGGACAAAAGCGTGTCTTGCCCTACTCTAGTCACCTTAAATAAAATCGACCCCGATCCATTGATCGTAGCCCCCGTCACAGCAGATCCTTTTGCCTTTGAAACAGGAAAAGATTCACCACTAATCATACTTTCATCAACAGAACTTTGGCCTTCCACAACAATCCCATCCACTGGAATTTTTTCACCAGGCCGAACTCTTATGAGATCCCCCAAATGAATCTGATTCATCGGAATATCGGATTCGCTATTATCAGCGTTGACCCTGCGAGCTGTTTTAGGAGCTAAGCCAAGCAAGGCTCGAATAGCATTTCCCGTTTGGCTTCTGGCTCTTAATTCTAAAATCTGCCCCAAAAGCACTAAAGTTATAATGACAGCCGAAGCTTCATAATAAACAGCAATCATTCCATCACGAAGTCTCAAATTTTCAGGAAAGAGCTGAGGAGCAAAAGTGAGAATCACACTGTAGACATAAGCCACAGCCGTACCAAGACCGATCAATGTGAACATATTAAAATTTCGCGATTTCAAAGACTCTAAGGCACGCTTAAAAAATGGAAATCCAGCGTAAAGAACTACCGGAGTCGCAAGTGCAAATTGGATTGCGAGCATAAGCTCCATAGACAACACGTGATGAAGATTTATGGCCGGGAGCAAATCAGACATACTGATTAAAAATAACGGGACAGTAAAAAGAGCACTCACTTTAAAGCGTCGAGTGAAATCTATAAGCTCTGGATTGACCTCTTCCTCTAAACTAATTTCTAGTGGTTCAAGAGCCATTCCACACTTAGGGCAAGTGCCTGGCCCTTTTTGAATAATTTCTGGATCCATCGGGCAAGTGTACAAAGCTTCATCATTTACGGACTCTTTTTGAGTCGAAGTTTCTATTGAAATTTTATTCAAATACTTTTCAGGATCTGCTCGAAACTTTTCCAAACACTTGGGATTACAAAAAAAGTAATTTTGATTTTTATAAGCATAAGAGCCACCTTTAGCTGTTTTAGGATTTACACTCATACCGCAAACTGGATCGATCACCTTTTCCGCTGGAGAGACATCATGGCTTTTATGAGAACAACAAGAAGAACTTGAATTATGATTAGGCTTAGAATGATCCATAGATACTTTGTTATAATCCTTTTCGTCCCCGAGAGACTCAGGCATCGCGTTATAGATTGACAGATTTCACACAGGAACGTCTACGCAACTATTATAGCCTCATTGTAGATCGCAATGAACTCAATAAAGCGGAAACTATTATCGAAAGAAGGCTAAAATAGTCTGATTTAGGGACTTATGAATTCCCCCAAACTAAGTTAGATTAAACATAGATTTGGGGGAATATTCCATGAAACTTAAAAAGTTTTTCAAAGTTACTATACATTCAAACTGCATATCACTAGCGCTACTCACGATAAGAATAGTAGCCGGTGCTGCTTTCATGATTCACGGTTGGGGCAAAATTCAAAATGCCTTTGGATGGATGGGACCACAAGCTCCTGTTCCAGCATTCTTGCAATTTTTAGCAGCTCTTTCTGAGTTTGGAGGAGGACTCTGCTGGATAGTAGGTCTTATACTCCCTCTAGCTTCTGCCGGCATAGGCGTGACCATGATTGTAGCCACCCTTCTTCATATGGTCATGTTAAAGGACCCCTTTGTGAGCATGAGTCCTGGCGGAGGATCCTACGAACTTGCGGCAATCTATTTAACAATTGCACTATTATTTTTAGCCACTGGCCCAGGAAAATATTCTTTAGATTCTAAAATTTTCGGCGAGCAGAAATAATTTAGACTTCGAAAATAAAGTTTTTAGGGTCCAAGCGAATTTGATAACCATAAATTCCACCTTGGGCCCTTTTTCCTGCTGAAATCACCATCACCACATGAGCTCCTGATTTTAAATTGAGAAGTTTTTTTACTCTCACTTCATCAAAGCCTTCCATGGGACAAGTGTCGTATCCTTGAGCACGAAATGCGAGCATAAGATTTTCACACGCCAAAGACGTTGTAACCGATGCCCATGCTTTTAATTCAGAGGGCCAAACGGGAGCGCGCACCATGGGCCGAAAAAGCCCCCAAACATTCACCATCAACCATTTAAGTGGCGCCAAGATTCCCAAAATTCCTACACTATAAACTATGGGAACTAATTTTTGATAATAAGCAAAAAGAGTTTTTGTAGCATAGGGTGTTTTCTCTAATTCTTTAACCATGAGTTTTGCATTACGTCGCCAAGTGTCCATTCTCGCTACGCAAACAATAAGCTCTTGCGCTGTTTTAGCGGCCGATTGATCTAAACACGCATGAGCTAATTGCTTTTTCTTTTTTGAATCTCTAACCCAATAAAATTCCCATGATTGTAAATTGGATGATGTGGGTGCCAAAAGCGCCATTCGAAGAGCCTCGCGCACAACTGACTCAGGAATAGCTTCTTTAGTATATCGTCGAACGCTCCGTCTCGATTCCACAACCTTTTTAAATTCATTGAAATCAATTTGAGGGGCTTCTTCGTGATAGCTTTTGGGATCAATCATATAAAATCGATCCTAATATAAATCGGAGAATCTTTATAAATAAAATTAATTATTAGGTCTTTGAACTAATCGAGGAGGTATCCACTCTTCAAAGCGGGTCTCCTCTCTATTGAAATAGAATATATGTGTTATAGCTGAAGGAGGAATGTCCTGAGTATAATGAACGGCACCTTGATACCCTTCCCTTAGAGCAGGCTTATTCATCTGCCTCTCATCGACGACAACAATAACGGGTATAAACTCAACTTTTTCTCGACCTCCAGGCACTGTACTAGGCGTGGCATGTCCCGCAGCAGCCTCAAGGCTATTCGAAAGAAAAATTTCATAACCCGTGGAAGTTCGCTTTCTTAAAAGACCCTCCACGCTAATTCTGGCAATTTCTTGAGGTTTTAAAACCATTCCCCGATAATAACATCCCTCCGGAGTACTACAGTTCACTGTTTTAGGTGCCGCAGAATATATTCTCTTTTCAATAGTGTTCAATTCATCACCTTTTAACTTTTTCTGATTAATCACAAAACGCTCTAACCCAGTGCTTTGTGGTACTACGTGAATTAAACTCAACAAAACTTTGCAATAGGATAATAAATTTGCCGAAGAATTTTTTGAAAATAAGCAAAGGCACACAATGAATATCCATTGAGTCCATAGCCTTAATTTCAAAAATCTCACCTAAGATCCCCCTACTTATATTGTATCTCATAGGAAGCTTAGACGTAAGCATCCGCAGATCAGGTCTAAGACAATGAAAACAAAGCCTTTTTAGGGGTCACTCTTATTCATATTTCGAACGAAGGAGTTTTTTTCGGCTAGTGAGCTTTTTATCGCTCAAGCGCTTTTCTTTTGAAGAGCGAGTCGCTTTTGTTTTGATTCGTTTTTTTGGAGCCTGCCAACAACTCAAAATCATTTCACGAAGTTTATTAAGAGCATTCTCAAGATTTTGTGTACGACTTCTCGATTCTTCACACGTTAAAATAAATTCACCATTTTTATTAATTCTACTGGAAAATGATTGGCTCATTCGCTCACGAACCAATAAAGGAATCCAATCAGCAGAATCTAAGTGAAAACGAATTTCAATTTTAGTTTCAACTTTATTGACGTGTTGTCCACCCGGACCACCCGATCGAGAACTACGAATTTCTAATTTTTCTAAAGGAATAGAAAAAGAATTCTCACTCATTTTTTATCTAAGCGATTTTAAAGCAGCCTCATAATCAGGCTCTTGGGTGGTTTCTGCAACCTGCTCACGATAGAGAACTTTATTATCAGCATCTAAAACAATAACGGATCTTGAACAAAGGCCCTTCAAAGGACCATCTGTAATTTCCAACTGAAGTTGTTTAGAAAAATCCGAACGAAACACAGAAACGGTTTCAACCTTATCAATACCCTCGGCCCCACAAAATCGCTTTAGCGCAAATGGGAGATCTTTTGAAATACACAGAACTAAGGCACCATCAAGCTCAGAAGCTCTCTTATTAAAAGTTCTCACACTACTAGCGCAAACTCCGGTATCAACGCTTGGAAAAATATTTAAAATTTTGTGAGCTGCTTTTATGGAATAAAGATTTGTTTCACTTAAATCTGACTTCACCATATTAAAGTCGGGCAATTTAGAACCCACTGCAGGCAAATCGCCAAGAGTGTTAATAACATTTCCTTTTAAAGTGATTTTAGCCATAATTGAGTAGCTCCTTTAATTTAGAAAGACAGACTAGCGTTTTAATAAGCCGAAATCCAGCCAAGCTCATGGAAAATATAATTTCAATTTATAAAGCCCCTAGCCACAAGCATGTGCTCAGAATAGAATCTAAGCCTGGGAGGATTTGTTAAATGAAAAACTCTGATTCATCATGTTGCGATAGCTCAGGTGCCTGCAGCTCTGGTTGCAAATGTGTTTGCCATAAAATGCTAGGCATTCTCGTAGCCCTCATTGGACTCGTGGTGTTGCTAGGTAAACTCGACATCATCACACAACGATTAGTTGATCTCAGTTGGCCAAGCTTATTAATTTTAGCTGGACTCAAGAAAGCAATGGGTAAGGGCCCCTGCAAGTGCTGTAAGTAAAATTTAGAAAGCGCTTACCAACCGTTCTTGACCCAAGAAGGTGTCGTAACGTCGTTTTCGCAATCGTATTGAGTGAGATAGCCACCACTACTACACGAGCCTTGAGTCCATGTGTTTGGATCGGTTTCACATGAGCTTTGATCGGGGCTAATGCCATCTGTACAAGAAACACTCCATGTTTGAGCATTCAAAGTACAATCATATTCAGTTCCATACTCTGGGGC
>JAGNHS010000019.1 GCA_018001635.1 Pseudomonadota bacterium | reverse complement strand
AAAGAAGCCGCTAAATCTCAATGGGATAATCTCAAACATAGTAGTGGCGTTAGTTTAACTGGGCGTCTACCTAACGAAAAAGAAGCCTTAGACCCTAAAGATGATTTGCTTATGGGATTCTTTACAATATATCGCCCCAAGCCTGATGAAAAAACTTTTTGGTCGGCTCCTTTTAAAAATGCGGCTCAATTTGTACCCCGCTACATTTTCACACCTGTACTTAAAAATTTAATTAGACATCGTCATGCTCCTGAGGCTCGCTACGATATGCCGGCTCTAAACGGTGTTTATAGAACGTTAACTCGTTTGTTATTTGATACTAAAATTTTTAAAGATTCTAAATTTTATCAAAAGGAATTTGTTCCAAATTGGGTTACGGGAATAGGTTTAACCTTTGTGACTCCTGTAGGACTTTATTTTGCCTTATTTGACCCTTTCCGATGGTTTCTTGCAGCCGATCAAAGTATGCAAGAGTATTCTGAAGAAGAACGCTATTCAAAAATTATTCAGTGGGATCCAAGATTTGCAGATCTCAAAGACATTAAAAATTCTAAAGATCGCTTGAAGCAGGCTAAAGCTCGATATGCGGAAATTGAGTACTTTAAAAGAAAATTACTTATGTTGAGTTCTAGAGAGGGATTTTTCAGTGATCCTTCTCAAGAATTTTATGAAAATGTTTTGAGTGAAATGAAGCATGAGTCGCCAGCTACTTCAGAAAATTCTCGATTGGCTATGCCCGTTCAAAAGAGAAATATATTAGATCGTTTTGAATTGGCGGGATTGAATGAATTTAAGTTTGTTCAAAAACTCACCTCTGATTTGGCTTCTAAAGTTTTAGATAAAGAAGATGTGCTCTTTGGGACTAATCGTAAAATCGTTGTGAGGTTGAAAAGCGATGATGCACTCTGTGTCGTCAGTTGTGAAGATGTTGAGGGAATGAAGATAGTTGATAAAACTATTCGTTCGCACGTTGAGGGCTTTTTAAGGATGAGTGCCATTGATGCTTTGTTGTTTCCGAAGAATTCTGAGATGAAAAATGAATTAAAGGATTCTCCAGCTTTGGCTCGAGCCTTAAAAAGTCTCGAAGCTGACTCAAACGTTAAAAGAGTCTTAAAATTGAATACTAATGTTTTTGCAAAGAGAGCGCTCCTTGTTCAATTTGAGGAGTATCGAGCCCGTAAGAATAGTTTGAAGTCAATGGGTATGGAATACCATTATATTAATTCCAAGGGCGTAGAGATGAATATCAATGAAGATTTGGCGATGGCTTTTGTTTTGGCGAATTTTCAAGATTCTCAAAAATAAATTCTTTTTGTTCATTTAGAAAACTTTACAAGAACATGCTAAATCTAATTCTATGTTAGGCGGACACACCTTTGAATCCTGGTTGCTTTTTCACGTTATTGTGGCTTTTTTACTTTTATTAGATTTAGGTATAGTCAATCGTAAGAGTCATGTTGTTCATATTAAGGAAGCTCTTTTATGGAGCTTTTTTTGGGTTCTTATAGGCTTAAGTTTTGGAGCCTATATTTATTATCATGATGGACCCGTGTCGGGTCTGCAGTATTTAACCGGTTATATTGTTGAAAAGTCACTCTCTGTAGACAACCTATTTGTATTTTTAGTGATATTTTCCGCATTTAAAATTCAGAGACAATATCAGCATAGGCTTTTGTTTTGGGGCATTATAGGAGCCATAATTTTGAGAGGAGTTATGATATTTCTTGGGGCCCAACTTATAGAAAGTTTTCATTGGATCATCTACGTTTTTGGAGGCTTCTTATTAATCACAGGTTATAAAATGCTCAAAGGCGGAGTGGAGGATCTCGATCCGCACGACACTCTTGTTTTTAAAGCCTTAAAAAAGTTCTTTCCTTTATCTGTGGAACCCTATCATGGCAAGTTTTTGGTCGTAGAAGGTGGCCGTAAAAAGCTGAGTTATGGTTTTGCGGCCTTAGTGGTTATTGAATTTTCAGATGTGCTTTTTGCGGTTGATTCTATACCGGCTGTCTTTGGAGTCACTCGAGATCCTTATATTGTTTATACCTCAAATATATTTGCGATATTAGGACTGCGTTCATTGTTTTTTGTTTTGGAAGACATGCTACATCGCTTTGTTTTGTTGAAATATGGCTTAGGAGTTATTCTCTTATTTGTAGGAACTAAGATGTTGCTTGAACATTGGGTTCCTATTTCTTCTGGCTTAAGTTTGCTTGTGATTGCGACTATTTTAGCAACGAGTATAGTTTTATCTTTAAAAAGAACTAAAAAGACTTAACGTATAGCTTGCGCTTGTATAAAGGAATCAAAGAAAACGGCATTTGGGTTATTTCGCACAGCTTTTAATTCTTTTTCGACTTCTCGAAGATCACTTTTAGTGATGAGTTTAGATTCAATGAGTTGGGGAGCCGCGCTAAGAAGTAGATCGCTCCAGTGCTCAATGCATTCTTTTCTAGCGGCGGCTTGTCGTTTGTCGTAGAACCAAGTTTTGATTTCTGTTCTAATATCCTTAAATTCTAAATCTGATAACAAATTTCCTAATTTTGCACCTATAAAGGGGTCACCTTTTGAATCAATTTGAAAATCATTAAAGGCCATCCAGAATTTCCAAACGTGCGGAGAGTAAGGATCTAAGAAAAATGACGAATTCATAACTTCTGTGATGACTATGGGGGCTCCAGGTTTGAGCACACGTTTCACTTCGTTAAGAACTTTTTTGGGGTCAGGAACATGTTCTAAAATCCAACAAAGAAAAGCTCCATCAAAAGACTTCGAAGAGAAGCTCATTTGAGTGGCATCCATTTTTTTTGCTTTAAAACGAGAAAATTGGCTTTTGTTCTTTTTTATTCTTTCTTCTAATGAAGCCAGTTGGTGTTCGTTGAGGTCGATGGCACTGATGTTAATATTTGGAAATCGCCTCAACAAGATTTCACTTTGTGCACCGACTCCACAGCCCACCTCTATTAAGTTTTTCACGCGGGTAAAATCGATGTCTTGAAAAACGATGTATTCGCCAAATTGAGCTTGGCGTATAAGGCGATTCTGTTCTTTTTCGCTAAAGCCATGGAGGTAGGGGAAGTTTTTTTTACCTTGTGTGGATCCCATGACAAAGATTGTAAATCAGCTTTTAAGTAACGCCTATTAGGAATCTATACTTTTATTAGACTTTTTTCTTTGTGAAATACTATTCAAAGTCACAGCAAGTATAGAGCCAGTGAGTATCCCAATTCCCTGGAGGCGTAAAAGCCGAGTCATGGCCCATTCGGTTGCGGAACGGCAGCTGACACCCATATTTACGGGTGGGTCAAAATACCAGGCGATGGCTTTGGGTCCAAGCCATGAAAAGATTAAGGCTCCTAAGAAGGCACCAAAGCAAGATACAAGAACAAATCGAGTCCATTTCATATTCGCTAATTAAGCACAGACTTTTGAAAAGTAAAAGGAAGACTTTCCTTAAAAGTCTATGAGGAATAGAGTTAAATGGAATTTTAAGGAGTGAAGCTCGATGCCTGCTATTGAATGGAAGCTTTATGTTGAATTCCTAATATCTTTAGGTGTTTTTTCTGTAACATTTTTTCTTTTATTTTTTTTGAGGAGTTTTATAGTTAAAAAGCTTAGCCAGTGGGCCGCGAAAACAAAGGGGGATCTGGACGATGTTTTGATTTCAAAATTTAGAAAGCCTAGCTTTCTTTTAGTTTTTTTGATTTCAGCATCTTTGAGTGTCCAAACGTTGCCCAATGAAATTAAAAATCATCCTCTGGTTCCTATTATTTTAAAATTGTCGTTGATGACGATGATTTTCTGGATGCTACTTTCCTTGTTGGGATTTTTTATATTTGACCATCTTTTAGATAAGAAGCTCAATTCCTCTTCCATTAAAATCCTTAGAAGTGTTTTTAGATTGATAGTTTTAAGCATGGGAATGCTCATGGTCTTAGACACTTTTGGAATCAGCATCACTCCGCTTTTAGCGTCTCTAGGAGTGGGTTCAGTGGCTGTAGCCCTTGCAGTTCAAAGCACGCTAGGCAATTTGTTTAGTGGTTTTTTTATCATCATAGATAAGCCAGTGCGTGTGGGAGATTATGTGAGATTAAATCTTAGCAACACAGAGGGCTGGATTTTGCAAATTGGTTGGAGAAGCACTCGTTTGAGAACTCCCCAGAATAACGTTGTGGTGATTCCTAATTCTCGTCTGGCCGACAGTGAGCTTACGAATTTTACATTGCCTGAAGCTTGGGTAGTGCTTCCTGTTTTTTTTGAAGTGAGTGCTTTTTCTGATTTACAACTAGTTGAACAATTAGCGATTGAAGCAGCTCGAGAATCAGCTAGTCAAAACAAAGAAGCACATTTTCATTTGGAACCAATAGTGAGATTTAAATCTTTGCAGGATTCTAGAATCAAGGTGCAGGTCAATATTGAGGTTGCGGATTTCCATGCTCAAAGTTTAGTGGCTCACGAATTTATAAAATTATTGCAAGCAAAATTTAAAAATTCGAATTTGAACTTATATTAAAGAAATAATTAATTCTAAAGCGTTTTTAAGTATTCAATTAAATCCATTTTTTGAGAGCTTGTGAATTTTTCTTGCCCAGAGCTGTTGATTAACATTTTTGAATGTCCTTTGTTAGAGAGGCCTACTTTTTGAGTGTCATAATAGGCGTCTTTAATGGATTTCCAATGATTGGGAATTTTGTCGCCCGTAGGATAACCTACGCATAAGTTGTCAAAGTCTTCGTTTATGTTTTCGGCTGGGCCTTGATAGAAACTTTTTGGGCGATTTTCGGGAAGACTAAGAACAGCGCAAAGGTTGGGTGCTGAATTGTTATGAAAGTAAGGATAGCGGGCCCAGATTCCAGTGAGAGGTGGGGGAACGTATCCATTTTGCTTTTTCGCAAGGATTCCCCATTTTTTGCTGATTTTTAAATTGTTAAGTTGATCCGCAAGTTCATTCATCCCTTCTCTTCTGTTTGGATCAGTGCCAACGTCTATGACGGGAGTGTCTTCGTGATAGCTTAGGGTGCTGTTTTCAAGATTTTCCCAATTTGTTTTATAGTCGCCATGACATTTCATGCAGTTCTCTTTAAATAGAATGGCTCCTCTTTTTGCACTTTGAATTTTAATGGAGTTTTTAGGAAAGAAATCAGTCCAGCGTGGCGCTTGTGTTGAGAAAAGATAAGTCGTGAGTGCGTCTACAATGTCTCGGTTTTCTTCGAGCCATTGATCGAGCTCTGCGAGATCACTTCCGCGACCAATTTCATTCCAAAGAATATTTGTGAGTATGGGGTTTCCGCTCACGATGGATCCATCGGAGAGCCATTTGTTTTTATATCGAAGTGTCCACCAGACGCCTGGTTTGGAGTCGGCTCGGTGATGATCAAACCAATTTTGTCTTGGGAAAAGCTCATAGTATTTTGATTTAGAAGCTTCTTCATCGAGCTTTCTTTTGGAGAGTGACATGGAAACTTGATAAAGAGAAGTGTCTAATCCCAGAACTAAAGGGCTTTGAGCGCTTACGGAGAAAAGATTATTGCGAGTTCGAGCGTATATCTTTCGTTCGTTTTCAGTGCAAAAACTTGCCAACTGGAAAGCGCGGGAATCAATAAGTGGAATTATTTTTTCAGCTAATGTGAAAAAGTGATTAGCTCGTACTCCTTTGTTGGGTAAACCCATCACACTTTTTCCGAAGAGCTGGCTACTATGGCATGTCGCGCAGCTAAAGCTAAGAGCTTTCCCAAAATTTACATTAATTTCTCCAGCACCTATTCTGTGTTTAGCTTCTACTTCTAAGGGCCTTTGAATATTGTAAATTCCACTCATGGATTTTTCGGGATATTTTGTTAAACCTAGCCAACTGTAAAAATCTTCAAGATTTTTAAAAGGACTAATTTCGGGAACTATATTTGGAAGTATTTTACGAATGGGGTTAGACGAGTCAGCCTCAAGAATTCTTTCAAAGGGAGCTAGTGGGACACTCAAACCCGTAACAAAAACAGGGTAAAGCAAAGTGTGCTTTTCACCCATTTTTTTATAATTTTCATAAGTCTCATCATCTAAGCTCAGTGGGTTCTTTCTCAATTCAGGGTGAGTGACTATTTCACCTTCTGACCAAAGGGCTATAGCTAGTTTAGGGTTTAAGATACTTGTTATTAGCAAGAGGCTATGTAGAAGGCCTAGCTTGGACTTAGCGCTAAATCTAAAAGGCATTCTTTCATTCTAAATTGATGGGCTTGAATTTCTTGTCAAAAAGGCTCCTTTTTTCAAAAACTTCCTGTTTCTGGTGACTTGCAGCACGACGAACTCCTGGGCAGGTGTAAAAAGTTTAGACAGAAAAAGGGCATAATTTTCAGTTAATTAAGTCATTTTGTGGCCCACCGCGCCATTGTGTTGGGCTAAAATACCATTAAGGAGAGTGGTGTATGAATATCAATTTTAAAGCAACAAATGTTGGTGTGGTGTTAGGGCTTCTAACATTAACCAATGGAGTTTTTGCCACTGACAGTCTCCTTGATCTGAGTCGTAACCTTATAGACGCTGCGAAGAAAGAAGACATCGCGCGTATTCGAGAGATTGAAAGTAACTTGCAAAAGCAAGGTGAAAAAGACTTTCAAAGCGAAGAGCTTTCTAAAGCTCAAAAGGAGCTTGATAAGCTTAGTCTTAAAAACGCCATTTATTCTTCAATTGATGAAGAGCAGATCAAAGGTCTTTTTAATAAAACATTAGATTATCACAAGAAGTCTGCTGAACTTTGCGGCGCCGATGGCACACTATCTGGAACCGTGAATTCTGGAGCCTTATTGGATGTCGACGTTGTTTACCAAAAAGATGAATGCGAAGGGGTTAATTCTTGGTCGCAAAAAATGAAAGTTAATCAAGAGCAACTCAATAAGTTAGTGGCTGCTAAACCTGAACTCAAAAATGCTTTAGCAAGAATGAGTGTTACAGATAAACAAGCTTTATTAGATGAAGTTGAAAAATCTATAAATGAGAGTCAAAACTATTTCGCTAAAGACTTAGATGATGATCAATTTAATGAAATCTCTTCAGGAAAAGTGGCCCTAGCTCATGGAAGTGTCGTGGAAGCGCTTAAAAAGAATGTTGCTTCTATTGGTGCTGATGCTAAAGATCCCACGCTTCCATATTCTGTGGCTAAAGCAAAAGTTCGTAAGCTTTATGTTGGAGAAGAAGAACAGAAGGCAGCTCTTGAGCAGCAAAAGTCTTTGGTATCAAAAGCTAAAGATTTATTAAAGACCGATGGTCTTGCCAAAATTGACAATCCTTGTGACCTCTTAAAGCAAGGCGTTCTCTGGGAGCAACTCAGCAAAGAAGATCAAGAAGCTTGTAAGGGGCAAAAAGATTCATTCAAGCATCGTTTAGTGGCTTCAACCTCATCTAAAGATTCTAAAGATGAGGCAGATAAGCTTCCCGCAGATCCAGATAAAGTGGATGCTGCAGGAGATGAGCGTGTTGAACGAAGTCGTCAAACAGCGAGTGGTGATAAGTCTAAAGAAGACGAAACAAAAACATTCAATCGTGAAGCTGCTGATCAACTAACAGCGGCTCGTCAGATGAATGAATTCTTGGCGGCAAAAAATATTCTCAATCAATTGGTTATGGATTGCGAACGTTCAAATTTGAACGCTGCTATGCCCATGGGCAATAGCACTCAAATTCAAAAACTTGATAAATTGATGGATGGTTTTATGAGCCAAACCACAGCTTGTACAACATCTTCATATGTAGATTCTGAAATGGGAGTGACCGTGGCTGCAGACGGAATGTCTTTAGCTGAAGATGCCCTCTCTGATATTTATCCAAAGGGTGCAGTAGGTTTATCGGCTGAAGAAGCTAATGAATTGCCGAAAGAGCGCAAATGTTTAGCGCGAGGTATGCAAGCGTCTCTTCGAAAATTGAATGCAGCGGAATATTACATCAAACAACATTCTTGGAAATTAGCTCAAATTGAAGTGATGCAACTTGTTGGTAAAAATCCCGATATTCTTGCTCGTAAACAACAAGAAATGATCATGATGGGTGATATGAGAAATCCATTAATGGCTCTTAAAGAAGAGATTCAACAAGATAAAATTTCTGAGCTTTCTCAAGTTTATGACCTTGATAAAATTAAACGAGATCATTCGGTCTTTAAATCTTTATATGCCGGTGTGAATCAACTTTATAATGCGCGCGTTGAGTATATAGATGCTTCTGCGCGAGCAGCCGCTAGTACGTCTTCTTCGGCTTTGCCTATGGCAGCGCCATCTGCAGGTAAAAAATTAGCGCCTTCTCGAAAACAGTAAGGCGCTTTAAGTTTTAGTTCTGGGGTTTAAAAGGGTAGGGGGATTGATGAAAAGGGTGATACTAAGCTTCGCAGTCTTAGCGGGATTGTTGCAAGCGGCTGATTCTGATCTCAATTATTTGGGAACATTCATTATCAGCAAGCAGAATCTCGAAAGCGGAATGAATGGAGCCTACATCGACCCTCGTCGAGATCGTCGCGCGAGTTATATAGAGCGCTACTATAATAACGTTTCATTGGCGGCCTTAGTTCGAGATTTTAATGCAACTACTCAAGAATTTTCTCAGTACCTAGGCGATGCGGCTAATTTTTCGGACAGTGATAATTTAAGAAGCCTTGCTGTACTGCCTGGGCAAGAACTTTGTCTAAAAGACGTTCGAGCCAACGCTCGGGCTATGAGTGAGAAATTTGATGAGGCCAAGAAAAAATTCGGAGATGTTTCAGATTATTTACAACAAGGCATTCAACTTCAATCTTCATATCGTTATTCAAATATGCAGATGGCTTTCCAAAACAATCCCTCAAGCTCTTTGAGAGATCTAAATGATGTTTTGACTAAAGCTCAAAAACTTCGTCGTGAAGTGAAAAGTTGCTGCGATAGTTTGAATCCAAATTCTAGAGACCTTTGTTATAAGGATCCTTATTTAAAAACTGTATTGGCTCAAGATCTTCCTAAGATCAAAGGCGGTCCCACTCGAGTTTATTCGAATCCTTTAGCAGATTTAAATATTTCACCTGAAGACATGGCCTTTTTTGTGCAGAATGATCCTCGCCTAAAAAGAGCGATTTCAGAAGGCGATAATATCGGTGCAGAAAATGCTTGGAGTGATATTCAAATGGAGTGCCAAAAGCAGAAGTTTGATATCGTTCGTGAGGCTACTGAAAAACATCGACAACTTGTTATGTTTCAAGACGTTGCTAAAGCTGTTCAGTGTACAGCTCCTTCAATTTTGGCGCATTATGGGTCTAACCAAATGTTTATGGGATCTCTAGCGATGGGAAGCGTGGCTTTTAAAACGAGCACTCATCAATTTGGTTGCCCTCCGGAAATGCTTGCAGCCATTGCCGACATTCGTACTTCAGACCCTGCCAAACTCACTCAACGATATTTGACCGATCAGCTTATTCCGCCCATGATGATTAATAATCCTAATGATATTCCTGTTCAGCGTAGAACTTTCGTTTACAAATCTTCAGGTGGACTCATTAGTAATTTAGGATTTCTTCCTGATGCGGCCGTTCCTGTTTTAAGTGATGACGCTCGAAAAATTGCCTCTATTCAATCGGCGACAACGGGCAGCGCCTCTGTGGCGGTCCCTAGTTTAAGATCAGAGTTCTTGGACGGAAGACGAGTGAGTGCTTCTAGAAAAATTAATTTAGCATCCACTAGTAATGGTGTTCGTTTGAGCCAAGGTGATTCTGCTGTTTATGCTCGTAATGTGAAAAGTTTAGCCTCTAAAATTATAGAAGGCGGTCAAGATGTGCGTGAAAATGTGAAGGTGTTTAGTCAAGGCGCGAGTGAAACCAATCAAATGTTGAGAGGCCTGGCTTCAAATTTATCATCAAGAGGAAGTTCTCAGCTTCAAAAAACTCGAGCTCAAGTTTCTTCAAACGTACGTCATCTCAGTGAAAGAGTGGCTCGCTCTAGAGGAATCTCTCAAGGAGCTGTCACAAGTGCTGGCGATCTTGGTTCACTATTAGATGCTTTAAAAAATCCTTCGTCGTCGACTCCGTCTACGAGTGGTGGTCGTGATAATCAAGGAACAAACACATCTACTCCTAGTACTCAAAATCCTGGAACTTCGATTATTTCAAAAGAGTCGCCTACGGGCGGAAAATCTTCAACTTGGGATCAGTCGACTCCAGAAATGAAACTCGGTTGGTTAAAACGCCGTCAGCAACAGTTAGATTCATTGATCCAAACAAAAGATGAACTTATCAATTCGCTTGTAAAGCAGATCAATGCAGCCGCCTTAGAGTTTGCAGAAGTTAAGGCAACATTGATTACTAAGTTTAGCGCTCCAGTGATAAATGGAAAACTTGCAGGCAATACACCTGCTACCAATGTGCAAGTGATGAAAACGGTTCGTGAAGAATCGAAAGTCTATTTTACGGAGTACGGTGCTTTGAATGCTAAGATTTTAGATCTCAAAGGTCGTTTGGCTATGGAAGAAACCACTCTGAATAATTTTTTGATGTTGAGAAGTGCCGCCGGTGGGCAGCAGCTCAATATTCCAAGCTTGTCACCAGCCAACGGATTAATTCCTGTGCCTGGTGTTCCAAGACCACAAAACTTACCGAATAATCCTCAACAAAGAACTTCGAGTAGTGACAATAGTGCATTCACTCAGTCTTTAATTCAACTTCTTTGGATGCCAGAGGCTTGGGCTGCACCAACTTTGAGTGAAAGACTGAAATTCATCGATGAATTCAAGGCGGCTCTTGAGTCTTATGTTGATGAGTATCAAGCCTTTGCAATTCGTCAAAATGCTGAAACTCTCGCGGCTAAAAAACAGTATTTTGCGGCTTATCAAGAATATACAGTTTTAAGTCAATATTCTGAAACCATGTACGAAATTCCACACGACTCCTATGTGGTGATGGAACAATTTACAAACACTTTAGAGGTTGAGGCCAAAGACATTCTTTCCGAATTCAAAGGAGGACGAAATCCTACGCCTCCTTCGTTTGATTTAATCAAACAAATTGAAAAAGCTAAGGCCGATGCTTCAGAATCAAAAGTGGCTTTAGAGGAAATTATGGGAATTTATATTAAGAGCTATCCTCAAAGTGTTGATGAATTTCCTGAGGCCTGGTTTGCTCCAGCGGCTTCATTGCTTTTAGAGTAAAAGTGAACTGAGTGCTTCACGGCGCACCACGCCAGATAAGAAGCTAAGAAGCAGATTTTCATGAGTCTTCGTCCTATAATGAGCCCATGACCGTGAGTCTCGATGGAATAAAAAAAGCTCAACAACGAACTTTAGATTACATTTTAAAAACACCGTTGATGGAATCTATGGCCTTCGCAAAATTTTTGGGTCATCGAGCTCCTGTTTATTTTAAAGTCGACACTCTTCAACATACGGGTTCTTTTAAAGTTCGAGGTGCGGCTAATAAAATTCTTTCATTAATTGAAAAGGGCGAAAAACCTTCTCGAGTTGTGGCTTCATCGGCGGGCAATCACGCTCAAGCCGTAGCTTACGTTTGTTCTCGAGTAGGCATTCCGGCTACGATTGTGATGCCTGAAGGCGCGACTTTAATAAAAGTTTCTTCAACAGCCTCTTTTGGTGCTGAAGTGATTCTGCATGGACTCATCTATGATGATGCCTATGCCAGAGCCAAAGAGATTCTTAGTAAAACACCTGGCAGTGTTTTTGTTCATCCCTACGAAGATGTAGAAATTATGAATGGTCAGGGAACCTTGGGTTTGGAAGTTCATGAGCAACTTTTGGAAATGGGAGTCAAAGAGGGAGATTTACAGGTTGTGATCCCAATTGGTGGCGGTGGGCTTTTTTCTGGAGCAGCCACGGCTCTTAAAACTTTGCGTCCTAATACAAAAGTTTGGGGTGTGGTTCCTTCTCAGGCTCCAGGAATGTCTCATAGTTTTAAATCTAAAAAGGTAGAGAATTATCCCGTTAAAGGCTTCACCTTAGCTGATGGCTTAGCTGTTAAAACAATTTCACCTTTGAGTTTAGGATATATTACTCAGTTGGCAGAAGATGTTGTTACTGTAGATGAAAATGAAATAGCTCGTGCCATTTCAACTCTAATGGAAAGTCGAAAACTTTTAGTTGAAGGTGCGGGAGCCGCGGGCGTGGCGGCCGTTTTGGGCGGAAAAATTCCATTAGACCCAGACAAGCCTCTTTTGTTTGTATTGTGTGGTGGAAATATTGATCTTAATAAAATTTCTCACATTATCGAACGTGGACTTTTTCAATCTCGCCGTTGGATGCGATTGCGCTTTATGGTGGATGATAAACCGGGAGAATTGGCTAAAATAACTCAAAAATTGGCTGAACTACGAGCTAATGTCATGGATGTTTTTCATAATAGAATGGTGACGGCTTGTCCTGTGGGCCAAACTCAAATTGATATAGTTTTAGAGACAAAGGGAACTCAGCACGCTGCTGAACTTTTTCGAAATTTAAAGGCTCAATATTCTTCTCTTGAGGTTTTGGAACAATGAATAAGATTTTTTGGTTTTTAGTGGTTATGTGTTTTGTCGCTGCGGGTGTTCTTTGGTGGTTGTTGCGTATGAGTCCTCCCTCAGACACGAAACATTTTTCAGAAAATAAAATTGAAGTGATCGAAAAAGACAAACATGAAGATCATTCTGTTGAAGCAGACACTGAACATGCAGCAGACACCGTGCATGAGGCAGTCGCTGAGCATGAAGCCGAGGCTCCTAAGCATGATGAGGCTCCCAATCATAAGGAGGAGGCTCCTAAGCATGAGAAATCAGAAGTTGTTGAAAAAACAAAATCCGATGAAAAACCTGAAGCAAAAGTTGCTAAAGAGGGTCCAGAGGCACCTCCTGAAATTGCCGTCGACATGATTGTTGGAAAAAAAGGGCCTGTCTTTCTTCAGTTGGGCTCCGTGCCTTTGGAGGAATGGCTTAGGGGAAATCTTGATTTGAACGCCTATCAAGGGGCTGTGGCCTGTAAAGTTGAGATTCCTGGAAAAGGTGCCAACGTGAGAATACTCATGGGACCTTATGCTAATAAAAAAATGGCTTTAAAAGCTAAAGCTGAGAAAACATCTATACCCAGTGATTCCTTTGTTACAGGAGAGCAAAAATGTCTAAAGTGAATGATGATCTAGTTTTTGTAGCCGCCAAACGCACACCTTTCGGTACTTTTGGTGGAGCTCTATCAAAAGTTTCCGCAACAGACTTAGCCGTTCAGGCTTCTCAAGCTTGTTTAGATCAAGCTTCACTTAAAGGTGAAGATATTGATGCGGTCGTTATGGGAAATGTGGCTCAAAGTTCTTCAGATGCGATTTATCTCGCTCGTCATGTGGGTTTAAAAGTGGGGCTTCCAATAGATCGACCAGCGTTGATTGTAAATCGGCTTTGCGGTTCGGGTTTTGAAGCAATTGCTCAAGGAGCCTATTTGATTGAGATGGAAGGGATGCAAGCTGTTTTAGTGGGCGGCACTGAATCGATGACTCAAATTCCTTACGTGTTACGACAAGCAAGATTTGGATATCGTTTGGGTCATGGTCAGATGGAAGATTATCTAACAGCCGCTCTGACGGATTCTTATACTGGAATGCCAATGGCGATCACGGCTGAGAATCTTGCTGAAAAATATCAAATTTCTCGAGCGGAAGTCGATGCTTTTGCTTTGAGTAGTCAGCAACGAGCGAGTCAAGCTTGGGAGCGAGGAGATTTTTCTAAAGAAGTCATTTCAATGAGTGTAGGTTCGGCCAAGGCTCCAAAAGTTTTTAATAAAGATGAGCATATTCGACCAGAAACAACTCTGGAAGGATTGGCAAAATTATCTCCACTCTTTAAAGAAAAAGGGACAGTGACAGCGGGTACAGCTAGCGGAATATGTGATGGTGCGGCTTCTCTAATTCTATGCAAGAGATCCTTTGCAGAGAAAAAGGGATTAACAATATTAGGTAAATTATCGAGTTGGGCTGCTGTCGGATGCGATCCTAAAATTATGGGGATTGGGCCTGTTCCCGCCACTCATAAAGCCCTTGATAAGTGGTCTCAAAAATCGGGTTCATCAAAAACTTTAGCGCAAATAGATCTTGTTGAAGTGAATGAGGCTTTTGGAGCGCAATTTCTAGCAGTTCAGAAGGAACTAAAGCTCGATACTGCGAAAACAAATACTTGTGGAGGCGCTATTGCTATAGGACATCCTTTGGCTGCCTCTGGCGCTCGTCTTGTGGCTCATTTGTTGTATAAACTTGAAAGGGAAAATAAAAAGACGGCTCTGGCAACAGCTTGTATCGGTGGCGGTCAAGGCATGAGTGTTATCATTGAACGTTAAAGAAATGAAAAGTAGATATTTTTTGAATTGGACTACATTATTATTGAGTGGGCTTCTTTTATCATGCGCTTCTAAAAAATCGGCTCCCTTAGAATCTCAAAAATCTGAAGTTAAAAATTTAGTAGAGTCTTCTCCCGAATCTTCAAAGAAACTCATAGAATCTTTTTGTGTTGAAGCTGCAGGTGTTTATGAAAAAAACAAATGGGGTAAATTCACTTGTCCTACATTTGAAGCTTTTTCTTTTGGAAAGTCAGTTAAAGGTAGAGACTTAATTTACTTTGATTTAGGTGATAAAAACTCTAAAGCCCTTACTTTAATTCAATGTGGAATTCATGGTGATGAATTACCTGCGCTCCCCATGTGTCTTAATTTGCTTGAAGAAATTCAATCAGGTCGAAGAGTGGTGGCTAAAAAAACCCGGCTCATTGTTCAGATTTTAGTTAATCCTGATGGAATGTTCGCTGTACCTCCGACTCGTCAAAATGCTAGAGGGGTCGATATTAATCGGAATTTTCCTACCAAAGATTGGAAGTCGGATGCTCTTGATTCGTGGAAGAAAAGAGATCGTGAAGATCAGAGAAAGTTTCCTGGTTCCACGCCAAATTCTGAGCCCGAAACTCAAGCTGTCGTTAAATTTATTAATGACTTTAAGCCTCAAAAAATCATTGCGATTCACACTCCTTTGGGGTTTTTGGATTTAGATTCGCACGGAGATTCTATTCAAGAAAGACGTGCAAAATATCTGGCCATTAATATGAGTAAAAATTCCGGAAACTATCGATTTATTCGTTTTGGTTTTTATCCTGGAAGTTTGGGAAACTATGCAGGACGCTATAAAAAAATACCAGTCTATACATTGGAGTTGCCCGCCGGTGTAACCTCACCCACGGTAGATAATTATTGGAAAAAATTTCGTATTGCGCTTTGGCGAGCTATCGATTTCGACCTTTCTACCGGAACTTTTGTAGAAGATTGAAAAGTTGCTAGACGCTTTTCCTAAGACAATGTTAGTTTGAGTGCTATGTCTAAAGTGAATGTTCGTTTTGCTCCTTCGCCCACTGGATTGCTTCATGTGGGAGGAGCTCGCACGGCCCTTTTTAATTATTATTTTGCGAAAAGATATCAAGGATCATTTCATCTAAGAATTGAAGATACAGATCGCGAACGAAGTCGTGATGAGTTCACGCAAGACATTTTAGCGGGTTTAAAATGGCTGGGTTTAAAATGGGAAGATAAAATAGTTTATCAAAGTCAGAGAGACGATCGCTATCGAGAGATTGTTTCGCAACTTTTAAAATCTGGTCATGCTTATAAATGCTATTGCAGCACTCAAGACATTGAGAAAATGCGAGAAGAGGCTCAATCTAAAGGGCAAAAACCTCGTTATGATCGTAGATGCCGTGAGCGAAACGATCATCTCGCGGCACCCTATGTCGTGCGATTTAAAACTCCCTTGTCTGGAACTTTAACCGTTGATGATCAAATAGCTGGACCTGTAAAATTTCCTTTAGAAGAATTTGATGATTTTGTTTTAGCGAGAAGTGATGGAAGTCCTATCTATCAGTTAAGCGTTGTTGTTGATGATATGGATATGGAAATCACTCACGTCATTCGTGGTGATGATCATTTAAATAACACTCCAAAGCAGATTTTGTTATTTCAAGCTTTAGGGAAGACTCCGCCCATTTTTGCTCACTTACCTATGATTTTAGGGCCCGATAAAGCCAAACTTAGCAAAAGACATGGTGCCGTTTCCACTACGGTCTATCGAGAAGAGGGCTATCTGCCCGAGGCCATGCGCAGTTATATGATGCGTTTAGGTTGGGGGCATGGCGATCAGGAAATTTTTACGGATGATGACCTGGCTAGTGTTTTTAGTTTAGAGGGCTGCCGTCAATCGGCATCAGTTTTTGATGTTGTTAAATTAAAATGGGTTAATTCTCAGTTTCTTATAAAGAAGCCTCTTGTAGATATTATACAAACTATAAAAGAACTTTATAAGAAAGATTTGAGTTTTTATTCTCAAGGACCACTTCGAGAAAAATTATTAAAAGCTTACATCGAAAGAAATTCTACGCTGAAAGAACTTTCTGAAAGTGCAGCTTATTTAATTACAGAACCTCTTTTGTATGATGATAAAACAGCTAAGGATGTTTTAACAAGTTATGAGAAAACATGGATTCAAAAATTGTCAGATCAATTGAAAATTCTAGAAGATTGGTCTGAAGAAAATTTACATAAGTTTCTTCAAAATTTTGTTACGGCTAGTGGCTTAGGTTTCGCAAAAATTGGGAAACCACTACGAGTTTTGGTGACGGGCAACTTAAAGAGTCCAGACTTGGCTTTGGTATTGGCAGCGCTAGGTAAAGATAGAGTCGTAGCTCGTCTCGAATCCGGCTTGTCGAAATTTTAAAAGCAGTCTCCACTATTAAAACTTCAAACTTCGTACCTGTAGTCGTTTCTCAATAATTTATATGAGTGAACATTCTTAAGGCACTCGGGGTGCCCAAAGCCGAGCCCAAAGGCGAAGGCTGAAGGGCGGGGCCTTGCCGTGCCTTAAGAATGTTCACTCATATAAATTATTGAGAAATAATTAAAACAAAGAAGGAAGAATTCCTAAAAGTATGGTGCAGGGATTGCTTTCTATTCGTTTGAAGTTCGGATTGTTTTTTTGCATAATTTCAGCGCCTCGTTGGCTCCATTCCTCAAAATCTATCTTTGAAGTGAGTTGAAAAATGTCGGCGTCACCAGTGTAAGAGACGAGGGTTTTGTTCTCTTCGACCAAGTGCTCAATGAGTCCGCGTGCGCTGAGCCACATATTTCGATCTCTTTCTAATAGTGTTTCTAATTTTGTGGCTTCCTCACTTTTTCCAGACAGGCGTAGTTTTTCTACTTCTTTGTGTCCGTTAAGAAATAAATCAGCTCTATTCTTTTTCATGTGCACTAAGTGACTAAACATTTCCATCCAGCCTTCTTCATCATCAAAGGCAAGTGCTCTTTGTGGATTTAAGGGAGTTTTGGTTTTAAATTTTGGATTAAAGAGTTCGATGCTTTTAATTCCAGCGCCATCTTCGTCTAATGAAAGCACTCGGTTTTCGGCCACACTTAAGGCATTTCTTCCTTCGCCCAAATCAATATTCATTAAAATTTCTTTTACACGAGCGCTGTCTCGACCTGTGGAATATGTGATGCGGTAGTGAGTCTTGGTGTCATTGACTAGAGAAAGTATAAAATCTTTAAAATAAGGCGTTACAATGAAGGTTTTAATTCCAATTTTAAAAGATTCGAGTGATTTAGGAATTTCAACGGCTCCTTCGTAACCAAAAACAATGGTGCCATCAACATCTAAAAAAATGTCGAAAATTGGGCGTGAATCAAGAGCAGAGGCGTTGGATGGATTGCTCGAAGCTTTCGAAGCGAAAACAAGCTTAGAATAAAAGTTGAAAATGAACAAAGTTAAGACAAGCGCGAATAAGGGTGTATTTTTTGTTTTGGAAGACACTTTAAGATTTTAACCCATTCGAATATCCAGCCACCAAAATTTTGTCTGAGCACATTAGTCACTTAACCAAGTGCATCATACTAAAAGGAAGGGGTTTGGCGCGGCGTGGTAGTGCGCCTTTCTTGGAGCTCCGTTACATTGTTAGTAGGGGGGAAGCTTTTGAAATCTTATCGTTATTGTCTGCTTTTGGGGGCTTTCAGTTTAGGCAGTGCTTTCGCTCAATCTTTAGAGGATTTAGAGCGAGAAGTTTTGGATGGTGCGTCCAGTGCTCGTTCTAATACTTCAAATGAAGCTGTTACAAATTCTGAAGAAGAAGATTCTTCGCCAACAAAATCGACATCAAATAATTCCACTCCGAGTGAAAACCCTCCTCCAGCATTGACTGAATCAGGAGACTCTTCTGTGAGCTCTTCTTCAAATCAAAGCAATATAGACATTGATCAAGTCGACACTTCTCGTGACGAAAAAGTTGATGTTGAAATAGAAAAAACTACAGCTAAGGAATCAGCTCTAGAGGAAGTGGATCAAATTGTTAAAGGCCCACGACAAATTCCTTTCAATCACATCATGGTGGCTCAACATCAATATATTCGAAAAAAATACACTCATGAAATTTCTCCGTTTAATGTGGGTATTCAGCCCGCGGATAGCTTTAGAAAACAAATACAAATGGGATTTTCATATATTTATAATTTTTCAGATTCCTTTTCGATTGAAGCTTTGCATCTCATGGCTATGACCAACATCAAAACCAAGCTTTCCAATCAACTCCTTGAAAAGGCTCGATTGGAAACTGAAAGAGTGGAGCCCGTCTTGAGCGCTGGGGCTTCTCTTCAATGGTCACCTTTTAAAGCTAAGTCAGCAACATTTGAAAACATTTATCACTTCGAAGGTTTTTTGCTGGCAGGTGGCGGTATGACAAAATTTGAAAGTGAAAGTTCGGCCATGGCTATGGGCGGATTAGGCTTTAGAATGTTTCTTAATCCACGAGCTTTATTCCGAGTTGAACTCCGCGATTATTATGATTTCTCAGCCAATTCAGATCATCGTTTAAGTTTCCTGCTTGGTGCTGGTTTGCTTTTAGGAGGAGAGTGATATGAAAAATTTTAAATTTAAACTCTCTACTCTTACTGTTTTAGCGGCGCCCATGCTTTTTGCTCAAAATCAGGATGATCTTAAGAGTAAAATTAAAAGTAACAATTATACAGGAGCCTTTAAAAGCTTCATTAGTAGTAATCGAGGACGAGGTAGCGGTAATCGTGAGCTTTCATTTCGCGCGAGTCTACTTGAACGAATGGGCTATTATCATTTAGCGATGCATGAACGAGCTCAGTTGGCTCGAAGAGTGAATGAATTAGAAAATGATTCGAAGTTAGGTAATGTGGCACTTTACCTAGATTACTTTGATCCTTTGTTGAAACTTCCGCGCAGTGGAAAAACGGCTGTATCTTATGGTGCGGCTTATGCTGTGGGTTTATTTAAGGACGGACGTGCTATAGAGGCTTCAAGAGCTATGCCCAGTCAAAATGCATTGATGGCTCTTCCTAAAGTGGCACCTTCGTATAAAGGTCTTGTGAATTTGGCAGGTCTTCATTTAGCGCTCGGTCGTTATACGGATTCTATGTATTTGTTAGGAACTGAGTACACTTTGGCTCCAAATTTTGATTTAGGATTAGTTCGTTTACAGCGCGCTCGTTTGCTTTTTGATGCGAAAAAATATTCTGAAGCTTTAGATGAATTGATCTATTTACCAAGAAGTTCATCGTCTTGGTATCCAGGAGCCATGGTCGGAGCTTGGTCTGCCTATTATGTCAAAGACTATAATTTAGCGCTGGGTCTTCTTATGAATGTGCATAGCCCTTTCTTGGCAGCGAAATACAATCCCGAAAGTTATTTATTGGAATCTGCGGTTCTATACAAACTTTGCTATTATGAATCGGCACTTCGTTCGATTAAAAAACTTAAAGAAAAGTATTCAACACTTCCTGCTTCTATTAGAAAGTTTCAATCATTAGCTCGTCAACCCGTTCAACTTATGAACGCCTTAGTTCGACACTCACGAGGTGAGTCGAGTCCTGAACGTGGAATTAGCGCAAAAGATTGGGGTTTGATTATAGATGCTTTAGCTACCGAGCAGTTGATTGCCGATGCGGATCGAAGTTTAACCTTACTGGCTAAAGAACGAGCCTTTATAAATAAAGAGCTAGCGAGTGGATCGGGCACGTCGTTAAAGTACACATACTCCAAGGCTCTAGATGATGCTCGAGCTAGTTATTACCGACGTGTGGCAAATTTCTCTTCAAAACTACTAGATAAAATGTCTAGAGAAACTGAAGAAGCGCTAGAAGGCACTTTAGCTGTTGAAGTCGAAATCAATACAAGAGTGCGTGACAGATTGCTTTCAGGAAAAACTCCTCAAAAGAAAGAGATTGATTTTGAGAGAGAAGTTAAAAAAGGTTTTGAGTTTTGGCCTTTTGAGGGTGAGTTTTGGCGAGATGAAACGGGTGCCTACGCCTTTGCGACTACAGATGTGTGTGAGGCTAAACAATGAGAATAGATTTTCCTAAGTTAAGCTTAGCGATAAGCCTTTCCTCTTTTTCGGTTTTGTCCTTGGCTGAGGCCACCAAATCTTGGGATTTTGAAAAGGCGCAAAAGAGAGAGCTTCGTGTTGATAAAGAAAATTCTGTTATAGATCGAAAACCAATCATAATTAAAAATAATGTGACTTATCAAAAGCAGCCTAATATATACGGCGAAGACATTGATTTAGATCGTGCTCGTCAACTTCGAGCCAGTCAAAAGACTTCAGAGCTCATTAAGCAAATTGAAACCCTCATTCGACGAGAAAAACAAAGTGTTCGAGTGGGCGAGCTTAAAATGCGTTTGGCTGAACTTTATTACGATCAAGCAAAAATCATAGCGGCTAAGGAATCCGAAGCTTGGGATTCACGCTTAAAGGTTTGGGAGAGATTGCCGCCTGAGCAAAAGGCAAAAACTAAAAGACCGGAATTAAGCACTCCTAAAGCCGATGCGTTTAGACGAAAAACTTTGGGACTTTATATAGGGCTAGAAAAAGATAGTCGCGGCTCTGATAAAGGCGAATCAAAAATGATTCGTCGAGACGATGTGCTTTATTATCTGGGTTCAACCTATATGGAGCTGAATCAACAAGAAAAGGGTGAGACCTATTTTTATGAACTCACTCGAAAATTTTCAAACAGTCCAAGAGCTTTTGCGGCTCGTTTGGATTTAGCCGACATCTATTTCTCTAAAGGAAAATTTAAATTGGCTGTTCCAGAGTATTTGATTGTGGCCCGAGACGCTGATCAACAGAAAGATTCCTCTACTTCTGATGTAAAAGTTTATGCTCTTTATAAAGCTGGCTGGTGTTATTTCAATTTAGAAACCTTTGATAAATCAATTTCGGCCTTTAAGAAAACAATAGAAGCTTCGCAGAATTCAAAATCTGAGAAACGAATTGTTTTTGAGAATGAAGCTTATATAGATTTAATAAGAGCTTTTGCAATGGCGGGTCGCTATAGTGAAGGTGAAAAATTTTACGAAGCTCAGGACAAAAAAGAACGCTTGTTACTCTATCGTCAAACTGCTGCGCAAGTTGCTCGTGATAAGGGACATTTTCGAGTTGCTGATTATTTCTATAAAAAACTTATTGAAGAGGAGCCTGATGGTTCTTTGGCTCGCCAAATGGCTATGGAAAGAGCTGAACTCATTCGTAAACATGGAAGTATTCAAGATTATTCTAAGGCTCTAGATTCATTGTTCGAAAATTATGGTGAAGATTCTAGTTGGATAGGACGACAGAAATTTAATGGTGATGAACGAAAAGATTCCATTGAGGAGTTGGTTTCATTGTCTAGGCGAGAAGCTAAAAACCTTCATAACATGGCTCAGAAAAAAAAGGGAAACGATCTCTACGTAGCCGTGTTGCCACTTTATAAAGTTTATTTAGATCATGTTCCAAAACCTAATCCTGATACTGCCGAAAATGTTCATGAAATGAGTTTTTACTATGCAGAATTACTTTATAAATTAGGTCAATATTCTGAGGCTTCAAAAGCCTATCTCAATGTGGGAGCTGGTAAGTTTAACACCACTGCTGCATACAATAGAATTCTAGCTTTAAGAGAAGCTTCTAAAAGAGATAAAAGTTATTCTCGTGAATTAGTCGATGCTACAGATGAGTTTGTTCAAAAATATCCAGATGTACAACAGGCAGGTGATTTGCTTTATGCGAGTGCTTTTGAAGCTTTTGAGTCTGGGGAAAGTTCAACGGCGCTTAAATCTTTAAATGATGTGGTTCGTCGCTTTCCTAATAGTCCTCGTGGTGTAGATGCTGCAGAAAGAATTCTATTTATCTATGAAAAGGATAAAGACTACGATGCTATTTTAAAAACTGTTGATGAATATCAAAAAAATGAAGCTCTTAAAAAAACAGGTGGTGCAGATTTCGCTGAGAAGTTAGCCGAACTTGAAACTAAAATTATATTCAAAAAAGCTGAGATCATGCCCGATTCTTCAAAATCAGATTGCGAAGCAAAGGCTGAAGCTTTCTTGGCGATGAGTCCCAAACTTAAAGGGGATTTAAAAGAGAAAGCCCTGAATAACGCCAACGTGTTTGCTGCAAAATCAGGAAACACGGAGCTAGCTAATCAAAGTCAAAAAGCACTTTTAGCGGCATTTCCTAAATCAGAGTATTCCAAAAACATTTATTTAAAAGAAGCTGACGACCTTATTAATAAAGGTGACTTTGCAAAAGCTCAAAGACGTTATGAAGAATTTGTTCAAAATTATCCTCAAGATAAAGAAAACGTAGTGAAGGCTCAATGGAATAATTTATATATTCAGTCTCACTTAGAAAATGCTGTAGTTCCTGAACTTAATGAACGAGGCTCTTTGAGCCCATCGCTTATAAAAGATCTTAAGGATTATTTGAAAACAGCTCCTCGCGACGGAAATCGAAAATTTGCCATGAGTGTTTTGGGGTACAGAGCCGGTTCTTCGAAACGCGATATTGATGAATTGCGAGCCTTGCCCAAACTTAATGGTGAAGAACGAAAAATTTTAGATGATATGGAAATTGTCATAATGGCGCGTTTAGGTCGTCAGAATGATTTGAAGGCCATAGTGCAGAAGAATGGACCCTCTAAGGGGCGTTCAGACTTAGTTAAAAAAGCATTGGCTCAATCTAAATTCCAACTTATAGAAGCTCAATTTAATTCTTATGAAAAGTTAAAGGTTGATTTAAATCCTAATCGATTTGCAGCTACTTTGAAAAAGAAATTGAACTCTTTAGAAACTCTTGAAAAGGAATATCAAGGTGTTGTGGCTTATGGCGATGGTGAATATGCCTTGAAGAGTCTCCAAAGACTCTCAACTCTTTATAGAAATATTTCTAAAGAAATATCGCAGTCCGAAGAAGCTAAAAAGGAACTCGAATCATTTTATAAACCCCTTTATGAAAAGGGAGTTAAAATGCTGATGACTTGCGTAGAAAAGGCGCAAGAATTTAAAATTTCTGGCTCGGGCTTAGATGCCTGTCGTAATGATCTTTCCAGAGAAAATGCGGATTACGTCAACCTTAAGAACTTCAGCTCTCCACAACCTCAATGGTTAGCGTCCGATAATGAAGATCATGAGCGCCCACTTATGAAAGTGACCGCTAAAGCCTTCCAAAGAAAAAATATTGGAGAATTTTTGATGGGCGTGGATCTTATGGAAAAAGCCAATCCACCTAAAACAGAACGAGAGAATGTTTATATTGAGAATATGGATGCTCTTGTGAATTGGAGACAGGGCTCAGGCCGTGCTGCAGTTGAGGCTTGGACTAAAATATTGAGTGATGATGGTGGGCAGAGCAACTTGCGAATTGCAGCGGCTAAGAATTTAGCTGCAGCGCAATTACAAGTGGGTGATGTTCAAGGGGCCTCAGACACTTTAAGTGATCTCAGTTCTGATGCTGATGTGAGTTCAATGAAGGCAATCGTTCAAAAAGCCATGGAAGGAGCTAAGAAGAAATGAAGAATCTTAGTTTTCTAATTTTTATTTTAGTGAGTTTATCTGCACATGCACAAGATAAGAACCGTTATAAAAGTGGTGCCGATAAAGAAGAAGGTTGGATTGTTCGAAAAACTAAAGAGGGGATCGTAAAAGTTCCTCGAAAACAATATTTTAGTTTTGAAGGATTGGATGTGTCGGGTCAGGCCAAAGCCCCTGGTCAAGGGATTTTAGGTCAAAGGCCTCCACGAAGAAATATTAATTTAATACCAGAGAGACGTTCTTACCGTGAAGAATCTCTGGCAACAGTAGGATTTTAGAGGTTTTTAAGGGGAGCGAGCACTATGAGCGGCAAGGTGTCTAACACAATCGAGATCAAAATTTATGAAGGTGATAAAATTGTTGTTGAAAAAACTTTTCAACAAGACAAAATTATCATCGGTCGAATTCTCTCGGCTGATCTTCGCGTTCCCAATATTAAAGTGTCGCGAATTCATGCTTTATTAGAACAGCTCGACGACGGGCATTGTCGCTTAACCGATTTGGCTTCGACACACGGAACCTTTGTTAACGGCGAGAGAATTGTAGAAAGAATTCTTAAAGCTGGTGATGAAATCAAGTTAGCCGATATATTAGTGACGTTAAATGTGGTCTCCACTCCTTTAAGTGTGGCACCAGCCCCCACTTCTGCGGCGACAAAAGTTCCTACTCAATTACAAGCCAAGCCTGGTACAAGTGCCCATCTTTCCAAGGAGTCCGCTGTTCAAGTTCAAATGGGTCCTCAGGGTGCGGTGTCTGTAGCAGGTGAAGCTCGTGAAGCCACTGTGATTCGTTCTCTTAAAGATACAGCTCGTACACGAGGAGCTTTAGATCCAACGAGTCGTCCTCATGAAGAGTTGGAAGTCACGGTTTATTGGGAAGAAACTATTCTCGCCGTTGACCATTATAAAAAACAAACTCGCACAATCACTTTAGGTGATGGAATGCAGTCCGATTACATAGTTCCAACAAGTGAATTCCCAAATAAATTTAATTTTGTGGAACTTCGTGGAACATCTGCGACTTTGAACATTCATCCTTTAATGAAAATGAGTGCTCGTTTACAAGGACGAATGTATTCCAATGAAGATTTTGCGAAATTAGGACAAAGCTCAATTCAGTTGGGCGGCTCTGATATCGCTAAAGTTAGAATTGGAAGTGTGCACTTTTTTATAATGTTTGTGCCTGAACCACCTGCTATTCCGAGAGCGTCTTTTTTTGATCAAGGAAGATTTTATTGGATGATTCTCTTTTTAGTCATGATGACTATGGGCGGGATTGGCGTCATTGGAAGTATGATGCAATCTCCACTTGAGGGTGAAGTTAAGGAGTTTCCAGAAAAGTTCAGAAAAATTATTATTCAAGCTTATAAAAAGAAAGTCGAAAAGCTTGAGAAATCTGAGAAGAAAGAAATTGGAGAAAAAGAGCAAGAAGCTATTAAACCACCTGATGCCATTATGGTGGATAAAGTGGCTCGTCGTGGTGGTAATGAAGGTGAGGGCGCTCGAGAGCGAGGTGCTGAGGGTAAACGTGGAAATCCCAATGCCGCTCATGAAACTGGAATCACGAATCGTCCTAAGGTGGCTAATAATAAATTAGTTCAAGATGGGCCAAAGAAAGCCAAAGAGCCCATCAAAATGCCAGGAGCTGGTTCTGCAACTCCGAAACCTGTTGAAAAAACATCTTTGCTCAGTTCTTTGAAAAATTCAGGATTGGGAATGAGATTAGCTAAAGCGGGTGGTGGTGGCGGCGGTTCCGTAGAAGGTGCCGCTGGAAACGATCCTTTGGATGAGGCTCTCTCTGGCACTGGTGGCGGCGGAATTCGAAGTGGCCGTGGAAGTGGTGGTTCAGGTTTACAAGGAACAGGAAAAGGTGGCGGTGGTACTGCTGTTGGAATTGGTGGACTTGGAACTAAAGGCTTTGGTGGCGGAGCTAAGGGCGACGGTATCGGATCCATTCCTGGAAAGGGAGACTTTGTAGTTTCTACTGAAACTGTTGGTGTGACTGTTTTAGGTTCACTTTCAAGAGAAGAAATTGAAAGAGTGGTTCGTGCGCATTTCAGCGAAATTCGATATTGCTATCAAGTTGAACTTCAAAGAAATCCATCGCTCTTTGGAAAGATCACTTTAAAGTGGGCCATCGTTGCGGGCGGCCGAGTGGAAGAAGCTGAAAGTAAAGAAAACACTACAGGCAGTGCGGGATTGGCTAATTGTATGATCTCTCGATTGAAACAATGGCAATTTCCTTCACCCCAAGGTGGTTCTAAGGCTGACGTAGATTATCCTTGGATCTTTAAGCCTGAGGGAAGCTGATAGTATCAATCTCTTCGTATTGTCTTTGTGTTTGATATTGGTGAATTTGTGGGCCGATGACAATTCTCAGAAGAGTGAATTGGGTGTTTCAGATTATTATTATAAACTTGCCTACTCTTGGTTCCCCATTGACGAAGCCTTTTTGAGGTCTAAAAGGGCTCAAGAAATTCCAGATAAAACTGATTTGGTTTATTTTTCAGCACCTAGATTTTCAACAACTAATATGTCCGATAAAGAAAGAGATCGGATTGATGAATGCTACGTAAATTTTGTGACTGATTTAGCGAAACAATCGTCTGATACTAAGCCCAATAAAAATATAAAATTTAGAGAAGTCACTCTCGATGCTAATCGGTCGGGGGGGGCGGCGACTGTTCTTTTAAATGCGAATCCCAGCGAGCAAAAGTTTCTTCCTGCTGGGGCTGGAGGCACTTTAGTTATTTCTCTTGAGCAATTTAAAAGCCTAGCATTGCTACAAGATTCACAATGCAATACCAAAAATCTATTAGATTATATAAAAAAAATAGAAGAACAATTTGATGAAGCTAAATTTGGAGCGTTTCCTATAGGTGCTGATGGGTATAAAAAAATTGTATTCGATGAAAAAGCTGAACCTATACATTCTATTCAACTGCCTCATGGTACAAAAAATCCTAGGTTTACAGAACATCCTAATTGCTTCACCTCAAAAAAAGATTTGCAAGATTGGTTGCTTGTTGAGACATTGAAAATGACTAATCCTGACGTCAACACTTTTAGACGCTTTTTTAGAGAGCTGACGGATTGCCGTAGGGCTCGCCCTGATATTTATCCAGAGCTTTTGACATGTTTTGAGCCATTTAAAATACTCTTTCCATCCACTTTAAGGGTTTCTAAAGAAGAAAGACAATATGATTTAGGAATGAGTATTCCTGATGCTGATTACTATAATGGCAAAGGTTTGCGTAATCCTAATGTGATGTCCGTTCCTAAAGAACTGGCTGCAGGAAGTCCATTGGCAGAAGCTATACATGGATTAAAACCTATTGATGAAATTTTAAAAGTAGTTGATCGAGTGAACTCTGAAAATTCTAAGGAAGGATTATCTCGAAAAATATCTGTCTTTAGAAATGTTTCTGCATTTCAAGGGATGGATGCACGCGACATGGAAAGAATTTACACCGATCAATTGATTGATGCTAAAGATGACAAAGAAAAAATTCAAAAAATAAAAGAGCAAATGAAAAAACATTTTGATGATTTCGGAAATGGTCGTTTAGTTGTTTATATCCAGGATCCTAAAACTAAAGAAGATAAAATATTCCAAGTGAGCTATCCAATGCGATATAATGATCTTACGAAGACTCACCCAGATAAGCTCTATTTAATGAGCCAAGTGGTTATCGAAAAAGATAGAGTAGATCATTCCTCAAAAAAACCGAATATTGTAAGGCTGGGAGATTTATCTAAAACTTTTCAAGATGCCAAACATTCTGGCTACACAAGACGTGAGACGAGCGACTCTTGTTTTTTATGCCATAGTCAGGATAGTCCTGTTTGGCTCTTAGGAGCACATCCCGATACAGAAAAATTACTGACTCAAAAAGAAAAGGAGAATCTTAAAAATTTTAATTCTCAAATTAAGCGTTATGAAGCTCAGGGAATTTTTTTAGACGCCAGCCCTTATCAGGGTATGGATATGCCATTACTAGGCGATTCCAATCCTAATAGAGAAAAAATTGTGGATTCTTTGATAACTGAGCATTCTGAATTTTTAACTGACTCTCCCACTATACGTAAGAAAGCCATACTGAGCACAATGAATAGTTGTGTGGATTGCCATGATAAGAACGCGACTCGAGGTTATCGACCTTTAGGTTTTTCGGATTTAGGTTTAAAACCCTGGGAACCTACTTCGAATAAAAATCTACCAGGATTAGCGGAAACAAATCAAATACAGGCTTGGCTTCATAAAATGGCACCTAAAAATACAAAATTAAATGAGCATGAGAAATTCATAGTGGCAGAAGCTTTTAATAGAGAATTTAAAGGGGCTTCTCTATATTTAACCGACGACCCAAAGTCGCGTGAAAAATATGAAGTTCAAGGTAAAATGGGCGAATGGTATTATAATAAACTTATTAAGAATAATCGCTGCTTTCAGGATTATATTAGGACATCTGAAAATGAGTTTATAAAACCTACACCTTCTTTGGGTTCCGTTCATGGTAGTGACAATGGCATAAAAAATAAGGGACTTAAAATACCTAATGAAAATGAACTAAAAGCTGAGTAGTTTGGCTCTATGAAATTTCGAGGTTATAGCCCAGAGGCTTTAGGTTTTTTTAAAAAAATTGCAAAGAATAATAATAAAATTTGGTTTGAAAAAAACAAACAGAGTTATTTAAGTTTTGTGATGGAGCCTTCGCGACTCTTGGTTGAAGATCTCAATGAATCTAAAGTGTTTCAAAAAAATGAACTTCGTTGTTTAGAGAAAACTCCACTTTTTCGTTTGAATCGTGATGTCAGATTTAGCTCTGATAAGAGTCCCTATAAAAATCATAACGGAATAGTGCTCAGTCGCAGTGGAAAAAGAAAAGAAAATGGGGTTTTTTATTTTCATTTAGAGCCCAAGGAATCTTTTTTTGCCATGGGTTTTTGGCAGCCAGACTCTCGGCTTCTAACGCGATTTAGATTGTGGGTTGTCGAAAATCCTATGAATGCTAAAAAGCTAATGAAGGAATTAAAAAAACATTCCCTAGTTTTTCATCAAGAAGATTCTCTAAAGCGGGCCCCTCGTGGATATGAGCATATTAGTGACAATGAACTTATGGATCTTTTAAAAATGAAGCATTGGATAGTGTCTCAAAATTTAAAAGATAAGGATTTGGAAAGCCCAAAGCTCATTAAAGTCGCTGAGCAGTTTTGTGAAAAGGCAGGAGTCCTTTTAAAGGCCTTAAATCCCATTTATGATCGATATAGGATTGAAAACCCTGAGAGTGTTGACGCCTAGAGTCTAAGCTCATCTTCCTTTGATGACTTGACTGAATCTTGCAATCAACCAAATTGGTGCCGTGAGTTTTGTTCACCTCCACGTCCATAGCGAATTTTCACTTTCGTCGAGTCTTGTTCGTATCGACAAACTCATCGATCGTGTTCACTCCATGAAAATGCCTGCCGTGGCGCTCACGGATTGGGCCAACCTTTACGGTGTCCTATATTTTATGAAGGCGGCCAAGGGTCGCTCTGATGGAGCGGTCAAACCCATCTATGGAGCTGAAATCGGTGTGGTCTTTCCTCAGGGAGGTTCACAATTACGTCACTTGGTTTTTTTAGCGGAAAATAATATTGGATTTAAAAATCTTTCAGCTTTAGTGACTTTATCGCACACTGAGTATGGCTATAGTCAGGAATTAGGTTTGCAACCCAAGCTACCGTTTGAAATTCTTGAAAAATACAGTGAAGGACTCATTGTTCTCAGTGGTGGGCTTAAGGGCTCTATCACTTCCTTCTTAATTCAAGATCAAGAAAATCTTGCCGTGGATACTTTAAAAGCTCTAAAATCTATTTATGGTGAGAAAAACTTTTTTCTCGAATTACAAGATTCGAGATTAAGTCCTCAAATGCGCGCTAATGAGCGCCTCAAGGAATTAGCTCGTGAATATTCTTTAGGAGTCGTGGCGACTTGTGATGTGCACTATCTCGATTCTAAAGAAGCTTTTGCCCATGAAATATGGATGATGGTAGAGCAAAAAATGACTCTCGAGGAGAATCCTCGTTCGAGTTTAGTTTCCACAGATTATTATTTAAAGACACCCGAAGAAATGGCCGAGGCTTTTCAAGATGTTCCCGAGGCTCTCAGCAATACTGTCGAAATTGCTAAGCGTTGCAATGTTAAGCTGAGTTTCAAGGATGAAACGGGTAAGCGTATTTACCATTTGCCGACTTTTGCGGCTCAAGGACAAACGCAAGAAGAACTTTTTATTCAACTCTCTCGAGAAGGTTTAGACGCTCGATTACTTAAGGACAAAATTAATGAGCCTTCTCAAGTGGAGGAATATAAAAAGCGCTTAGAATACGAAGTTGAAGTGATCTGCAAAATGGGTTTTGCGGGTTATTACCTTATAGTCTCAGACTTCATACGTTGGGCCAAAAGAAATAAAATTCCAGTGGGTCCTGGTCGTGGTTCCGGTGCGGGTTCCTTAGTGGCTTGGGTTTTAGATATTATCGATTTAAATCCTATTGAGAATAAATTAGTTTTTGAACGATTCTTAAATCCAGAACGAGTCTCTCTTCCCGACTTTGATATCGACTTTTGCCAAGCTCGTCGTCATGAAGTGATTGAGTATGTGACTAAAAAATATGGACAAGAACAAGTTTGCCAAATAGTCACTTTTGCAAAAGAACAAAGTAAAAACGCTATAAAAGATGTGGGACGTGTGATGGGGATGAGTTTTGCAGAGAGTAATCGTCTCACAAAATTAATTCCAAGCGTGCAAGCTAAACCTCTTACGATTGATGAGTCGCTAGAACAGGTTGAGGAACTCAAAGGTCTTTATCAAGATGATTCTCGAATTCGTCAAGTTATAGATATTTCCAAAAGTTTAGAAGGGGCTCTTCGCCAACCTGGAGTGCATGCCGCTGGCGTGATTATTTCTGGTAAGCCCATCGCCGATCTCACTCCGATGTCTCGTGATGTGAATGGAAACCTTATCACTCAATGGGATATGAAGATGAGTGAAGAAGCGGGCCTCGTGAAGTTCGACTTCTTGGGGCTAGTGACTCTTGATTTATTAGATTTGGCTTGTGAAATTATTCGAAAGCGACCCGAGCCCGAACTCCAAGGATTATTCTACGACACCATACCCATTCACGATAAAAGAATTTATGAGCTTATCTCCAACGGAGATACGATGGGAGTGTTCCAGCTAGAAAGTTCGGGAATGCAAAATCTTTGCACGCGAATAAAGCCCGATTGCTTTGAAGATATTGCGGCTATCAACGCCCTCTTTCGACCGGGTCCTCTCGAAAGCGGAATGGTGGATGATTACATCAATCGTAAGCATGGTCGCGAAAAGGTGACCGTGGCCTTTCCTGAAATGGAAGAAATCCTGAGAGAAACCTATGGGGTTATTCTCTATCAAGAACAAGTCATGGAAATTGCTCGAAGTGTAGCGGGTTATACTTTGGGTGGCGCCGATCTTTTGCGTAGAGCGATGGGTAAAAAAATTCATGCCGAGATGGAAGCTCAACGCCAAGTTTTTGTGACGGGTGCTGAGGCCAATAAAAAAGATCCCAAAAAGGCCAGTGAGCTTTTTGATCTCATTCAAAAATTTGCGGGTTATGGATTTAATAAAAGTCATGCTGCGGCTTATGCCAAATTGGCCGTGCAATCAGCCTATTTAAAAGCGCTTTATCCCACCGAATTTTTTACAGCGTTGCTCACTATAGAAAAAGAAAACACCGACAAGCTCGCGCGCTATATTCTTGATGCTCGGAAACGAGGATTAAAAATTCTCACTCCCGATGTGAATGAAAGTGATATCAACTTTAGTAACGTCGACGAAAAATCTATTCGATTTGGACTCTCCGCCATTAAGAACGTGGGCGAAGCCGCAGTCGAATCCATTTTAGAATCTCGAAAAAAGACAGTCCGCTTTGAAGATTTATTTCATTTCGTTTCAAATGTGGATTTGCGTAAGGTGAATCGTCGAACATTGGAAAGTCTTATTCAAGCGGGAGCTATGGATAGCTTAGAAAATGCTCCAAAAGAAGAATTGCGTTCGCGATATTTAGCCACGCTTGATGTGGCGATAGAGTGGGCGAGCCGTGAAGCCGAACACAAATCTGTTGGTCAATTTTCACTTTTTGGAGAGGAGACGGGTGCCCCGGGGACGTCCTCCGCTAGTAAACCTTCTTATCAATACGGACAAAATCTTAATTCTAGAGAATTGCTGGATTGGGAAAAAACTCTTTTAGGAATTTACTTAAGTGCCTCTCCTTTAGATGCGTTTGAAGAACGAATTAACAAAACCGAAGCCAAACCTATTTTTGCACTCGCTGAAATGGCGCCAAAATCGAAAGTTTGTATTGCGGCACTTGTCGCTGAACTGAGAGAAGTTCGGATCAAGCGTGGCCGTCGAGTGGGAGAGATGATGGGAATTGTTCGTTTAGAGGATCAAAGCGGACAAATAGAATTGGTGAGTTTTCCGGATCACTTTAAAGAATTTGCAACGCATTTTCGTTCTAAAGAAGCTCTTCTTATATACGCAGAGCTTGATTTTGAAGAAGATAAGCCCAAACTTCTGGGTGGCGAAATTAAACACAATAATTCATTGAGCGTGTTAAATCTTAAGGATCTTGCTGAAACTTGGCCTAAAAAAATACAAGTTAAACTCGATGTAGAAAAAATTGAAACTCTACCCAATCCCTCTTTCCTATTTGGGAATCTTTCTGCATTACTCTTAAAACATCCCGGGCCTGTGCCCGTGGAGCTCGTTTTGGTTAAGCGAGGACGTTTTGAAACCTCTCTCGATGCCGATCAAAGTTTTGCCGTGAGGCCCGATAAACTACTGCTAGAAGAGTTGACTAGAGTGACTAGTGTGCCTGACTGTTTGAGCGCCCAAGCCATCTATTAATAAGTTTCCCGTGAAAAACGTCGAATTTCTTTGTTGGAACTAAAAAACTCTTCTGTGCGGCCTTCTTTGGCCGTGCTCGAAGAATTTTTTAGTTCCGCCTAGAACTTCTCGTTTTTGACGGGAAACGAAATTTTGCAAACTTAGGGGCTTCGCCCTACAATAGAGATATGAAATCTAAGCTTTATCTTTTGGGCGCTTTGATTTTGGCGCTCTTTGGGTGTGTTCGACCTGTGGTTCGTATGGATCCACAACTTCAGCAGCAAAAACGACAATCCGTTGCTGAAAAAAAAGCACTCCAAGCTAAGGCAGCGCTTCCTGATCTTAAAAAAACATTGTGGGTTTTACCTTTTACTAAAAGTTATGCGGCTCCAGGAGAATTAGAGCGTTATCCGATACCTAATATTTTACAGGTAGAGATTTTTAAAAAATTGGGTGAAAACACAAATCCCTTTCTTTTACCTCTAGAGGATCAAAGAAGTTTAAAAGAAATTGGATTGGATTCATCGAGTCCTCTCGAAGATCTTATTAAAATTGCCCAAGGTTCAGCCGTCGATGGATTTTTAAAAGGCGATATCACTGAAGTGAGTCTTAAAGAAGAAGATGCGGCCGAAGGAATGCTACGCACTCGAAAAGTCGATCTCATTATGAAAGTTCATTATGAACTTTATGATGCGATTTCTGGACAAAAAGTTACAGAGGGTGATCTGAATGATGTTTATACAGAAACTCGCTCAGATGTTCTTAATGTGGCTAACACCATTGTGCAGCCAAGAAAAAAATTGGGTCAGGTGGCTGCGGGTGTAACAGCTAAAATGATTGAAGGCCTAACGCCTTATTCGGCTAAGCTAGGTTGGTCTGGAAAAATTTTAAAGATTGAGAGCAATCGAATTTTTCTCGATGCAGGCCGACGCACTGGAATTGTTATAGGTGATATTCTTAAAGTCATGGAACGTGAGCGAAATATTTACGATCCAGATAATGGCGGTGTTATTGGGCAGGCCCCTGGTCGACTCAAGGGCACTGTAAAAGTGGTTCAGTATTTTGGACTCGATGGAAGCATAGCTATTCTACAAAGTGGTGGAGATGTCTTCCCTGGCGATCGAATCGAACTCTATTAATTTTTGAGCTAGCTGAGCTTTTCTACAAAATTTCCTTCTTAGAGTTCCACCGCGCCATCGGCATGCATTAGTTATTTAATGAAAGTTTTCCTCTAAGACACTCGGGGTTCCCGAAGGTCGAGCCATTTAGGCGAAGACCTGAGGAAGGGGGTGCCCTGCCGTGTCTTAGAGGAAAACTTTCATTAAATAACTAACGCACGCTTACGGCCGCACCCCAACAACTCCAAGAAATAAATTTTGTAGAAAAGCTCAGCTAAATCAAAATTATTGATTTTTAAATTTGGAGTGGGTGTGAAATAGTATTTTTGTATCGAAATATTGGGCACGCTCTAAAGGGTCTGAAATCTGAGCCCCCACTTTTATGAGGGCTCTATCGGGAATAAAATGATAATGAGTGTCTGAGTCGTAAAGATGGTCTTCGTAGTATTCCCTGTCGGGATTGTCAGGATTGAGTTTTCTTAATCCTGAAATCATGTTTTCTCTTTCTTGGAAATAAGTTGATAAATATTTATTAACGTTAAAAGTTTTTTTAAAATTTTGAGCATGAAAATAAAATTTTAAAATCTTTAGAAAGTTTTTCTTTTGAATTTTTGGAGAAGAAGCTTGAGGTGTTTTTACAATAGCGTAATGTTCTCCAGTGATTTGAATTGAAGGCATTCTCAAGATCGAAGATTTATTCAATATATCAATTTCACGAGAGTGTTGTTCCCATAAAGTTTCAATTACTGGGTAATCCATTACAAAAACAGGTCGCTTCGAATGATTTTGAAATCCTACGTTGGAGTTTGCAATAATGAGAAGACCATTGTCTTCTAACAAGTCAAAAGCGTGATTGAGAGTGCTTTTCATGTCTACGTAATTCAGTACTGAAGAAATTAAGATTGCAGAAAATTTTTTCTGAGCTCGGCTCAGGAGGCCTAATTTCATTTTGTTGAGTTCTTTGAATTTTTTCCAGGATCTTTCGTCTAAAGAATTTAAGTCGACTTGAAATGTTTTAGAGCTAATACCCTTTGATCTTTTGTTTAACTGTATAGCAGCTTCAAAATCGTATTCCCAATAGACGGTTGGATTCTTCAAGGGCACTTCAAGGACTAAAGAATTTTCAAAGGGGCCAATTTCTAAAACGGCTCCATCGGGAGGAATCAAAGATTGATATGTTCTAATCAATTGAAGAGCTTGATTAAAACCTGCTCTACGCATGAGTCGACTTTCGAGGGCACGTTCCTCGGGTGTACTTTGTATAAAGGTGAAATTTTGAGCTTCTTTAAGTTCTAAAGATTGTGCACAGAAAAATTGAACTTCGTTTTCCGTTCGCCCAGTAACTAGGGAACTTTTTAAAAGTGTGAGACTTAATAAAAAGTTTAGGAAGCACTTCTTCATTGCCGCTACTCAATAATGTTGCAAGGCGCAAGAGTCTACTGGAAACTGAGACGCCTAAGAGAAGTTTTAAATCTAAGTATTTGTAAGTATGAGCCTATTTCTTCTAGGCTTCTTTTCTGGAACTTGTCAGTTCGTGAGTTTACCGCTAGTCTAATTCTGTGGAAGATTTTGATTTTGAAAATTACAAAGTTGAAGCCGAACGAGAAACTCAGATCCGTTCTCATTTAGACGAAATCAAGGGAAAGGATTGGCTAGGGGAGCTACTATTTTTATTACAAGAATGTGGTGAAAATAGAGTGATAAGCGATGCCAATGAAATTCCGGGTCTTGGAAAAACTCTCACTGTAAAAGTTTATGAAGTGGGGATCTTGGAATCCCAAAAAGATATCGATATCGAATTAAGTGCCAATGAACTTCTTATAAAAGCGGCTCAAAAAAGTTTGTTAGAAATCAGTTTTCTTCCTAAAAACCACGAATATGTTTTGCTTTATTTTGATCAATCTCGAGCCGAGATGATGGAAACTTTGCGCGAAGTTTTGGCGCCCGCCATTAAAAGAGCCAAACATTTAAAAACAGAGCGCCAAAGAGCATTCCAAGAGCGTTTTAAAAATTCAAATTAAATTTCTGATTCTTAAGCTTGTTCTAAGTCCTTAGTGAAGCTAAAACTTAGCTCATGTCCGACACACCCGTAGATCTCAATGAACAAACCCTCGTTCGCCGTGAAAAACTCAGTCGTTTGCGTGAAAAGAATTTAGCCTATCCGCATAACGTTAAAGTGAATTCGATAACAACTGAACTCATTAAACAATATGATTCCGAGCAAGATTCTGAAAAATTAAGATCGTCAGGAACTTTTAGTTTAGGGGGTCGAATACAATTTATTAGATCCTTTGGAAAAGCTGGTTTTTTAAAACTTCGTGATCGCCATGGCGTTTTGCAAATTCATGCGGCTCGCGACAAAATGGATGAAGCTTCTTTTGCTTTTTTTCAAGAATTAGATTTGGGTGATGTGGTTCGAGTCGAGGGAGTTTTGTTTCGAACAAAGACTAATGAGCTCACTTTAGAAGCCAAAGAATTAAAAATTCTCAGCAAGTGTTTACATGCTCCACCGGAAAAGTTTCATGGTTTGAGTGATATTGAAGAAAAATATCGTCGACGTTATCTCGATCTTATGAGCAATGAAGAATCGAGAAAAACATTTCAAGCGCGAGCTAGGATTGTTCAAGAAATCAGACAATACTTTCTAGACCGTGACTTTATGGAAGTTGAAACTCCGATGATGCATCCTTTGGTGACTGGGGCTGCGGCTAAACCCTTTATCACACATCACAACGCTCTCGATATGGAGTTGTTTTTAAGAATTGCGCCCGAGCTTTATTTAAAACGTTTAGTGGTGGGTGGTTTTGATCGTGTTTTTGAAATGAATCGCAATTTTAGAAATGAAGGAATAAGCACGCGCCACAATCCTGAATTCACGATGCTTGAATATTATATGGCCTATGCCACCTATCATGATTTGATGGATATTACCGAAGATTTGATCACCAGCGCTTGTTTAAAACTTCATGACTCTCATGAAATTGAGTATCAAGGCGTGAAACTCAATCTTAAGGCACCTTGGCCGAGACTTCCCATGGAAGTGGCTGTGAAAGAACGTTCCCAGTATAAGGGAAGCCTTCAAGATTTAACGGCCATGAAAAATTATGTGAAGTCAAAAGGCGTCGATCTTAGTGGGAGAGAGGGGCCAGGAGCTTTACTGACTAAAATTTTTGAAGAAGATGTTGAAAAGCAATTAGTTCAACCCACCTTTATTATTTCTTTTCCTGTGGAAGTGTCGCCTCTGGCTCGTCGTTCTGATCAAAAGTCTCCAGAGGGATTCGATGTCACCGATCGTTTTGAACTTTTTATTTGCGGTCAAGAAATTGCCAATGGATTTAATGAGCTCAACGATCCCGACGATCAAAAACAACGCTTTGAAGCTCAGTTGACTGAAAAGGAAGCGGGCAATGATGAAGCCAGTGACTATGATGCGGATTACATTAATGCTCTTGAATATGGAATGCCCCCGACTGCAGGTGAGGGTATTGGAATTGATCGCTTGACGATGCTTCTCACGAATAGTGCAAGCATTCGAGATGTTGTCTTGTTTCCTCATTTAAGAAGAGAATGAAAAGCACATCCCGATTTTTAGCTTGGAGTTGGTGGCTATTTACTTGGGAGTGGTTATTTCGGGGTAAAAGCTCCAATGAAATTTATGGGCAAGCTTTATCAAAGAACTCCATTCGAACCGCTATATTAGCTTTAAGTGTGGGTATTGCGGCGCTCTCTGTGACGTTATCCGTTTTTACAGGCTTTCAAAGAGTTTTGTCTGAGCGAGTGCTCACGCATTTTGGACATTTAAGAGTGGATGTGAACTGGCAAAATTTTAAGAAAATCGACGAGTATTTTGAAAAAAACAAAATTCAATCACTAGAAGCCAAAGAATATTTTTGGGCTTCGCAAGCTATTGCGACAGGGCCCAAGGCGGGTCGAGGGCTTTTTATTGAAGTCGTTCGTCGAAGTGAAAATCCTATGCCCACTAAGAGTCCCGATGTGATTGCGGCAAAATTGAGTCATTCCCTAGCTCAGTATTTAGGAGTTTCCTTGGGGGAGGGCTTTAAGCTTTTAATACCAGGATTAATTAAAAAAGCCCTACCTATGGAACTGGTTGCTTATGATGATGTGGGAGTTTACGAGTGGGACTCTCGTCGTTTGGTGGTCGATGAGCCTAGCTTGAGACTTTATATTTCACGCGAACATCCCGATGTTTTTGCTCGTAGGTTGGGTGATGCTCATAGTGTGCGGCTTTATTTAAAAAAGGATGATTTTCCCTATGATAATGATTTGAAGCTGAAAAAGCTTGAGCAAGATGTGAGTGTGAGTAGTCAAAAGTTTTTTACAGACCCCTTTATTAGAGTTCGAAATTGGTTTGAGCAAAAGAAAAATCTTTTGAGCGGTGTGGCCTTCGATAAAGAACTTTTATCTATAATTATGGCCTTGCTCACTATGGTGGCGGCGCTGAATGTGGCGACGTCATTATTGGTTCTATATTTTGAGAGAGATCGGCAAATGGCCTTGATTCGTGCCTTGGGAATGAGTCCTTCTCAGATGCGATCGTGGATCACCTTACAAGGATTTTTTATTGGTTTAGTGGCTTCGTTGTTAGGAATGTTCATCGGGTTTATTTTGAGATGTGTTATTCCAAGACTTCCTTGGTTGGAATTGCCAGAAGAAGTGTACAACATCAAAAGATTGCCCTTGGATTTTTCATTTGGAGAACAATTTGTAGTTTTTAGTTTCGGAATTGTGTCTGCAACTCTAGTGGCTTTCATTCTTAGTTTAGTTTTATCAAGAATGTCGGTTGTTAACGTCTTAGGCCACCGCCGTTAATAGGCGCCTAGCGACTTTTTACCATCGCCCCCCACCTTTTTACTAAATCATTGGTAAAGGGTGGGGGGCGATGGTAAAAAGTCGCTAGGCGCCTTTCTGGACAATCGAAGCAGGCGACACTAAATTACATTCTGAGAATGAACATCCTTAAGGCTCGAGCATTGACGAAATCATATCACGCTCCTTCTGAGTACAAAGTTCTTGATCTTTTAAATTTTGATGTCAAAAAGGGATCTTCAGTGGCGCTTATGGGAGAGTCTGGCACGGGTAAGTCTACATTGCTAAATTGTTTTGGTCTTATTGATAGTTGGGATTCCGGTGAACTTGAAATTGCTGGCCAAAATGTAGGTCGGTTAAATGAAGAGCAAAAAGCCAAATTCCGTTTAGATAATTTAGCTTTTATTTTTCAGTTTCATCATTTGATTCCAGAGCTAGATGTTGTGAGCAATGTTTTGTTGCCTCATTATTTAAAGGGAAAAGTTCAAAAAGAAAAAGCTTTGGAGCTTTTGGATTCGGTAGGTCTTTCTGACAAAGCCAAACATTATCCTTGGCAGCTTTCTGGTGGAGAGCAGCAGCGTGTGGCTATTGCGAGAGCTCTGGTGACAGAACCTAAAATACTGCTGACCGATGAGGCCACAGGTAATCTCGATCCTAAGCGAGCTGAGAGTATTTTAGAGATTCTTTTGAAATTAAGTCGAGACAGAGGCATTACGCTAATTTCAGTGACTCATGACGCTTCTTTGGCTGCGCGGTATAATTTTCAATACCGTTTGAAAAACGGTCGTTTATGGGATTGTCTAGGAAACCGTGAAGTTGTTTAAGTTGCGCATGGGTGTCATGCCCTATTTGTTAGCTATAGGCGCATACTTCTTTCCTCAAATGGCATTTTCCCAAAATATTGAAGATATCGAAATTCAAGGCAATCGCCGAATCGAGAAAGATGCCATTTTAGAGAAAATGTCTCTGCGTAAAGGGGATTCCTTTGCTCCAGAACGAGTCAGGAAAGATCTTTTAGCTCTTTTTAATATGGGATTTTTTGATGACATTCGTCTCGAAAAATCTGGGAATAAGCTTATTGTCATTGTTAAAGAGCGTCCCGTTGTTACTAAAATCACCTTTAAAGGCTATGAAGAGTTTGAATCTAAAGAGCTCGATGAAATGTCGGGTTTAAAAGCTTACCGAGTCCTTAATATTCAAGAAATTCGCAAAGCGCAAAGAAATATTGCCAAGCGTTATGAGGAGAAGGGCTATTATCTCGCGCGAGCTGATTATAAAGTTCTTCCCATCGAAGATAAGCCCAATGAAGTTGAATTAGAACTCAATATTGATGAAAACGAAAAAGTTCGAATTCGAAGAATCTTTTTCTTAGGAAATAAAGTTTTTACAAATTCCGAGCTCAAGCAATCCATAGCGACTTCTGAGGGCCATGCTTTTTCATGGGCGAGCAGTGGTGGAACCTATAGAGAAGATGTTTTTGAACGTGACTTGGGTATGCTGGCATTCTTTTATGGAGATCGCGGATATATCCAAGCAAAATTTTCTAAACCTAGAGTCACTTTAAGCCAAGATCGTCGTTACGTTGATATTTTTATAGATGTTGATGAAGGCGATCAATTCTTTTTAGGTGATGTGAGTTTTGAAGGTCAAGACAAACTCTTTAGTGATGAAGAGTTAAGAAATAGTTTTGAAATGCAAGAAAAGGATGTCTTTTCTACTGGAAAACTTCAAGAACAAATTTTGGCTCTCACCGACAAATATGGAGACGAAGGTTATGCCTTTGCCAACGTTGTTCCTCGAACGGCCATTCGTGATGGGTCTAAAATAGTTGATTTAAAAATTGATATTGAAAAAGGTGAAAAAATTTATTGGGGCAAAATCACCGTTAGTGGAAATACTAAAACTCACGATAAGGTGATTCGAAGAGAGCTTTTGTTTGCTGAGGGCGAGCTCACTCACGCCACAAAAAGAAAAAAGAGTTTTGAAAATATAAGACGACTCGGTTTTTTTGGTAAAGACGTTAACTTTGTTACAAGTTCTCCTTCTGGAAAGCCCAATGTTCTAGATCTTGAAATTAAGGTTGAAGAAAAACCGACAGGCTCTCTAAACGTGTCGGCGGGATATGGTACAGCCACTAAATTCGTTTTTGGGGCTCGTGTTGGGCAAAACAACCTTTTTGGTCTCGCTCAGCAATTGCAATTTTCATTGGATATAGCTTCTCAAGAGTCAAGAGCCGTTAATTTGTCTTGGGCTGATCCAAAGATTTTTGATTCTGAATGGTATTTTGGAAATAATTTTACATATTCTCAAGGGCGAGTCGGACCCCCTTCGGAATTAGAGTACACCTACCTGCAAAAGAGTACGGGTGGGTCACTTCGATTGGGGCGTGAGATCGCCGAGTTCACGAGTCTTTATGGACGATACAGAATTTCTCAAAATAAACTAGAGAAACCTATTAACCCTGCCATTTTTACGAGTTCAAAAGATGCTAATTCAATTATCAGCGCCGTATCTACCGACATTGAGTATGATACGCGCAACGATCGCCTCGATCCTAGTAAGGGATGGTATTTGTCGGCTTCCTTTGAAGTGGGTGGATTGGGTGGAAGAACTTTCCAATCCTTAGGCTTTAGTGTTCGTCGTTATTTTAATTTGTTTTGGAAGGCCGTTTATAGAAGCAATATAGAATACGGCCTTTTGTTTAATGGGATGAACCATGAATCTATTCCTGATTCTGAACGATATGTGCTTGGTGGAATCCAGAGCTTGCGTGGTTATTCTCAAGGAAGTATTGGCCCCTCTAAAACTTTGCCCAACACTCGTGACAATCGTCCTGATTTGACACGACCCTATGTTATTGGTGGTGAGCAAAAAGTTGTGATGAATCACGAAGTGGAATTCCCGTTAATTCCTGAAGCAAATATTAGGGCTGTGGTCTTCTTTGATGCAGGAAATACTTGGAACAAATTTGAACAACTCTCACCAGCAGTGCTGAGTAATTACGGCTGGGGTATCCGATGGTATTCTCCTATGGGTCCCTTGCGTTTTGAGTGGGGATATCCTCTAGCTGTTGGACCATTTAGTCAGGGACTTTCACCTGAATTTCACTTCATTATTGCGCCGACCTTCTGATTGGATTAGATTTTAGAATTATGAAATTATTTTACAAAGTTTTACCTTTATTTATTGCTTTACCCCTTTTTGCGGGTGTGAAAATTGGGACTGTAGATCTTCAACAAGCTTTACAAGAAAGCCAATCTGGAAAGAAAGCTAAAGAAGCTTTAGAAAAAGAATTCAATACTCGTAAGTCTACAATTGACAAAGAGAGAACTGCTTTTGAAAAACTACAAGAAGATCTTCAAAAGAGTGCTGCATTACTTTCAAAAGAAGCTCGTGGAAAAAAAGAAGCTGAAATGCAACAAAAGGCTATGAATCTTCAAAAGATGGTTCAAGATTCTGAAATGACTATGCGACAAAAAGAAGCTGAAATGACGAAACCCATAATCGAAGGTTTGAGGGAATTGCTTCCTGATCTTTCACGCAAAAGAGGCGTAGATTTAGTGGTCGAAAAAAATGCGGGTCTTCTCTACGCTGTAGATATCAGTGATATGACAGAAGAACTCATTCGACTTTACGACGAAAAAAATAAAAAGAAAAAATAAGAGGTTTCAATGGGCGAGACAAGAGCTCGTTTCCGTTCCTTATCTAGAGTTTGGCCAGATGGACCTTCAGCATTAATTGCTGACTGGCTTAAACTGGGCTTTGACGTAACAAATCCTTCGGCTAAAGTTATGGAAAGTCTCAAGGAGCATTGGCCTCATATAAGCACTCCTTCTTCAGATGATTCAGTAGCTGATAATCATTCTTATGTGTATTCAAAGGAACTAAAAGGCCTATCTTCTTTTGGCTTACATATTTGTGAAAATGCCAACGAAGTTTACCCCAACGCCATTATTGTAAAAAATGTTGAAGCAGCTTTTGACTTTATTCTCAATAAAGTGAGTGTTCCCGAGTGGACTGGAAGAGGTGTGGATACACCCGAAGAAGTTCAATGTGAGAACAATGTTTTAGTAGGGCCTGATTGTGTCTTTGGCCAGGGAGTTGTGCTCGAGAGCGGCGTGCGTATTGGAGCTAGAGTTAAAATTGGTGATCATACTCGAATTGGCGCTAATTCATTTATTGCTGATGATACTGAAATCGGACACCACTGTCGCTTGAAATCCCATGCCGCTATTGGGGGTTATGGTTTTGGTCTCATTAGATATCCCAAGGATAATTTTGCAAGAATAAGAAAGCATATTGGTCGAGTTGTTATTGGTAATCGAGTTAATATTGGATCCTTTGTTTCTATAGATCGTGGAGTCTTATCAGATACGACTATTGCAAACGGAACTTGTCTTGATAATCATATTCAAATTGCACACAATTGTAGTTTGGGACAAAACAATGTCCTTTGTAGTTATGTGGGACTTTCTGGCTCCACTCATTTTGGAAATAATGTCACTGTTGGCGGAATGGTCGGCTCTAAGGGGCATTTGACCGTAGGTGATAATGTTATGGTTGCTGGGCAGAGTGGTATTACCACTAACATTCCTTCGAATTCACAAGTCAAAGGATATCCTCCTCGACCTATTAGTGAAGCTTTAAAAATTGAAGTGCTCACTGGAAAACTTCCTGAAATTTATGAGCGATTAAAAGCTCTGGAGAAAGCTTTAAAATAATGTCATCTGTAGAAATTCATCCCACTAGCATTATTGAAAAAGGTGCTGAACTTGATGTGAATGTAAAGATTGGTCCTTTTTGTAGAATTGGTGCTCAAGTCAAGTTGGCTAAGGGAAATCATTTGCATTCCCATGTTGTCATAGAGGGTAACACTACTTTAGGCGCTGATAATCAAATTTTTCCTTTTGTATGTTTGGGAGCAGCTCCTCAAGATTTAGGTTATAAGGGCGAAGCCACTCAATTAATTATTGGATCTGCTAATACCTTTAGAGAATCTTTTACGGCGCATAGAGCTTCAGCTAAGGCCGACGGCAAGACTGAAATAGGAAATAAAAATTTTTTTATGGCTTATTGTCACGTGGCTCATGATTGCAAAATTGGAAATCAAACTATTATGGCCAATTATACAGCGCTTGCGGGACATGTGATTGTGGAAGATTTTGTGAATATCAGCGGACATTCTGGCGTTCAGCAAAAAGCGAGAATTGGTTCTTATGGTTTTTTAGCAGGGGCCACGGAGTTGCGACGAGATTTAGCTCCCTTTATGGCAGCACGTGGAGATTCTGAAGTTGTGGGTCCAAATTTAGTGGGATTAAAGCGCGCAGGTTTTAATGAAGTTGAATTGCGCTGTATTCGTGAAATTTATAAAATTTTTTATAAAAGCCCTTTAACGGCTGAAAAGTCACTTGAAAAAATTAGAGAACTTTATTCCCAAGAGAAAGTGGCTCAGATCTTTTTAAATTTTGTCGGAAAAACTGTCATTGGAGTTCAACGATGAGACCTGTTAAATTCATGGTTGTTGGTGCCGGTAAAACGGGCTCTACTTTTATTAAACAAATTGCCAAAGATGGAGAGCGCTTAGGTATAGAGTTAACGGCCATTGTTGAACCCGAAAAAGACAAATCAGCCGCCTTACTGTCTGAGTTTCCTGAGTCCAAAAGACCCTTATTACTATCTAATGTCGGTTCGCTCACAAAAGTTCCCGATGATCAGCGTCCAGAGGCTGCTATCGTTTGTGTTCCTGCCAAGATTCAAAGTGAGATTGCAGAAGCGTGTCTTTCCACTGGTATGCATTGTTTAGTGGAAAAGCCCGTTGGTTTTTCTGCCGTTAATTGCAGAGAGCTTGCTGAAAAAGCCAAAAAATATAAAAGACATTTACAGGGATCCTTCCCCGAGAGGTGGATTTTTGCAGAGCTATGGAATCATTGGAAACCAAAGCAAGGGGTATGGACTATCAATGCCATTCGAGTGAACCCCTTTGTTCCTCGATCTTCTGATATGGATGTTTTGCACGATCTCATGGTCACCGATTTAGATTTGTTTGTACTTTTAAGTTCTGTTTTTGATTTGCCCAAGATTGTTAAAGTTCGAGCCTGGGGTCGCAAGCTAAGATCTTCATTGGTGGATTATGCCATTGTGGCTTTGGACCTTGAGGATGGAGGAATGGCGCGTTTTTTTGCCTCTCGTCTATCGGCTGAAACTAATCGAGCTTGGGAGATGACTGGGCCAGATTGGCACGCTTCTTTTAATTTTATGCGAAGAACTTTAAAAAGGTTTGAGCGTGCGGGTCGAGATGTGAATCTTTTTCAAGCCGTACAAAGTCGTGCAGAGCTCAGTGAACCCATTGCTTATGAGTTAGAATTTTTTAGACGAACACTCGAGCAAAGTGTGCCCGTTCCAGAAAATACTAAAATGGATTTTGGTGATTTGAGTTCTTTAAGAGCTTTTCCACACACCATTTATCGAACGCATGAAATCGTTGATGAAATTTTAAGTTGCATGCAGGTTTTTGATCATTAATGAAAAAAAAACGAGTTCTGATTTCATGTGGTGATCCTTCGGGCGATCAAATTTTAGCAAAAGTTATTCAACATATTAAAAGTATCGACCCTCAATATGAGTTTGTAGGTTTGGGTGGCCCTTTATCGGAGCAAGCGGGTCTGAAAGTGATCGCTTCAACTAAAGATGTTGCAGTCGTTGGAATTGTAGAAGTTTTAAAAAAATTACCGAAGATTTTTGCAGCCCTCAAAAGGCTTGAAACTGAACTCAGTAACGTCGATTCAGTATTGTGTGTTGATTTTCCTGATTTCAATTTTCGATTAGCGGAAATGGCTAGAAAAAAATCTATACCCGTAGACTATATTATAGCTCCACAAGTTTGGGCTTGGAGATCGTCTCGTCTTAATGTCATGAAAAAATGGCTTCGAAGAATTTATCCTGCATTTAGTTTTGAGCAAAACTTATTTTCAGATGCAGGTTTAGAAGCTCGCTATTTGGGACATCCTTTAAGAGATGTTTTGCCTCCATTGTCGAGGCGTCAGGCTCGAGAAACTTTAGGGCTTAATGAATCCCAACAATTAATGTCATTGCTCCCAGGTTCTCGACATGGTGAAATTGCTCGTCATTTGTCTCTTTTTTTAGAGGCTTGGGTAGAGTTTAAAAAACTGTATAAGAAAAACGGCTTAAAATTTCCATTTATTGCGTATGTTCCATTGGCAAGAGGCTGGACTAAGGAGCAAATGGAATCACTGATTCATAATAAGCAAGATTTAGAACTTTGGAAGCAATTCTTAGATTCTGGAGAATGGAAAATTCAATATCAGGCTCATCTTTGTATGATGGCCTCTGACTTCGCTTGGATCACTTCAGGAACGGCAACACTTGAAGCAGCGTATTATCAGCTTCCTCATATTTTGGTTTATAAATTAAGTCGCTTTAGTGTGTTTGTAGTTCAGCAACTTAGTGAATACTTTAGAAAACCCGACGCTAAAGCAGGCCTTCCTAATATTCTTTTAGAGCGGATGGTCATACCTGAAATGTTGCAGCAACATTTAACCCCTAAAACTTTGGCCAATGAAAGTTTTGAACTTTTGCGAAATTCATCCGAAATGTATAGAATTAAAAAGTTCTTAAGATGGATACCAAAGCGTATGGGGGAGGTCGGTGCCACAAATAGAATTGCAGCTGATTTAATGCAACTCTGGCATGAGACTCCATGAATCCAATTTCATTTCTTTATCTTCAACTCTTAAAACTTCATCGAAAAATAAAAAAGCCTAAAAAATTACCTTGTCCTGTAATTTCTGTTGGAAATATTGCAGTAGGGGGTCGGGGAAAAACTCCGATGGTGATTACCATAGTAAAAATTTTAAAAGAAAAGGGTTTTCATCCCGTTGTTCTAACTCGGGGCTATCGTCGTGAAATAAAAAATCCCGTTTGGATATTACCCGATCAAAAAAACCAAGATCTTTCGGCTGAAAAATGCGGCGATGAAGCCTTAGAAATATTTTTGAAATCTCGAGCCACTGTTTTGATTGGCCATAAACGCTTCTCAAATGCGATGGCGTATTTGACTCGATATCCGGATTTGCTACCCAAAGTTGTGTTTGTGCTTGATGATGGTTTTCAACATTGGGAAATTAAAAGAGATCTTAATTTAGTTTTGGTGACTCGTTCAGATTTAGAAACTGAGAAAATACTACCCTTTGGTCGCCTTCGAGAACCCCCTTCTGCGCTTAGTAGAGCCACTCAAGTTTTAGTGCTCAATGAAGATTTTAAAAAAATGACAGCGATTCCGAAGCTAAAAAGTGCCGATAAGAGTGTGGTGGCTATTACGACTCGAGCAGAACCAACACGTTACTTAGAAGAGATAAAAGAATCTTATAAAAAATTATTTTTTTATGCTTTAAGAGATCATGCTTCGATGAATGAGATGCTAAGTCTCTTAGATAAAATTCACGAAGGTGGTTTACTTTTACTGGGCTGGAAGGAAATAGTTAAAATTCTCACTTCCCATGACTTACCGTTATTGGCAGGCGGACAGGAATCCTTTGAATTATTGGTGGGTGGTCAAGTCTGGGAAGTTTTATTAGTCGACTACGAATTAACTTTTCTAAAACCCGAAAAACTCGATCTCCTCAATTCCAACATCACCCAAATCCTCCCGCAAATTTAATTGTGCGCGGGGAACCGGGCCTGGGATGAAGGGTTTGGTATGGGATGTGCAAGGGTCTGATTGCTATGCAATCGGAAGAAATATTTCAGCCACCCCATTGTCCCAATAAGTATTGTTTAAGGCCTTATCTTAAAGCTAGGCGCTTTTCTGAGAGTTCTCCCCCGTATATTGTTAAGGGACGAGAATTTCGCCTAGATGGTTCTATTCGACAACGCTTTTTGTGTAAGTATTGTCGTAGAAGCTTTTCCGATGCCACCTTTGATCTCAATTTTAGATTTCAAAAACGAGCCAGGGTTAATCACCGAATTTTCTTTGGGGTTTTACACAACCGCTCGAATAGATCGCTGGCTCGCGAGCTTAAAGTCAGTGAATGTCTTGTACGAATACGTGTGCTCAGACTCTCGCAAATGGCGCTTCTTAGACATCATGAATTCATTTCACAAATCAAAATCAACGAAGACATTGCCTTTGATGGCCTAGAAGCCTTTGCTCATTCGCAATACGAGCCCAACAACATCAATCAGGCCATTGGTGCTAATTCCTTGTTTTGTTACTTCTTTAACTTTTCGCCCTTAAACAGAAAAGGCCGCACATCGCCTCGACAGCGAAAGTATTTAGCAAATTTAGAGGACGCCTATGGCCGCTTTGACCCCAGTGCCATCCGTAAGGCTAGTCTAAGCTTATTTAAAGAGCTCATCGCACGTAAAGATCCTCGCTGCCGAAAGCTAGTGCTTCGCACAGATGAGCATTTTCAATATCGAAGAGCCATTCAAAGGGACTTAAAGCCTGAGGAAAGATTACAACTAGAGCATCTTAGTGTTTCTTCGAAAGCTACGCGTAATTATAAGAATATCTTGTTTCCGGTAAATCATTTAGATCTTTTGATTCGTCGAAAGGTGGCGGCCTTTAGTCGCGAAACAATATGCTTTTCAAAGAAGGCATCCAGGATGTTTCATAAATATGTACTTTATATTTGTTACAAGAATTACATGAAGCCACAGTTTGTAAAAAAACATGAAGGTAATCAAAAGGCTCACACCGATAGTCCGGCCATGCATTTAGGACTAACCAGCAAGCTACTTAAGTTTAGTGAGTTCTTTGGGC
>JAGNHS010000018.1 GCA_018001635.1 Pseudomonadota bacterium | reverse complement strand
GCGTTTAATGAAGCATTAAGCTTGGGAATAAAAGCCGCTGTTAATTCCATGAAGCAGGACTAAGTTAGTCCTTAAAAAATCTTAAGTCTAGAGTGTTGAAGAACTTTGAAACTAAGCCTAAACTCCTCGCTTATGGATGCGCATTCAGCGACACACACTTCAACCTCACCTCAACGCACGCCCGATATGTTCAATACAGCTTCTCACGGAAAAGTGGGAATGTGGATGTTTTTGGGAACTGACGCACTCACCTTCAGTGGATTTCTTATAGGATACGGGGTTCTCAGAGCGCGAAACCCACAGTGGCCCGACCCTGCTCATTATTTAGGAATTGGCCTTTCTGCATTTGCCACCTTTATACTCATTTGTAGTTCGGTCACTATGGTTATTGCCCAAGCTGCAGGTGAAGTAAAAGATTCTAAAAAAATGTTGCGCTATCTTCTTTTTACAATTCTTGGCGGAATCATTTTCTTGTCGATACAGGCTTACGAATACACACATCTCATGCATCACACGGGGATGATTTTTTCCGATTTTAAATCGGGCCCCCCGCAATTTGCGTCTACATTTTACGTGATCACCGGTTTCCATGGTTTTCACGTTTTTAGTGGAGTGGTTTATCTTTGTATAATGGCCGTAAGAACTTGGCTTGGTAAATATGACAACGGTAACGTCAACCATGTCGAAATTTGCGGTCTCTTTTGGCACTTTGTCGACTTAGTTTGGATTCTTGTTTTTACATTTATTTACTTAATATAAGAGGACGATCAAAATGGCGCACCTAAGTTATTCAGAAAAAGTTAAATCTTACATGAAAGTATTCGTCTACTTGCTCATTCTCACTGTAGCAGAATTAGCTGTCGTTTATTTTCATGCATTCCCACCGATGTTAACTAAACTATTGGTTTGCGTTTTGTCTCTCTCAAAAGCTGTGTGTGTTGGCTGGTGGTATATGCACCTTAATCACGAAACAAATGGATTAAAACTCGTTGCCATTTTGCCTTTATTTATTGCTTTCTTCTACGCCACCTATCTTGTTATAGATGCTCCATACCGACCTGCCTCAGCTTATATTGGGGAAGCTCCAAGAGTCTTCAAAGGACACTCCGAAGAAGCGGGACATACTGGCGAAGCTTCTCATGAAGCCAAGCACGAATCGGCTCCCACGACTGAAGCTGCGCCCGCTGCAGAAAAAAAAGAGTAAGCTTTTTTGAAAAAGTTTCTTTTCATTCTAATGGCCATAATTTCACACACAGCTTTAGCTTGCGTGGGCTGTGGACAATCTCAATCATTCACACCAAAAATATTATTAGTAGGTACTGGTTTTGTAATTTTGCCTCTAAGTTTTGTGGCCTATATTGCTTGGCGACTATGGAAAGATTACCAACATAACAAGAATAATGAACGCACTTGAAGTCAAAGACCTCCACTTTAGTTACTCTGATCAAAAAAATAAAAAAGAAGCTCTTCAAGGGCTAAGCTTTTCTTGTGAAAAAGGCAGCATTCATGGTTTGCTAGGACCCAACGGAAGTGGAAAATCTACCTGCTTTAAAATTATCTCTACTCAGATTTCAATCCAAAAAGGGGAAGTCCTTATTCTTGGCAAAAATTTAAAAGCCAATTCAAAAGCAATTCGTAACGACATGGGCATATGTTTTCAATCGCCCAGCCTCGATCCGCTCCTCAGCGTTGAAGAAAATTTACTCCTTCAAGCCTCACTCTTTGGAATCTCCAAAACACAAGCCTCTTCCAGAATTTCAGAATTAGCTAAAATTTTTTCACTCACCGACAAACTTAATCTTAGAGTCAAGCAACTCTCTGGAGGATGGGCCAGAAGAGTTGAGCTCACCAAATCATTATTACATTCCCCAAAAATTTTACTACTCGATGAACCCACTACAGGTTTAGATCCTTTAGTTCGCCGAGAATTCTGGAGAGAACTCCATAAACTTCGCCATGAAGGAGTGAGCATCATTGTCACCACTCACCACATGGAAGAAGCCGAAATGTGCGACGAAATTAGTTTTATCCATCAAGGAAAATGTGTAGCCTCAGGCACTCCTGCTCAATTAAAAAAAGAAATTTCATCGGATGTAATTAATCTTTCTTTTGTTGAAATGAATCCAACTCTCATTTCTAAATTAAATTCCCTCTCCAAAGCGGAAGAATTAAGTGCTTTAAACTTCCGAATCAGAACTGATAACGCCCAAAACCTGATACCCGCTTTCATGAGTGAATTTGGCAACAACTTAAATTCGCTCAGCTGGGACAAAGGAAATTTAGCCGATCTCTATTTCTTGAAAACAGGAGAAAACTTATGAGTGGAATACTTTCGGCTTTTGTGGGCCTCTCTAAAAGAGAAATCATACGATTCCTTCGTCAAAGAAGTCGACTCATCGGCGCGCTCATCACACCTTTACTTTTTTGGGTGCTCATTGGTTTTGGAATTGGCTCTTCTTTTCAAAATCCAGCAGGCTCAGGACAAGGCGGATATTTACAATTTTTCTTTCCCGGAATGCTACTCCTCAGCGTTTTATTCACGGCTATTTTTTCTACCATTTCCGTCATTGAAGATCGTCACCATGGTTTTCTTCAAGGAGTTTTAGTTTCTCCTCAACCTAAGATTGTCTTTCTACTAGCTAAAGTCTACGGAGCTTCTTTATTGGCAACAATTCAAGGCGCCCTACTTTTAATCCCCGCCCCATTTATGGGAATACACTTGGGATTAGAAAATCTCATCGGAATATTTACGCTTTTATTTCTAACAGCATCAACCCTCACAACTTTAGGCTTTTTGTTGGCCTGGAAAATGGATTCAGTAGCCGGATATCATTCGATGATGAATATATTACTTTTTCCGATGTGGCTTTTGTCTGGCTCGCTATTTCCATTAGAAAATCGGGGTCCTTTCTTTTATTTGCTCTCTAAAATTAACCCCCTTAGCTATGCTGTAAAAGCCATTAGGGAACTCTTTGAGGTGGGCTACACTGGTTTTAGTTTGGAAAAAATTGCGGTCTTGGGAATCTTCTTTTTAACATTCTTGAGTCTTTCATATTTCTACCTAGAAAACGAAAAAGTCGCTTAATGTGCTCATGAACGGCATAAATATTAAGCCTTCAACTCCAGCAATTTATATATAAACTATCCAAAATTTAAGTTCTTTTGATAACTGACGAAGAACACTAAAGGTTGTTAGGCTTTAGTGTTCTTTTTAGCGGTGTATATAGTGTAAAGTATATACACCGCCTTCAGAATCTTCAAAAACAGTAAAAGAGCGTCTAGTTGGCACATAAAGTACCTCCAATCCGCTGATCTACCTTTCCTGGCAAAAATTGCCGTCCATGAGCTATTCAGACCTTACAAAAATTAGGCCAAAACACCATTGCCACAATGCGTTATATGGGGTAATTTCCCCGGCTCATGGCTAAGCTTATAAATAAAGCTTCATCGCAATTAACAAGATTTCTAGGCTTAGTTTTTATTCTCTACTTGAGTCTTAATCTGAATCTTAAAGCCTCCGAAAATTCATCAAGTTTAGTTCTTAAAAGCAATTCTTGTGAAAGTTTCCTAGCTCTATTCGAAACTCAATGGCACTCCGCCATTATCGCAGGTCTACAAGGCGATTCCATGGAAGACATTGCTAATGCCGCCGGCATAGAAACTTCCTTAGCTGGAAACGACACACGAGTTAAATTTCTCGATCGAGCAACTGCCGATGAGCTTGTACATCAAGGACTAAAAAAACCCTCCGATATATATCAAGCTGTTTTAGCATTTCCTGTTTTAGATCCTTCAAAAAAATTAGAATTTATTGAACATATCACTGAGCGCATCGTAAACGTTTTAGACTCGGGACATGATGTTTCAGATTTAGTCAAAGTTGCAGAAACTTCAAAACGCTATGGAATGAAAGTCAACGAATATATTCAATTCCTCAACTATTGGAAAAAGAGTCAGTTGCGCGACCCCTATTTGAGTGAACTCAAATTTGCCATTCTCTACAATATTATGAGAAACACTTCTGAAGCCGCTCTGAGAATTTCTAAATATAGAACCCTATCAGCAAGAATTGCAGATCGTTTGAGAGGCCGAAAAACTCCAAAAAGAGGGCCGCAAATTATAAAACTTTCTGAAGACGAAAATATTGTTAGTATTTTTAACAATTCCTCCCAGTCCGCTTTAAACACAGAAATCACTCAATATTTAGAAAGCATATCACCCGCCGGTAGACGTTATTTTTTCTATCAAAACTATAAAAAAATGAATGCTGCCGATGTCGATTATTTCCTCTCAAAATACGGCCAAGAATTAGACGCTGAATTAAAACTCAAAATTCAAGAACATCAAAAAATACTTTTAGAAATTCAAGAAAAATTCAACATAAGAATTTCTGAAGCACAGAGAATCAGCGAAGAGCTCAATCAAAGCCTTCGCTCGCTCAATCAAAAAATTTCAGGACGAAGCGAAAACTCTCAAAATCCACTGCACCCTAACGAATGGAAAGCTCTATTAGTCAATCTTGATGTTTTAACGGGAGGATCTTCAACACAAAACGTAGCCATAGAAAGACTGTTAGAAACCTATAGAGAACGACTGAAGCGTGAAGAATTTTTAATCTTAGTGAGCAAAATCAAGAAAATCATGGGTAGCTACAACAGTGTTGATGCTCAAATAGCTGCCATTAAAGTACTTCAATATAATTCAAGATGGATTTCTCTTGAGGACGAAGACAGAAACGCCTTCGTTGAATGGATGCTTAAGGAAACTAAAAATTATTCAAATTGGGCAAGATATACAAGTGAATTTCTAAATCTCTCTCGACAACAATGGGGACGTGTACCCGTAGAAATTCCTGAAGCTCAAAAATCACAGCTGCTCAAAGAGCAAGCTGCCATTAAAGCAAGCATCAAAGAAATCAATCAACAAAGCGAAAAGCTACGCCAAGAAATCATAGAAGAACTGCTTGCCAAGGGGTTATAGGCACTAAAATCAGCATATTTCATATATTTTAACAAAAACTTAACAATCAAAAATAAATCCATAGGCTAAAATAAAGCTTAGGCTTAGGGGTACGTTTTGTGTTGAGCTTGAGATATCGTTATTGGCTATTTTTATGTTGTTTAATGATTTCTCCTATATTCCTATTCGCCAAAACTAATTCCGCAACAGATTACTTGAACGAAGAACAAAAATTTATAGTCTCTGAAATTGAAAAAGCCCTCCTTGAAGACCCTCCTCAATATACAGGAGTTTGGAATTGGCTAAAAAACAACTTTATTTTTTTAGAATCTCAACTCTGGAAAACTTCTGAGGGTATCGAATTATTAGCTAAAATTCGCGATCTCAGTCGAGCATCGGGTCAGCTACAAAATAAGGATTTCTTTTCATATTTTGCAAATCAAATAAATACTGCGTCTACGAGACATGAAGAATTTAATCAATTTAAGAACGAATACTTTAGTATACTCGATTCATTTAAAAGTCCTATTTCACAGATGTCTGATGAAAAACTTAGTCAAAGTGAAAAAGATTTAAAAGTTTTGACCGACACACGTGTCCAAAAAAAACTTAAAGAGCTCAATGACACCCAGAATTTAATGAAAGCTGTTGCTAATTTGTTAAGCTCAAGTGAACTTGATACCCCTTCAGATACAGAAAAGTTAAGTCCTGAAAGAAGATTAGAATTAGAAAACAAGCTAAGTCGATTATACAAAACAAACAAAGATTTAGAGAGCGAGCTTGCCAATATAAAACAAAGAGTCCTCAACGAAATTGAAATTCAAGATATTAAGAGTAAAAAGAAAATTCCATTAGATCCTGCTCAAGCTCAAAAGGAGCGTCGAGAGCTCATGCTTAAACAATTAAGACGGCATTACGACGCAGCCATGCGTGAATTTGTGTGGCGATTTGGACCTAAAAATTTAGAATTTGAAACAACCAGGGGACAAGCCTTTCCAATAAAAACTAAAAACCAATTAAGTTTGTTAACTTTCGAATACAACCCAATTTCATCAGACGACTACATTTATCAAAACAACATTCTTAATCAAGGTGCTCTAGGAAGGACCAATGAAGTGAATGGCTTTAATGTGTTTCATCATGATGCCAGTGCCCATGCGTCAGAGTTTTCCTATGGGCAAAACATAAATCTCATAGACCCTGAAATTGCTGATAAAGTTTGGCTTCAACAACATTTAGATGCCATTCGACAATCTATTAAAACAATAAACAATCCTAAATCAGACCTCGAAGCACACGCAAAATACAACAAATTAAACTATGAAATTTTTCCCAGACAATTATGCCAAGACATGAGTGATCTTATAGCTAAAAGATCAAAAATGTTTTTTAATTCACACAAACTCGACCCTGAAACTCTTCAACTCGCTCATTTCATTTTTTTTAAAGAGGATCAGATTCAACAAAGAGACCTAAGGGCTCAATCCTTGAAAAAACCTGATATCGCCAGCGCCTTAGACGAACTCATTCAAAACGCATATGTGTATGATAAAAAACAAAGATTCAGGAAAAATACCGGAGGCGAAGACAAATGGACAAACATTTTTAAAGCTGAAGAAAGTGAATCTGCTTATATTTCAGATTTCAACGAGAGCAAAGAAGGAACCTCAACACATAGCTATTTAAATGTGTTGAATGAAGATAAAAATCAAAAAATTCCTGATAAATTTTACTTAAGCCCTTGGGATGCAGACGATTTAAATTCGCACAAGGATTGGACTTCAAACAATCAAACGTCTGTCGATCAAAAAAAAGGGATTCTACGAATTGAGTCGAAAGAAAGACAGGATTCGCGAAACCGATATCACTCAGCCACAACTATTGAAAGAGTGCCCAATTATCACTCTGACATTATTAGAATTCCCATGCCCCTAGGCTACGAACTTGATAAACTAGTACTCTATCCAATGGAGGAATCCTATGAAATATATTATCAAAACAATCATTTTAGAAAAAAAGAGCCTCTTGTTCTAGGAAAAGATTATATTATCAAAGTCAATCCTGACCAGGCTTCGGCTTTTATTGAATTCAAACAAAGACAAGCTTCAGGGACACTTTTTTTACCTCAGTATCAGGTTAAAAAGCGTACCAATATGCCTAAAGTTAATCCTTTAACAAGTTTAGATAAAAAGCCACTCTTAGAACTCGAAAAAATTTGGAGAGAAGCAGGATTTGTAAATTTTGCAGATGCTTTAAACGATTTAATCAAGTCTGAAAAAATTTACTTAGCAGACTTTGATGACTTAATGAGACGCAATTCTGAATATGCCTGGAAAGCAGAAAAGGTTAAACGCGTTGACGATCCAAAAGCCATTTCGGATTTAACGCCTTTTTTAAATGAGAAAGGCGTATTCTGCACTCAATGTACTGGAATGGAAGAATTCACTCGGATTTCTTACGGAATCGCTTTAGGTGATAACACAGACTATAGAATGCAAAGAAGAACAGTTATAAAAACAAAACACAATCCTGCCTTTGGAAAGGAAGAAGAAAGTTTTAGCTTAGGAACTCAACTACATTCGCTAAGTACTCTGAGCGATAAAAATGGAGCCATTACTAATATTGTAGACAACACTCCGGCATCACCTATAGAAAGAAACTCGAGTTCTGGACTTTTTTCGAATCCTTTTAGATCGAATCCCATGAGTGACTCTTCTGAGTTTGGACTAAGAACTGAAAGCAAAAATTTAAATTCCACCAGAAAAAGAGATGCACAATTCCAACATACAAATCAGAAAGAATCGCGAGCTTCAGAACTAGCAAAAAATTCAAGTAGAAACACTGATACAAGCGCCCCCTTAAATTCAAACTATCCTTCAGACAACGCTATTGGAGATAATATTTCATCTCATGCGACAAACTCTGAAAATCAATCCAAAAATAAACTGAGAAAATGGATCGATTTATTTAAAAAGAAATTGAATATAAAATTAAAAAAATCCATAACTCAATTTAAAGTTGATGATAATGGAGGAATCTTTTCAGATAAAAATATATCTAATAGTAAAGCACAAAACATTCACCAGACTCCTCAAGAAATTGAAACTTCCCATACGAACGAAATAAACAACAAAGATAGCCTACCCGATATTAATAAACGCAAATTGTTTGAAGAAGCTTTAGAAGATTCCAAAAGAAATAGAGAGTCCTACCTAGATAGATTAAAATCCAACATAGAAAAACTTGAAACATCTCTCAAAGTTAAAGACCCAAAAGCTAGAACCCTAAGTTCAAGTGAAGAAAAATTTCTATCAAAAAATAAATTCAGAGAATTAATGAGCCCTCACCTTAGAACGGCTCGACCCAGCGAACCCGTAAGTAGAATTTATACACTTTCAAAAACAATACAAAAATTTTTAGAGGGAAATTTAGAATGGAAAGAGTTAAAAATGGATTTAGATAATCGATTTGGCATAAAAATTAATCACCTCGGAGAACTCACTCAAGCCATAAGCCAAGAAGCCAAACGTGTTACAAAAACTCTAGAGAGTGTTACAAAAGACCCAAAATTTAAAAATCGAATTCCATTTTACAATGATGAAAATTTTCTAGATAGCGTCAAAGCTTTATCAACACGCCTCGAGAACATTGCAGGCACCTTAGACATTAAGGCCCTGATGTGGGGACAATCCCAACACAAAGGGACACTGCCAGCCAGCAAAGACTCCATGCCACTCAAGACTTGGCAAAGAAAATATTTCATTAGAAACAGTGAAAATTGCGAAACTTTACTTAAGAATTTAGCTGCACCACTTTAAAATTTACTTATTCAAAAGAGCGGCGTCGCAACGAGGATGGAGAGAGTAAGCATCTTTTGGATGCAAGACTTCTTCGATAGCAGCATCGTGGACCTGAGACATTTCAGCATCTGTCAATTCACGATCACCCAATTTGATCTCAACTTCAGTGCCCTGTTTGCGCATAGCTTTAATCCAATTAATTCCGCTAGCAACTTTTCCACCCCACCAATCCATAAATCTAATGAAAAAATGTTTTTCTTTTGGAATAAAGAATCCTATTCCTAAACACTTGAGAATGGTGCGCTCAATATTATTTACACTTTCTCTAAAGTATTCTTGAGTTTCTTTATAGGCAGCTGAATTTTTATATCTTTCAGAATTGGCTCTTAGAGTTAAATCAGTACCAGCCGCTAAAATCGCAACAAATATCGAAGCAAACATCCAGGCTTTGCCATAGGTCAAATACAAATGATCATTAAAAACCCAACGTTCATCGGGATGTTTTAAATCATAGATACGAGCCAGCCATGGAATGTTTGCTAAAACCATTTGATAAAAAACAGCATTGTTTCTCAAACTTTTTGCTCTGATTTTAAAATCGCCCACCTGAATTTTAAAATAATCGAGCCCTAATCGTAGGCGATCTCGCACTTGCCCCCAAAGTTCCCATGCACTTCGAGCCGGTATCATGAGCAATCCATTCAATAAAACTTGAATGTGAGTCATGGGATTGTAAAAACCTAGAGCGTTGCTGGGGTCAAAAAAACTAAAACCTTGGTTCGCTATATAAAAAGCGTAGTTAAAACTGAATGTGATGGCTGAATGCTTAAGCATTTGAAGAGCAACGCTATATCCGCGATTTCTCCAATTACGATAAGTCTTATTATAGGCACCGATTCCACCACCCCATGCAAAAGTCACAGCCGCAGGAGCCAGCCCCGAATAAGAACCCAAACATGTAGAAAGCGTTACTTGAGTCGCACCACAAACGGCTCCGAAAATTAAATTTTCTTTATCAGGTTTTACATAAGTGGCATTTTTATAAGCCTTAAACCAAGCTCTTGTGAAAACCTTGGGCTTTTTATTAACCTGCATTTTTTGAATATTGGCATCGTCGTCAACCCAAACGTAGACTGTCCCACGCAAACCAATTTTGTGTCGATCGCCATTGGGCTCCGCAAGAGTGGGCACCTTGGCATCAAACAACTGGCGACCACCATAGAGCGCAAGGTGTTTAGATTGGGGATCGATTCCATGAGGCAACATTAGAAACGCTGTTCTAGAGGCCCGATGAATCACTCGAATCACAACCTTGCCATCTATATGAGTGATCTTGGCGTAACCATGCGCCGTCTCAACATCCTTAAGTTCTGAACGCTCTAGGCGATCCATTAGATGAGCCATAGCCACTTGCTTACGAATGTCTTCAATATTTCCTGCGCGAAAGAGTTCAATATTAGCTTTTAACTTATCTAATTTGGCTCCACCGAATTGATCAAAAAATCTTTCCTCAGCATGAGAATTCATGGCAAAAATATCAGAATAACGTTTAACGTTTTCTAATTCGATATTGGCATATCGAGCATCGAAGTCTTTTAACAATCCATCGGCATAAGCTTGAGCTCTTTCGTAAAGTTCTCCAACTTCTTCAAGCAATTTAAGTTGCTCGGGAGAAAACATATCGGACAAACTTTTAATGGGTCTATTATTAATGGCTTCTTGGGCTTTTTCAGCTTCCGCAAAAAATCTATCCTGAATTTCACGAGCTAATTTATCGGCATCTTTTTCGCGTTGTTTTTGCTCCGCTGGGGTGAGCTCAAGAAACTCAGCATTGGGCGCTACTTCTGTAGGATCTTTAGCTTGAGTTGGAATAGAAAAGGGCAGAAATTGAAGTGCAGCGAGCACTCCTAAAAACAACAGGTTCAATCCGCTGTGTGACTCCCTTTTCACGGAATGAACATTCGCAGTTCACCCACCTACTGTCAAAAGAAATTCTTATTTTATATATAAGTTTTGCTTATGTATCTAAGTGCTTTCAAGATTTGCGAAAAGCCCAAAATGATCTGAGCAAATTTCGCCATGTTGATGAAATTTAAGCTCAATTTTCTTAATCTCAGGGATCTTACCCCAAGCATACAACCTATCTAACTGCCGCGGAGAGCTAGACCATTGCGCCATTTCAGGCTCAACGTGCATCGTCTTTTCTAAATGGGCATAGGGGTTATTTAAAGCGTCCCAAGTGTATAGAGCTTCTCCTGCCTGCAAGTCTTTAAACCCTGCCTTCTCAAGGGGGATCAAAGACGCTTCACCAGTCTCACAATTAAAATCACCCATTAGAAAAATAGAATTAAAAACCTTCTTTTTATCTTCAAGAAGATCCAAAAGTTTTGCAATTTCTTTTCGCCTTCTCTGATCGCCCTCTCCTGCCTTAGAATGATGGAGGTGCAAATTCACAAATAAGTATTTTGATCCTAAAAATTCACCAGAGACAAACAAAGCCCCCCGACATTCCGATAAATGAACACAAAAAGGAAGCATCGATTGCTGTCTCAATCCCCAGGCTTGTCCCGATAAAAGATGGTGTTCAATTTTTACATTTTTCAAAAGCCCTGACCAAACACAAGCGAGGCCTTCATCTAAAAAAAAAGGATAGGAGAGCATCCCCAATTTCACACCATGATTGACTCTCGAAAATGCTCCCTCAAACATAAGTGCTTTTTTGAGTGAATCCAATCGAGACACCACTGGATTTAATTCCTGCAAAGCCACCATCAACAATGTGTCCTGGCGTTGGTACTGTGCTTTTAACCTTTTTAGATTTTGAACCAATAGATCAAAACGATCTTGCCTTTGAAAAACACTTTCCACTGGCAACATCGTGTAGGGATTTCTAAAATTTAATCCATGCCAAGAGTTAAGCGTCAGAAGACAAAGTCTCACTGACGCTAGATTAGTTTCTCAAAGCCATTAAGTAAAGCTATCTTAGTTAGCGCCGCGACCTTCTAAAGACACTGTTTCCTGCCATTCATCATCGGCGTAAATTCCGAAATCACAATGCTCCACACCTTCTACGGCTGGATAAAAATTAATATCGATTCGACAAGTCGCACCCGCAGCCAAGGGGCCTGAACACTGATCATCAAAGGAAAAGTTTTTTCGGCAAAAACTAATTTCATTGGTATTTACATCGACTGAATGATCTTCATTATTAGTCACTCGTACAGTTTCAGTATGACTTCGAGTTCTAACTTTTACGCGCCCAAAATTAACATACCATGGCTCCACACTGAGATTAGCGTATAGAGCTTGAGTTCCTAAAAGTGCTGTCACTAGAACAATTGATTTTTTGATCATGAATTCCCCCAATGCCATTAACTTTAGGGGAATAAAAGTCGTTTGGGAAGGGGGTGATCGAACGCTAAAAGGCAGCGAAACAATAACGCGGCGCCATTCTCTTAAGCCCAGTCCACTAAGCGCGATTTGCAAAGAAGCCTCGCTCGTTGCAGAACATAGCATGAGACGACAACAGGGAGCGGTGAATTATGGAAGAGCGTATAACATCCATTGGCGAAGAAATTTTTGCTCTATCCCGAAAAGGTGAAGGCGGAATTTTCGACAAAAACTTCTGGACAGGAAAAATGATGGACTGGTCCATGAAAAATCCGTCATTTAAAGTGGAACTTTTTCGCTTTATCGACGTGCTCCCCTCTCTAAAAAAATCCGATCAAGTCGCACAACATGTAAAATCCTATTTTCTAAGACCCGAACTTGAGCTTTCACCCTGGATTAAAACCACACTGAGTGTAGCGGCCATGGGAGGCGTTCCCTCTAAAATTGCTTCCGCTTCTATTAAGCGAAACGTTCTTTCAATGGCAGAAACCTTCATTTGCGGCCGTGATGCAGACACCGCCGAAGCCTCTCTCAAAAAATTATGGGTCGATGGTTTTGCTTGGACTCTCGATATACTCGGCGAAGTGGTGGTTTCTGAATCTGAAGCCGACAAACACTTCGAGCACTACTTGAATCTCATTAAGGAGCTTCCTGCAAAAGCGGAAGCCTGGCCCGCGCAACACGTGCTCGATGAATCCGCGCTTGGGCCCATTCCTAGAGTGAACGTATCTGTTAAATGCTCATCACTTTTCTCCCACCTTGATAATCTCTGTTTTGATCATAGTGTGAATGGTATTAAAAAACGTTTACGAATTTTGATGACCGAAGCCAAAAATAGAAACGTCTTTTTGCATTTAGACATGGAACAAAACGATCTTCGTGGAATAGTCATGCAAGTCTTCGAAGATTTAGTGCAAGAAGAGGAACTTTTAAATTATCCTCACTTTGGAATCGTCTGCCAAGCCTATTTAAAAGACGCTCTCAAAGATTTAGAGCGCTTAAAAAATCTTGCCATTAAAAGAAAAGCTCCCATCACTATTCGTTTGGTCAAAGGTGCCTATTGGGAATACGAATATGTTATGGCCTCTCAGAGAGATTGGCCCATTCCAGTTCTCGTTGGGAAAAGTGCCACCGATAGCAATTATGAAGCTTGCTCTCGCTACCTTCTTGATAGCTATCCCCATTTGCTTGGAGCCTTTGCTTCTCACAACGTCAGAAGCTTAGCCCACGCCTTTGCATACGCAGAATCCAAGGGACTCCCCAAGAGCGCCTACGAATGTCAAATGCTCTTTGGCATGGCCACACCCTACAAAAAAGCCCTCAAACAAATGAACATGCGAGTCCGTGAATACACACCTGTGGGCGACCTTCTCCCCGGTATGGCCTACCTTGTGCGCCGACTTTTAGAGAACACTTCCAATGAAGGCTTTCTAAAATCCAGTTTTATTGATCTCGCAGATACTAAAAAATTATTAAGCACCCCCAACCCCCAAGAACAAAACCCTTTCACTAAGGAGTCCAAAATGTTTCACAATGAAGCCTTTCTAGATTTTTCAAAAGCCGAAGTTCGAAGCCAAATGAATGAAGCGCTCCGCGCTCGAAAAAGTTCTTTTCCAATTAAAGTGTATCCGCACGTTAATGGGGAAACACTTAAGGACTTGCCTTCTTTAAATGTGAGCAACCCTGCCAATCACAAACAAAACACATCCATTGTTTATATGGCCAATAATAAAGTCGCCGACATGGCCATCGAAACTTCAAAAACGGCGATGCGAACTTGGGCTCGCTACACTCCTGAAGAAAGAATTGCCATTATTCGTTTAGCTGCCAATCTTATTCGAGAAAGAAGATTTGAACTCGGAGCTCAACTCGTTCTTGAAGTTGGAAAAAATTTCAGAGAAGCCGATGCCGATGTCGCTGAAGCCATAGATTTTTGCAACTACTATGCGCATCTTTATGAAAAAATCGAAGGCCCACAAAAAATGGGAGACGCCCTAGGCGAAGAAAACAAATATTTTTATCGCCCGAGAGGTCTCACCTTAGCCATCAGCCCCTGGAACTTTCCGCTCGCTATACTTTGTGGAATGACCGTGTCTTCTCTAATCTGCGGAAATCCCGTAATCATGAAACCCTCAGAAGAATCCAGCGCCGTAGGCCAAATGCTCTATGAAATTCTAAGAGAAGCAGGCGTGCCCAAGGAAGCCCTTCAATTTGTACCCGGTAAAGGCGAAGAAGTGGGTGCTTATTTAGTAGAACACTCAAAAACACACATCATATCTTTCACAGGCTCTCGTAACGTTGGTTTATGGATTATGGAGACAGCTGCGAAAGTTAAAGAAGATCAACGTCACATCAAAAAAGTTGTCGCTGAAATGGGCGGGAAAAACGCCATGATCATAGACGACGATGCCGATCTCGATGAAGCTGTAGTGGCCGCACTTCAATCGGCCTTTGGATTCCAAGGCCAAAAATGTAGTGCTCTTTCTCGAATTATTATTGTTGAAAGCGCCTATGAAACTTTTAAAGCTCGCTTCATAGAAGCTCTCAACTCAAGAACTTATGGCCCAGCCGAAGATCATAGCGCTCAAATCAACCCCGTAATATCCGAAGAAAGTCAAAAACGACTTCTCAAAGTGATCAACGACAACCAAGATAAAATTGCTTATCAACTTCCCCTCTCTGAGGAATTACAAGCTCAAGGACATTTTGTACCTGTCACTGTTTTTGAATGTCAGGATTACAAAAGTGATCTCGGTCAAAAAGAATTCTTCGGTCCCCTTGTCACCTTGTTTAAAGCTAAAAACTTCGAAGAAGCTTGCCAACGATTCAACGATGTTGATTATGCCCTTACTGGAGGCGTCTACACTCGGAATCCCGCGCACATTGAATACGCAAGAAATATTCTTGAGTGCGGAAATCTCTACATCAATCGCGGCATAACCGGCGCCCTAGTTTATCGCCAACCCTTTGGTGGATATAAATTGTCGGGAGTTGGCGCTAAGGCCGGCGGACCAGATTATTTGTTACAATTTTTAGAACCTGTAACGGTGACTGAAAACATTATGCGCCGAGGATTTTCTCCAGAATTAACCTGATTTTAAGCCCTTCTTTAGAGCTGAAATCATATCATTTTTTGCGGAGAGGGCTTTTTCAATGGCATTTTTCAAAACAGTGCTTTCGAGTGGCTTAACGAGATAAGCCGAAGCACCCGCCTGTATGGCCTTCATAACTTCATCTTTCTTGTTTTCTCCAGTCAGCATAATAAAAGGTAAATTTTTGATCTGATCTACAGCTCTTATTTTTTTTAAAAGATTCAAGCCCGACAAATTGGGCATATGCCAATCGCAAATTACAAGAGTTATGGGGGATTCAGCACCTACTATTTTGTTCCATCCCGAGGCTCCATCAATAGCCTCTTCTACAGAGTCATAACCCAAATCATTGAGAAGCTTCCTCGTTATTTTTCGAGTGGTCGCCGAATCATCAATCACAAGAATTTGAATTTTTTTCTCCACAAGAATCCCCTAAGTTTAAATTATAAACGCAACTCAAGCCATTTTTCTTGAGAGTCATTTTTTTTATGACTTGATGAAATGAGATCTTAAAAAAATTTATTTTTTCTTTTTAACAGCTTCTTCAGCGGGGAGCATGGCACTTGTAGTGACTTCAGACATTGGCATAACTCCACCGAAATATTTTAAGAAAAATCTATTAGCACTAAAACTATTTGGCCTTTGCGCGATATCTGGAAATCTGTTGGGGAACTTTAAAACCAATTCTTCAAGAGAGCTTCCCCTATACAAAGAAAAGAAGTTAGTTCCGTAGGAAGGATTAAAATTATTGGCACCGGGGCCATGAAAATTATAAGCACCCTCTCTTATAGCCTGATCAAAAATAGCGCTTTGCAATTTAGAAAGTCTTTCGGAAAAAAGATATTTTTGAGCCGCTTCAAGTTTTTCGCCTGTCAAAGAGGCCACTTTATCTAAATCGCCTTTTAAAACCCAAGATTGCTCACTAGCATCTAATGTCTTAGTGAGGGCGACTTTTCTCTGTGCCAATAAAGCTGAATTCTCGGTTTGAGCATTAGCAAAAGTGGCTTGATTAAAAAAAATAGCTTCTTTAGAGCCCACTAAATTGGGTTCTCCAATTTTTTTTACACTGCCCTTGTGAGCTTTAAGTTGATGAAGATTTCCATGAGAGAAAAAAATACTATTCACGGCTTGATCCACTTGAGACATGGTCGAAATAGCTCCCATGCTGGCCTGATTAGACATAGCGACATCTCCAAGATACCTATCGCAAACGATGCCAGGAGGAAGCTTGGGATGGGACGTAGTTTTAACTACGTCGTCAGCCAAGACTCCCAAAGTGCTTAAAATTAAAAAAAACAATAAAAAACAGAATTTATTTTTAAACATGTTTACCATATCGAAGTTCCCTTAATTATAGCCATTTTTCACTATAGAATGAGACAATTTCCTGACTAAGCACTAATTAACAGTTTAAGCTCCTTAACATTAAGAAGCCAAATTTGGCTATTTTTTTCACAAAGATACGAATTTCCAAATTCTTCCAAGAGCTTAGAATTGACGAAACTCACGCGCCGCAATAAGAGATAGGGCTATGGAAAACACCCTTCCTAGACCTAAGAATAACTTTACAGAGATCTTCGAATCTAAAGCCTTCTGGTTTATCGTTGTTTTCACTCTTTTTTCTTTGCCATTAATCATGAGTTTTCGAAAAAAAGCTCCCGAAAATTTACCCGTTCTTGGCCAGCTCAGCGATTTCAAGCTCACCAATCAAGACGGGCGCCAAATCACACTTCGAGAATTTCAAGGCACCGTCACAGTTGTGAATTTTATTTTCACTTCATGCCCCGATGTTTGCCCCTTAATGACTCAGCAAATGGCCAAAATTCAAGAACGCCTTAAAGGCACCGCCAAGAGCATTCAACTAGTATCAATTTCTGTAGACCCCACACACGACACCCCCGAAGTGCTCAAAGCTTATGGCACAAAATTTCATTCCGACTTTAAACTCTGGACATTCTTAACGGGCCCTATGCCCGAAATTAAAAAACTCGTGGTGGATGGATTTAAAACCGCGCTCGACGGCAAGCCCAATCCCGATCCCGAAGACTATTCCGGTCTTATGGACATCACTCACAGTGAATACTTTGTATTAGTCGACCAAGCCTCTCAAATTCGCGCCTATAGAACAGCGAAGACCGAAGAAGACCTCAACAGAATCGTTAGAGAATTGGCTATTCTAGTGAACACTTTTCCCCAAAAACCCGCAACCCTACCTGAAGCAGAGAAAAAATCATGAGTTTAGAAAATTTTTTAAAACCCGTTCTTGGAGAAATCCCCAACATTGCTGAGCGAGACGAAGTGGAAGTTCTACGCGATCTTCCTGCTGAGACCGCATTTTTTGCACTCAAAGAAGCCGACAACGACATGTTGCTTTGGTTTTTTGAAAATGCCGACGTAGAACAAGTTCAAGCTGTGCTCGATTTAGAATGTTGGAATGGAGATAATTTCCAAGCTGAACGTTTCTTAAATATTTTTCATTTTATCTGCAAATGCACTCCCGAAAAGCTCCACGAATACATGAAAGACCTCGATCCCGAAATTATTGTCCGCACTCTGATAGAATACACCGACGTCTTTAATTTCGATCCTCAAGAACCTCCTGAGGTTGAAGAACACCGCCTACTACTTTCGCCCGACAGTCTTTACGCGATTATTTTTAAAAGCGAAAACCCCGAGCTTCGCGAAAGCCTCATGCAATGGCTCAATAAAATTTCTGCAGTGGATTTACAACTCATGCGCCGTCACCTGGAATCTTGTCGTTGGGAGCAAAAAACAGAAATCGAAGAATTCGCCTATGGAATTAAAAAGGGTCGCCTTGAAGACCTTGGCTTCCTCGATCCTCGCGAAGCCGTATCGATGTACAGTCGTGGCGATGCTCCTTCCTTTAAAAAGCAATTGCTTGAAAATCCGCTTCCTTCAAAATCTAAAGAAGAAAGTCTAGAAGCTTTGGAGAGCATTGAAGGAGCTTTTGTTCCAGAAATTATGCGAGAGCCACTTTCAGAATCCGAAATTTTTGCCGAAGCTCTCAAAAAAATCACAGCCCCTTCGCTTAAGGAAGTTCTCCTCATGGAAGCTCTCCGAAGTATGAACGTGTCTATTATGGCCGACGATCTCATTCATGAAGACTTAGCCACTATTCGCGAAGCCACTGATCGCTCACGCCGATATTTAGACTTAGGTCTATTTTATCTCTCCGAAGCCAACATCGATCGTTGCACTGAAATTCTCATCACTCAATCGCTCCACTCATGCACCCGCCTAGGCTGGCTTTTAGTCCACGATCTCGTGAAAGCTGCAAAAATCATTCGTGACTCTGTTCCTCTTCATTATTGGAACTCTCAAGATAAAGCCCTGCTAGAAGCTCTACAAGGTCGCCATCCTGAGCTCAACCCAATGCTGGCTAAAGACCTTGGACTCTCCAATGACAATCTCATAAGCCTCGAAGCCGTGCTTAAAGTGGCCGAGAGACTCAATCAACTTTCAGCCGCAGGACAATTCTTTAAAACAAAATTTGCTGAAACCCTTGAACTCAACTCACGTCCACTTGTTGAAAACGAAACTCTTTTAGCAAGGCTCTTCTCAGCTCTCGCTCATCAAGTGACAACAGGTCAGTTTCAAGCCAAAGCCGTGACTCCAGAAGTTTGGGATAAATTTGTACAAATTAATTTAGAAAAAGAATTAAAACCCGCTCTTAAAATTATTATTCAAAATGCACCCAGCTCTGCACAGGCTTATCTTGAAAAAAGATTCACTGAGGCTTTCAGCGAAATCGAAACTTATTTGCAAAATAAGAAAACATTTCCTGACTCTCGATTCTTTAAAGCTTTATTATTAGCCAACACATGAAAAATCTTCCGCGAGTCATTTTTAATTTAGCCCTGAGTTACTGGATCGGCTCTATGTCTTATTTTTCATTTATTTTCGCCCCAAGAGTTTTTAGAGTTCTTGAACGTCCCACTGCGGCCCAACTTCAAAACGCCCTCTTCCCGAGCTATTTTTATTCATTACTAGGAGTTAGTTTTATAGTTTTAGGATTTCTTATTTGGAAAAGGGCCCCCAAAGTTCTACAAGCCCTAGCCTCTACATCATCCGCAATTTTTTACTTTTCTGCTGTTCAGCTCACCCCAAAAATCGCGCAACTTTCTTTAGCTGGAATGGGTAGCAGTGAGGAATTTCAACGTTTGCACAAACTCTCTGTAACAGCCAATGGCACTGCTTTTTTTATTGGTTTGGGAATTTTAATTTATATTTCAATAAAAAATGAAATCTTAAACGGATATGATTCCCGCCCTTAATGATAAGCCTCAAAAACTACGCAGGTGGCCAAGCATGCTACAGAACCAGAGGGCATAGGCGCTACGCCTAACCATTGGGATCCACTTTTTCTTAGTTCGCATTTATATCCGCTAGACAAAGTTTTAGAAGAAACAGGATCAGAATCAGCAAACATTGAGGTGTCATCATCTACAGCTGACAAAGTGCATAGAGTTATTGCATTAGGGTTAGAAGAATCATTTAACAATAAAGTTCCTGAAGTCTCAGCAAAACTAAAGACTTGTTCATATAATTTTCTTAATTTCGGAGTTGGAAGCGTTGTACATTTTACTTTTAGATTGGAATCTATTCCACTCACATAGCTACCAGGCAAGCAATCGTTTGTAACAGAAGCTTTCCAAAAATTTCCAATTTCAAAATAAGTGTATCGAGGCTTCCATATAATTCCACGACTATTTCCATTAGGATTTTGAATAATAACATTGGCAAAAGTCACATTGCCTGGATTGCTCACACTATTAATTATGGCAAAGCCCAAAGACTTAAAAGTACAATCCGAAGCGGTACAAGGACTCCCCGATTCATTAAAATAAACTGGGCTGCTTGTAGTTCCAGCAATTTTATTTCCTTTAAGATCTAAAATTTCACTTTCAAAAACATAATTAGAGGCCACTTTTGCTTGTAACTCTGGATAAGCACTGACGTTCACACTGGCTGGACAAGAATAAGTCGTCCCAGTGGCAGGCAAGCAGCCGTTAAACCAGCTTGTTCCACTGCGCATTTTTTGAATAAAATCAGTGGCGCTATTAATATTTCTCAGCGGAGCCATCATATCTTGCATCGAGGCCAAGGATGCGGCTTCACGACCACGAGAAGATACAACGTTAACTTGTTTGAGTAATTCAGAAATCATTATAAAAGCTAAAGAACCCAAAAACAAAACCATCAATACTTGAACTATAGTGAATGCCTTTTTATTGAAAAATTTCATTTTGTTTCCTCTGAAACTGCTAATGAAATATTTCCCGCAACACCCGCCTTTAAACGAGCTCGGCAAGCTAAACGCTTTTCCGAAGATTTAAAAGCAGCGCGAGTCAAAGTGTCTTCTTCCACCAAATTGGCTTCTTCTAAAAATTCACGTCCTTCTAGAATATCAACACAGCAAACCCCACAAGAACCCGCTCTACAACCAAAGGGCATTTTGATTTTTTGAGCTTCTATAGTCTCGAGAAGACTGACGTGTGGAGATTGCACATCGAATTCATGCTCTCCACGACGAGTTTTAACTTTAAGATGCAGACTCATTTTTATCTTCCTCAATTTCGAGCTCTGTTCGAAGATCTTTGAGTAATGAAACCACTTTCTCTAATCGCTCAACCCCAGCCTCCATACGCTCCTTGAGCAGTGGATTAGATTCATCCATCATGGCCGTATAACCCCGAAGTGACTGCACGGCTGTACGCACTTCGTGCGAAATCAATCTAAATAAAAGTTGGCGACTCCCCTTGTCCTGAAGCAAATCTCCCTTACGAACAAGTTCAGCAGCGACCAACACACAATTGTCTTTATCAAAGTGGTGCGAGCGCAATTTGTAATTCTTTAAATGAGCCTGGGCTTCAATCGTATTATTATTCCCAAGTAGTTGACGAAGAATAGCGGGCGGACCCATTTCATCATTGGAAAAGGGCCAGTGTTTTTCGACTTGCTTAACCTCAAGAGAGTCATCCTCTCCAACATCAGTGAGTCCAAGAATACTTTGCATTCGTGAATTGGAATGAATGAGTTTACCCGTAGAATACTGAAATATCGCTATCGGTAGCGAAGGGTTCCAGGAAAGTTCGTCTAAATAAGAACGAACTTTCCTGGATGAAATACGATGATTAGGGGACAAACTTGTAACCTACACCGCGAACAGTGGATAGGCATTTTGATTTCTTTTGAAGCTTCTCACGAAGTGAGCGCATGTGAACGTCGATCGTTCTACCAGTCACAACCTTATTCGGGCCCATGACTTTTAGAAGAAGATCTTCACGAGACAACACTTCATTAGGACGGCTCATAAGAGCACTCAAAAGACCAAATTCAGTGACTGTAAGGTATACGTCACGATCAAGAACTTTCACAGTGTGAAGAACTGGATCCATTTCGATACCTGAAAGTATAACTTTCTCTTTGCTCACCTTAACTGGGCTAAACCAGTTGCGTGAACGGCGCATACAAGCGCGTAGACGAGCAATAAGCACTTCTACTTTGAAAGGTTTAGGAAGATAGTCGTCGGCTCCTTCATTGAGGCCTTTAACAACGTCTTCAGCTTCACCGCGCGCAGTGAGCATTAAAAGAGGAATCTTTGAGGTGTCCTTACGGTCTCTCAAAAATCGTGTAGCTTCGTATCCATTCATATGACCCGCTAAGTTGATATCTACAACAATAGCTTCTGGCTTTAGTTCTGGTGTTGCATCTACGAATCGGATTAAGTCTTCGGCTTTAGAGAAGCAACGAACTCTATATCCTTCTTTTTGTAAATTGTGTGTAAGAATTGCTTGAAGATCGAGATCGTCCTCAAGAATATAAACGACGGATCCATTAAGATCGTCTTTAGGTGCTGTTTGATTTTCCGGCACTGGAAAATCACGTTTTTCTGCTAAGTTACTCATATTTCCCCCCATTACTTTATCTATCGACAATTTTTAAAAAGACTTTACCAAACCACTATAATGAAGAAATTCACCCCAACCTAATCATTGTTGTGTGAAGAAAATGTTAAGAAAGGGTTAAATTTTTAAGCCATAAATTTCATAGGCTTAGGGGGAATAATTAAGAATTTCCAAGAAAAAAACACTCAGAGCAGTGTGGCAATTATTAAGACACTTAGATTGAAAAAGTATCCCAAAAGCAGAAATCTCTTCATATCTTCACAATGAATTATTGAGCAAATTTCTTTTAATATACTGAGAAAACGTTATGATAATTTATGGGCCAATTTCCAAAAGTCTCTCCATTATATACTTATTTAATAATCTCCACCCTCCTCAGTCTTCCAATAAGTTCCTTAGCAAGAAAAACTGAAATCCACGACAAAAAGATTCTTGAAGATTTATTGATTGTAAAAACTGATGACTTAAATAATCCAAGAAAGGCATCACCTTCAGCTCCCCAAAAATATCCACCAGATTTTTTTCCTAAAGAACTCGACAACTGGAAAAGCTTTAATGCAGAGGCAAATGCTTCAGAAGTCATCATCAATCTCCCCTCTGACTTCTACAAGAAACACAAAAACATGGAAGGTCCCCCATGCCTTGTCGTCTATAATGAAAGAACTAAAACTCATGAACTTTTATATCCGCGAAAAATTTCAAACGATGGCTTAAGCTTTAGATATGACAATCCTAAATCACCCATTAAAATAAAAGCATTTTATTGGGAAGATGAAACGGCACCTCTATTTAAAAAATTGAAAAAGACTGGAAGCTCTCCTTCGCAAACAATTTTTGAGGCCCAATGAAGAAATTTTCTAAGTCTTCACTCTCCGTTATAGTCTATGTATTTATTATTTCGAATTTCTTTAATCATTTGAATGCAGCTGACGAAAGCATTCTCAAAATGCCTCATGTCTTTGGTGCCAACAGCCTTAAAACTCTTCCCTTAGAAAATGAAGCTAAAGAATTTTCAACTTTATTAAACACCAAAAGCCGCCCCAACCCCGTCGAATTTTCTGGAAAAATAGGAACTAAAGTTTTCCTATTTGGTAAAGATCCAGAAACTCACAAATGGATTGTTCAACTCAATGGTCCCAAACGTAGAAGCCTTAGATATTTGGTGAATGAACAACAACTCAATCAACTCGCCTCTTTTAGCGATGAAGTCAAAAATAAAGTCGCCACACAAGAAGATGTCCAAGCACTTAAAGAGGAAGACCGTCCCATTATTGAAGCCAATTCGACGAAAACTCCTCCGGAGAAAGAGAAAAGCACAAAATGCAAAGTGGCATTAACTTTTGATGATGGTCCACGCCGAGACACCACAAGTCGCCTCATGAGTTTTCTGAAAAAAAATGATGTGAAAGCCAGTTTTTTTGTGACGGCTGATAATGCAAAAACAAATCCCGATATTCTCCAAAATCAAGCCAACGCAAAACATTCCAGCGGAGAAGCTTTATATTTACTTGCCAATCACTCTAAGAATCACCCCAATCTCAGCACACAAAGCACGGAACAACTTCGCACCCAAATTTTAGCCTTTGATCAAAATGAAACTTACAAAAACTATCTTTCTAAAACTGGATTTAAGAAATATTTCCGCGCACCTTACGGAGCCATTAATTCTAATGTCTTGTCCGCAGTATCACGCGAAGGTTATTCCGTTCCTCACGTGGGTTGGAATGTGGACTCTAATGACTGGAAATTAGCTAGTGAAGTATTAAAGGCTGGAAGATTACGACCTGAAGTTTCCTATAATGCCAGTAAAACTATTGCCAATGATGTCACGGCTCAAATTTTAAAAAAATGCCAAGACCCTGTTTTAAGCCAGCAAGGTATTATCGTGCTGATGCACGATATTCATGCTTTTTCGGTTAATGCTGTTATTGGTGTTCCTGGTTACACTGACGGCATCGTGAACAAATTAAAAGACCAAGTTGAATTCATAAGAATGAATGAAGTCTCAAGAGCCAACCCCGTTTTAATGGGAACAGACTTAGTGAATGGAAGCCCCACAAAAGGAAAACCCACCAAGATCCATTCCAAAAATGCCAGCGGAGTTAAACAAAAATGAAATTAATAAAAATATATTTAATAATTCTAATTGGGATTTCATCAAGTTCAATTATTTTTTCTAATCCCGAAAACATTATTCAAAAATCAAAAATCATTAACGCTGCTCTTCTAAAAATCGAAGATGGAAAAAACATTCTTTTTGTAGCTGCAAGCGAAATTCTCACCCCCGGTCCCGATAAGACTAAGATATCTATCGTCGAACCACCCTCTATGAAGGCCAAGAATTTTTTTCTTCCTCAAGACTTTGAGGGCGAACAAATTGTTGCCATTCTTCCCTCATCTAATAAACAGGAAGTCTTCTTAATCACTCAATTGCGCAAAGCAGGCCTATCCACACCCAGCTTCATTTCGTTTAATATTGAAAAAAATGAATTTAAAACTCTTCAAAAAGAAATTCTTTGCCCCAATATCCTCAAATATAAAACCCAAAAGGGTCTATTGACCTTAGACTGCGGCCCCGACCCCATGCATCCTCCAAATTCTAAAAAGTTAAAAATCAAAAACCCTAATTTTATAGCCGACCTCAATGCCTCTAAATTTGAATGGGTGCCTAAAAAGCCCAATTCCATGGATGAGGCCGAGGCCCTCATGCTCAAATTAGAAAAGAACTCTTTTTACTTGAGCGCCGAAGCCCTGCTCAAATAATGCGCCATGCGTTAAGCTATGCTTTAGGCTGTGCCTAAGGGATAGCTTGACTCGGTCACTTACGACACCATACTGGTTCTATGAGCGACATCAAAATTAAGAAAGTCGAAATCCCACAAACGGCCCCCGTGCTTCCTTTGCGGAATGCGGTGCTTTTTCCGATGATGAAAATGCCAATTTCCGTGGGCCGCCCTCGATCCGTCGCTTCTGTAATTAAAGTCGGCGAAAATGGTCTTATCGCTATCGTCACTCAAAAAGACAAAAGTGTGGATGAGCCCAAACTTCAAGACCTCTATTCTTATGGAGTGCTGGCTCGAATCGAAAAAATTCAAAAAATGAACGATGGAACTCTCACTGTTCTTGTTCATGGTTTATCGCGAATCAATTTTCTCGGCGAAGCTAAAGCTGAAGATTACGGAGAGCTCGACGAAACCGAAAGCCTAGAAGCACGCACACTCGTGGCTCGCATTGAAGCTGTTCCAAACGGTATTCAAGATCCCGACAATCTCCCTATTGAGATTGAAGCCCTGGTTAAAAACATTAAGTCCTTGGGGCGTAGAATTATTTCACTTTCTCCAACGATCCCCGATGAAGCCGCGATCTTTGTAGAAAGCATTAACGATCCAGATTATCTCGCCGATCTTATCGCCTCATATCTCAACGTTAATGAGAATGAAAAACAAGATATTCTCAGCACTGGCGACGTTAAAACTCGTCTCGAAAAAATCACTCGACTTCTCAACAAAGAAATCGACATCCTTGAGCTCTCTAAAAAAATTCAAGGCGACATCAAAGATGAAGTGCTGAAAAATCAACGAGAGTATTACCTCAAAGAACAAATCAAAGTACTTCAACGTGAATTAGGCCAAAAAGACGAAGAAGAAGAAATCGACGAGCTTCGCGACAAAGTTAAACTTTGCAAAATGCCTGATGAAGTTGAAAAAATCGCGATGAAAGAACTCGATCGCATGTCGCGCATGTCGCCCAGTAGCGCTGAGCACGGCGTGATTCGCACCTATGTAGAATGGCTCATTGAAATGCCGTGGAGCAAATCCACCTCCGACAATATGTCGATTGAAAACGCTGAAAGCGTTCTTAATCGCGATCACTACGGCCTCGATAAAGTTAAAAAACGTATTCTCGAATATCTTTCCGTCTTGAAATTAAAATCCGACATGAAGGGCCCCATCCTATGCTTATCGGGACCTCCTGGGGTTGGTAAAACTTCACTTGGTAAATCTATTGCCAGTTCTTTAGGACGTGAGTTTGTAAGAATTGCTCTAGGTGGTGTTAGAGATGACGCTGAAATTCGCGGACATCGTAGAACCTATGTTGGAGCGATGCCTGGAAGAATCATCCAAGCTCTCAAGCGCGCTAAAACTAACAACCCAGTTATTTTGTTAGATGAGCTCGATAAAATGGCCTCGGACTTTCGTGGCGATCCCGCATCAGCCATGCTTGAAGTGCTCGACCCCGAACAGAATCACACTTTCACCGATCATTACTTGGATGTTCCATTCGATCTTTCTAAGGTGTTGTTCATAGCCACTGCTAACATGGCTGAGAATATTCCGCCGGCTCTCTATGACCGTCTCGAATTTATCCGCATTCCTGGATACACCGAAGAAGAAAAACTTAACATTGCTCAAAATTATTTGGTGAAAGAGCAAAAAGAAGCTCACGGTGTAAAAGAAGAACAACTTGATATTAGTGAAGCTGCTCTTCGAAAAATTATCCAACACCACACTCGCGAAGCTGGAGTTCGAAACCTTAAGAGAGAAATTGCTAGTGTGGCTCGATCTGTGGCCAAAGACATTGCTCGTGGAATTGTCACTACTAAAAAAGTCATAGAAGAAAATGATATCGAAGAAATTCTAGGCAAAGATAAATACTTCCTAGATGTTGCCGAAAGAACCGCCAAATCAGGAATTGCGACTGGACTAGCGTGGACTCCTGTGGGCGGCGACATTCTTTTCATCGAAGCCACTCGCATGAAAGGCAAAGGCAATCTCATACTTACCGGTCAGTTAGGTGATGTGATGAAAGAATCAGCAAAAGCTGCAGAATCTTGGGTCAGAAGCACATCTGCTGCACTTGGCATCGAGGACAAAGCCTTCACCGATTATGACTATCACATTCACGTGCCCAGCGGCGCTATTCCAAAAGACGGTCCCAGCGCTGGCGTGGCTATTTTAACGGCTTTAACTTCACTTATCAGCGGCAGAACTATTAATCCTAAAACGGCCATGACAGGCGAAATAACACTTCGAGGAGCCGTTTTACCGGTGGGTGGTATTAAGGAAAAGGTGCTTGCAGCCAGACGAGCTGGGATAGACACCGTTATTCTCCCAGAGAAAAACCGTAAGGATCTCGATGACATCCCAGAAGAACTCCGCAGAACTATGACTTTCTATTTTGCAAAAGAAATGGCTGAAGTTCTAAAACTTGGCCTGGGTCTAGAACTCAACGTAACACTTCCACTAGCAAGTGATACGCCCAGCCCAGCTCCAAGCAAAACTGAAGCTAGCGATGCAGGAAAATCTAAGTCTCGTTAATTCGAGATTTAGATCTCCTAGAACTCAGCGTTCTTTCAGAGCTTTTTGATCGATTTTGCTGTATTTTTTAGGACCTATTACTATACAAAAAGACCAGCTCGGCCTAAGAGTTAGCTTGAGTCTTTATGCTTAATATTCAGGATCCAAATGACGCTGCTGTGCTTGATCGCTGGAAAAGCCATCAACTTGAAGAAGACCTCCTTAAAGTTGAGGAAATCCTGCGCACAAGCATTCAATCTGAAAACAAATTACCGAGAGAGCTCTCTGCGCGCTTAGTGGCCTCAGGCGGAAAACGCATTCGCCCACTTCTCATGTGCCTCACCTATAGAGCTCTAGAAAAACTTCCCCAATTTAAATCTAAAATTAATCCTAGCGACTTACACACTTTAGCCGCAGTCGCTGAATGGGTTCACACAGCCACTCTTTTTCACGATGATGTGATCGACAATTCTCCCAATCGTCGCGACATGCCCGCCGCCCACATCCTTCATGGAAATAAAACGGCCATATTAGTCGGCGATTACGTTTATGCCGATGCCTTTTCATTACTCATGGAACGAGCTCTTTTGGAACCCTCTCGTAGACTTGCCATCACTATTAAAAAATTAGTGGAAGGCGAACTTTGGCAACATCAAAATGCCCAAAGTCGAGAGCTCTCAATTGATAATTACGTCACGGTGGCTAGCTGTAAAACGGCAGCACTTTTTGCCTGGGCCGTAGAAACAGCCGCATGGGGTTCCGGAGTAAACGTTGTCAATGAAGCTTATAATTTTGGCGAAAACTTAGGGATTGCCTTTCAAATGGCCGACGATGTCTTAGACACTTTCGAACTCAATCCTCTTAATTCGTCGCAAGACAACCTTATTGAATGGGCGACCTCGGCGCCTACACTTCCGGTAACTATAGCCGCTCAAAGTAATTCTCGAGTGATAGAGCTTTGGAAAAATCTTTCAAACAACAGCAAAAGCATTGAAGATCTCAGAAATGATGTTCGAGAACTTCAAGTTCTTTGTGCGACTCCGAAAGTTTTAGAAGACATCAAAAAAGTATTCACAAAACATATTCAACTGGCTGAAAAACAACTCGATAGTTTAGCCAATCCCGCAAGCCTTGATGAAAGTCTTCAAATATTGGCCTGTCGTCTCGAAGAAGGTCTTTTTCATGCTCAAAAAATTCAGGAGACTTGTTAAGCATGACAACGCCTCCTTCCATCGGCACGCGTAAAGATGAGCATTTAGACATTTGCCTCAAGCAAGATGTGAATAGCTTAAATCATTCTTATTGGAATGAAATTGCATTAAATCATCGTGCCCTTCCAGAAATAAACTTGAGCGACATCGAACTCGACACACAATTTCTCGGTTTGAAATTAAAAGCTCCGATTTTAATTTCAAGCATGACCGGCGGAACTCCTGAGGGTGAAAAAATCAATTCCATTCTGGCTAAGTTTGCTCAAAACAATTCTATAGCCATGGGAGTGGGCTCTCAAAGAATAGCCCTCGAAAAACCTTTAGAAAATTTTTTTAACCTCAGAGCTCAGGCTCCCAATGGAATTTTCTTTGCCAATCTAGGTGCCGTTCAATTCAATTATGGCGTCAGCATTGATCAAGCTCTAAATTTAGCCGACAAACTCCAAGCCCAAGCTTTTATACTTCATCTAAACCCCTTACAGGAAGCCATTCAAAGTGGTGGTGACACCAACTTTAAAGGTCTTCTTTCAAAAATCGAAAATTTCAAAAGACAACTCAGCATTCCTCTCATCGTAAAAGAAGTGGGTTGTGGCATCGATACGAACAGCGCCAAAGACCTTAAAAATGCTGGAGTCGATGCCATAGACGTCGCAGGAAAAGGCGGCACTCACTGGGGCTACATTGAAGGGCTCAGAGAAGAAAGCCAAAGGCCACTTGGAGACATTTACCGTGACTGGGGAATTCCCACTCCAACGGCTATTCGTGAAAACAGAAAAGCTTTGGGCCCCACCTTTCCAATCATTGGATCGGGTGGAATTCGCAACGGATTAGACGCTGCCAAAGCAATTTATATTGGAGCTGATATAGTAGGAATGGCTTTGCCCTTTTTAAAGGAAGCCCATAAAGGCCCTGAAGCTTTGCAAAATTTTTACGATGAATTTTGTAAAGCCTTGAAAATTGCCCTTTTGTGTTCGGGAAAAAAAACATGTCGGGAGCTAAAGAATGAGCAAAAATAGTCGTATCAGCGGTTTTTACAAACTCCAAAGAGGCGAAAGACTCGACGCCCTAAGAGATTTCTGTAATTTACCTGTGGACCAAACACAAATTCTCACTCGCGATGGTTCATTAAATTTTGATATAGCCGATCTTTTTGTTGAAAATGCAGTGGGTTCCTATCCTCTCCCTATGGGAATTGCGACGAGCTTCAAAATTAATAATCACGATTATCTTGTTCCCATGGCCGTTGAAGAAAGCTCAGTGGTAGCCGCCACCAGTAATGCCGCGAAAATCATTTACGAATCAGGTGGTTTTAAAACTGAAGTGATTTCTCAAATGATGATTGGGCAAATTCAAATTCTTGATTTACCGATTTCAAAGTTTTCAGAAGTCACAGAAAAAATTTACAAACACAAAAATGAACTTTTAAAAGTGGCCAACGAAATTCATCCTCGCCTACTCATGCGTGGCGGTGGTGCACGCGATTTAGAAGTTCGCACTTTTAGTGAAGCCGAAATTCCCTTTTTAGTGGTTCACTTACTCATGGACACTAAAGATGCCATGGGTGCTAACTTAATCAACACGGCTTGCGAAAGACTCGCGCCTTTATTTGAAGAATTGAGCGGCGCTAGAATCGGTCTTAAAATTCTAAGCAACCTTGCCGACCGACGAGTGGTCAAAGCCACTTGTTGTGTAGAGAAAGAACGTCTTTCATTTAGAGACCCTTCCCTACATTGGAATCCTTCAGAAATGACGGCCAGAATTCATGAGGCCTTCATTTTTGCTGACAACGACCCCTATCGCGCTACCACTCATAACAAAGGTATAATGAATGGAATCGATCCCGTTGTGATTGCTACGGGTAATGATTGGCGCGCCGTTGAAGCGGGTGCTCATGCTTATGCGGCTCGAACAGGTCGCTATCGTTCGCTGAGCCGATGGACACTCAACGACAACAACGACCTCATTGGTGAATTAGAAATTCCGCTACAACTTGGCACTGTAGGAGGAGTCACTCGACTTCATCCTATGGCCCGAGTGTCACTTCAAATTTTAGAAAATCCAAACGCAGCACAACTCTCTCAAATTGTTGCCTGCTCTGGTCTTGCGGCCAATCTCGCAGCTATGCGCGCGCTTTGCACAACAGGCATTCAGCGAGGCCACATGAAACTTCATGCTAAAAACTTAGCTTTAGCAGCAGGCGCCAACCGCAATGAAGTCGAAATCATTGCAAAAGAAATGTTACAGGGAAAAAACATTTCCGCAGGAAAAGCCGAGGAACTTCTTCGCGAACTCCGAGACAAATCCCAAAAGGAAGCCAATGTCGGTGTCCTTAGTAGCTCAAGCCCCAGCTAAGATTTTACTCTTTGGAGAGTGGGCAGTCCTCGAAGGTGCTCCCGCGATTGTTCAAAGTTTGAGTGTCTTTTTTAAAACTTCACTTAAAAAAACCCACCTAGACTCTTTTATTCTCAAACATCAAAATGAAGAATTTCATTATTCCAATGAAAATCAAAAAACTCCCGAATTTTGGTCGCTCACTCTTGAAATTTTAAAGTCATTTAACAAGAATTTTTATAATGATCACTACAAAGGTTACACTCTTGAAACCCAATGTGATTGGAAAATAAGCGAAGGATTAGGCAGTAGCAGCGCTTTATTCTTAACTTTATTTTTAATAGATCAAAAACTTTCTCAAGGAAAAACTTATTCAGATTCAAAAAAACTTTGGGACATGGCCTGGCCCGCCTATCAAAAAGTTTTTCAAGGCTCAGGAGCCGATCTCGCCGCTCAGGTTTTTGGTGGCAGCCTTGTCTACCGAAAAGGACAGGCCGAAAAAATCTCACTTTCAAAACCCGAAGACCTAATTATTTTGCATTCAGGTAAAAAATTAAACACACAAAACGCTCTCAAAAATCAAAACACCGAAGCTCAATGGTCAAAAAAAATTGCGAATAGCGTTTTAGATTTTTTAATCCATAGAGACTGGGAAAAAACTATAGAGGAACACCGAAAATTGCTTCGCGAAAAAAACATTATGAGAGAAGAATTCCAAAATATTTTAATTGAAGCTCAAAAATGCAATCTCATTAAAACCATGAAGTCTATCGGAGCAGGTGGTGGTGATGCCTTTTTAGCCCTCCTTCAAAATGAATCCAAAGTAAAGCTTCAAGATTTTCTCGATTCAAACGCTTGGTGGAATTCAAATTATGCTTGGTCCACAGAAGTAGAATGGAGTCTTCAGTGACATCAAAAGCCGTCGCATCTCCGAATATTGCCCTTATTAAATACTGGGGAAAAAAAGAATCACAAAGTGATTCGGATCGAAACATCGGACTCAATCCATCCATCAGCATGACACTTTCCAAAGCTCAAACAGTTGCTGAAGTTTCTCAAATTCATGAGAGTGAATCGGATGATATTTTTATCAACAACAAAATAGCCTCACCCGAGGATCAAAAAAAAGTCGCAAAACATCTCGATAGAATTTTTGATGAATTAAAAATCAAGCGCTTTCCTTGTGTGGTGAAAAGTGAAAACAATTTTCCAATGGCCACTGGATTAGCTTCATCCGCTTCTGCCTTTGCGGCTCTGACTCTAGCCACTCTCCAGGAAATATTTAAAACAGACCCTTCAAAAATGGAATCTTATATAAAGAATACAGAACTTCTCTCATCACTAGCCAGAAGGGGCTCGGGATCGGCATCACGATCCATAGAGGGTCCTTTTTGTTATTGGGAAAGCCAATACGCCAAAAAACTCAACTTAGACTGGAAGCTTTACGACACCGTTTTAATTCTTTCTCGGGAAAAAAAAACTGTTTCAAGTTCTCAAGGACATCTTTTAGCTCAAAGCAGTCCGCACATGAAAACTCGACTGGAAAAGCTACCACAAAGAACTGAGAAAGTTTTGAGGGCCTTAGAATCAAAAGCCATAAATGACTTAGGACCGCTGATTGAAGAAGAAGCTCTTGAAATGCATAAAATCATGCAGAGCTCATCATCACCTATCGACTATCTTCTTCCAGAGACCAAAAAGTTGCTTCATGCCTTAAATCTACGACACACTCGAGATTATTATTGGACATTGGACGCCGGGCCAAACCCCCACTTCATTTCTGAACGCCCCATTCGCGAAGAACTCGAAGCTCTGCTAAAACAAGAGAATATACAAGGAGAAATCTGGGAAGATGAGTGCGGTTACGGAGCCAAGCTTCTTTGAGCTTGCAAGCAAAGACTTTAAAGAAAATTTTTGGAACAGATTAAGCTACGTCATCATGACCCTAAGCATAGTTTGGGCCTCGAATGGCGGTCAAATGTCAAGCTTTTGGATTCGCCTCACCTTTTTAGGACCCATTTTTGTATTTCTCGCTTGGAGAACTCTCAAAGCCGAAAATAAAATGGCCTTACTAGAGCGCAATCCCTCAAGTCTAATGATGGGATTGAGCGCAGGAGTTTTACTCTCTTTAGTTTTAATTCTTTTATGTTACTTCACACGAGATAACGGAACACTTGAATGGGCTCGCTTAAAAACGGGACTTCCTTTCTATATCTATTTTGCATTCATCATATTACCCGCCAATGATGTCATTTTTAGAGGTGTGCTCACCCCCCTATGGGGCTTTTGGAGCACCTGTTTTCTTGATGCCGCCAACTGGACCTTCTCAACTCAAAACTTTGCCTTATTTTGGGTGATTTTTATAAGTGCTGCTACTCTATCTTTTTTAACTAAAAAATTTGGATTTATGAGCGCCCTTGTAGCGAGAATTACTTTTACACTTCTATTTTGGACTTATCTATCCTATCAATTCGCAGCTTAAAAATGATTGTATGATCTCAGCTAGCGCCTGTGGAAAATTTATTCTCTTAGGTGAACACAGTGTCGTACACCAAGGAACGGCTATAGCTTTTCCTCTTCTCAACAAGCAATTGTCTTACTCTGAAATTCCATCAAAGAAAGTCGCTTCCTACACCGTCAACGGCGAAGTCATGAAGGTAGAAAACGTTCAAAAACTTTTAGAACTGCGCGAACGACTTACGGGCTTAAAAAGTTTGGAATTTAATGACTCCATCGAAATTAACACTCAAATTCCAATTGGCTCAGGCCTAGGCTCTTCTGCTGCACTTTGCTCATCACTCTTAAGAGCGCACGGGATTAAAGAAGGCTTAGAGCTAGCTGAAAAAGCCTATTACGGTGAAGAACTCTTTCACGGACGAGCTTCAGGCGTAGATCCCTACACTATTGCTATAGAAAAAATTATAAATTTCAATTCTAATCCTCGCTCCTATGTCACCCTTAGCGAAAATCCTATTGCAGAAAGTGAATTAGCTTTTCTACTTTTAGACAGTGGAACTCATCATCAAACTAAGGAAGTGTTGAAACAAAGCGACGAACTCAAACAAAAGGATGAAATATACTGGTCGCAGATTATTAAAAATTTATCCGAACTTTCTCTTGAAGCACTAAATCTTTGGAACACTAATTTTTCAGAGATTGGAAAATTGATGAAGCAGGCTCACAAACTTCTCCAAGAACTCGGAGTCTCTAACGATAGTTTAGATTCTTTAGCAGAAGAGGCTTTAAAAGCTGGAGCATTGGGCGCGAAACTAACAGGGGCGGGACGAGGGGGTTACATTGTAGCCCTCGTGCCCGCACATAAAATCAACAAACTTGTTAACGAAGTATTTCCCAAAGTGAAGACGATGGTTTGGAAACCGAAGGAATCAAATCTTTAGTCTCTTGGCTAGACACCAAGCGACTCTTATTGGATTTCTTCTTATCAGCAGCAATTTTTTTGCTATTAAACTTCTTTGCCTTAACATTCAAAAGCGATTCCATAGCTGCCACTGCACTCACGCGACCACCTGTTCTTGTTTTGTTTTTTAAGAAGGGCGACTTAACAGAAGAAGACTCGATGAGGCTTTTAATTTTAGCCACTTTTAAGCTTCGATTCTCAGACAAAAGCAATGCTGCAATTCCACTGACATAAGCCGTAGCCTGACTTGTTCCACTCATCGATCCGTAACTATTATTAGGAAGTGTTGAAAGAATATTTTCGCCAGGAGCTGCCACATGAACCTTTTCCACACCCCAATTAGACAATGAGATCAAACGACCATTGGGCTGGATTGCGGCCACGGAAATAATGTTATTCAAAGGGTAAGCGGCTGGATAGTATTGCTTCTTATCCGCGTTGTTGCGCTCATTTCCAGCTGCAGCCACTACTAAAATTCCTTTTTTCTCAGCTTCACGAATGGCTTCAAATTCCTCATTGGAAAACTCTGCGCCACCACCCGAGTAATTGATAATTTGTGCGCCATTTTTAACAGCATACTGAAGAGATTTGATAGAATTTTGTAGGTTCACAATTCCATTAGCATTTTTATTATAATATCGAATGGGCATAATCTTAACGCCCGGACAAACACCTTTAAGAGAAAGAGGTCCGCTTCCATTAGCAGAAATCAAACCTGCTATGTGACTTCCATGACCATGTTCATCCACAATCTTTCCAGTATTGGTGGCAAAATCCCAACCATTAACATCATCAACAAATCCATTGTGATCGTCGTCGACACCAGGCTTTCCATTTTTTTCAACCGTATTAACCCATAAGGAGTTCTTAAGATCAGGATGATTGATATCCATACCTGTATCTACAACAGCAACAATAACTCCTGAATTTTCGCATTTAGGCTTTGAAACGGCCCATGCCTTTTCGACCTCAATACCAGGGGCTTTATTTAGACCCCAGCTTCTTGCAATCAGGTCTTCAGAGAAAGCCTGTGAAGATATAAAAAGAAGTCCACATACAATTTGTAATCCTAAAACCTTTGTTGTTTCGAGCCGCATAACAATCTTCTCCAATTCAACGCAACTAACAAAATCACTCTCAATTATAGGAAGGATTGCAGAAGGCATGCCAAAGAAAACGCCTTCAATATTCATCGCAAACATCTATATTTATTGAATTATTTGTTTATGATTTGAATTTAACGATAAGCTTTTCAGTAGATTCGAAACAAAGTTCGCGCAAAAGGTGTAAAAACTTTTTACAGCACCCCAAGGCTACTTTTTCTTTATAGAGCTCACAAGAAAGAAGGCTAATACCGCAGCACCTATTAGGAAGAGAACATTCGTGCCCGTGCTATTGGGCTTTTGATTGGCCTCAGGTCTTAAATCTGCAGGATTAGCTGCATGATACTGAGGAGCATCGGGACTTTGTGGATAATAAGGCGCGCCACCCGCATTTGAATCAGGCAACTGAGCTAAAGGTGTGCTCGAAGGAGAAGTTACTGCTGGCTGGCGAGTTGCCTCATGAGTAGGTTGAAATGTTTCCCCTGAATTTGCAGGGTCGTTAAAACCTGGGGCAGGAGGTAGTGCGCCACCATTAATCACTGTTAGAGCCGGTTCTTGCGGCGTAGATTGTGGTGGATTCACTTGGGGTGAAACACCTGAGCCTGGTTTTACAGAAGCCATAAGTCCACCTGCACCCAACGAATCAGCGGCGTGCTTTGCAGCTTCTTCGCTTGCGATTCGCTCTTTATCGGCTCTTTCTCTAGCAAGTCTTTCAACATCTTCAGCGATTTTTTTAGAATTTTCATCCAAAGCTTTTCTTTGAGCTTCTTCAGCAGCATGAGCATCGGCAGTAGGAACTGGAGCAGGCGCATCACCTGCAACAGGCAATGGATCAAGCACAGGAGGCCTATCAGCAACTTTTTCAGGAGTAGGAGCGGGAGCTGGAGTGGGCCCTTGCTCAACAGGCTTAACAGCACCTGCAACACCAGCGTTAGCCTCTCGAACATCTTCTTGTCTCTTAATTTCAGCGAGTCTTGCAGCTTCAACCCTTTTTGCCTCTTCAGCTTTTTTTGCTACGTCAGCAACATGAGCTGCATTTTGCTTTTCAAGTTCAGCTTGTTTAGTAGCGGCTACATCGGGTGGAAATGGCGCTAAGCTCTCATCTATTTTCATAGGTGGAAGATCCTTAGCTGCCGGTAAAATCCCAGCTATAATGGCAGGCTTTACAACCTCTTGTGGTACTGTTGTTTTTACAATGTCGCTATAATTGCTATCACTCACAACGCAGTCATCATAAAATTCAGCATTATTCTCTAAAGGCTGTTCGAAAGATCCTTCAGATTTTTCTTTAGTCAAAGAAGCCAATATATCTGGAGAGAGTTGCTTGTTATTTAATTGAGCCTTTTTAGCTTGCAAAAAAGTCATCTGTAAAAATGCGTGTGGATTCCAATTAAGTTTGCAAGTTTTTTCAAAATCGATGCTTTTATCCTGATTCATATAGACTAAATTATGAAGTGGACTTGTAGGATTATTGTCTGGATAATATACGTTGACTCCGCCACCAAACACTAAGCCCCGAGGAGAACCATCGGCTCCCGTTTCAGAAACAAACATTAGTGGAGTGAGCTTACTTTCATTATTAATGAGTTTGATAATTTTAGGACCATGAGAGAGATCAGGACCATAGGAATACGACAATGTATAAAGAGCTGAGGAAGCATTCTTCTTCTGACCATAAAACAAAGTGCTTTCTTTATCTGATCCACGACCTAAACGAGCTTCCTTATTTCTACTGCATAATTTTAAACAAAGTGATTCTTTAGAATAATTACTAGGAAGGCACTGACCCGCTTTAATTTTTTCTCCATTTTTTTTAATAAAAACAAAAATTTCGTTTCTTATTTTAACTCGAGCCGCTTCATTGTTTATGGCTCCTGTGAATTGCTCTAACTTAAAATTAAGTTCATCTGCACAATTTTGGGGTACGCCCGCGACTGGAGGCCTAATTGATGCCGTAGGTTTCAATGGAGCCCCTTGAGCTGGCCTAGCTTGTTTAAGCACGTCCTCATTTGGAGTTTTTGGTGCATGGACCGATAGAGAATCACCAGAATTAGGCTGAGACGGTACAGCCTCTGGAAGAGCCACAGGATCGTTTGATGGAGAATTTTCGGCAGCGGCTAATATTTGGGTACTTATCGCTAAGGAGCTTAAGCATACAAATGCATATAAGCTCATGGAGCATTTTCTCTTTGTTGACATTTTTAACCCTACCCTAACAACAGTTTAACAGAGTTTTAACGCAATGCAAAATATTTAAGGTCAATAGTTACAGTCACTTACAAATATTAATTTAAAAAAAATCTTAATAATCGAATTGTTAAGACAAGGCCTCTATTGAGTCCCAGATCTTGACGGCCAGAATTTCTTTGCTAGCCAAGCCCAAATCAAGCAACTCAGCATTTGGTCTAATAAATTTAAAATGTGATTGAAGCGCCTCAGGCCCCTCTCCTTCAGCTACTGAATTAAGGAGTATGGCATCGGCTGACTTTTTTAAAAGCTTTTCTCGAGCCTTTTGAATTTGTTCCTGAACTTCGCCACTTTGAAGCGCAAAAGCTATGATTTTTTGATGAGCCTTTTTAATTTTTGAAATTTCAGCCACAAAATCTTTTACAGGGCGGACAGAAAATTCTAATTTTTCAGCCCATACACTTTTTTCAATTTTTTTATCGAAGGGTATAATCTCAAAATCTAAAACAGCCGCCGCAGAAAGAAAATAATCACATTTAGGAAATAACTTTTCTAATTCTTTTCCATAGGATTCAGGAGAGTCATAGGAATAAACATCTCCTAAGTTTTTTAAATCTTTTAAAAGATTGTCTGATACCGGACCCACTAAAAAACTTAAATGAGCTCCGCGCTTCAATGCTTCCACACCTAAATAAAAACCCGTTTTTCCAGAGGATCTATTTTGTAGAAACCTCACAGGATCTATCTGAGTTTTCATAGGCCCTAGGCTAATTAAAATGTTTTTTTGATTTAATTTTTTAGTCGATGTGATTGGAGACGTTAAATTAATTTCTAAAGATTTTACAGCCTCTACAATTTCAGAATGAGGCACCAAGTGACCCACGCCAGTTTCACCACAAGCCACACGCCCTTCAACAGGTCCTAAAATTTTAAAACCGCGAGTTTTTAATTTTTCTACATGTTCCTGAACTACGCTCTGCGACCACATGACAGGATTCATCGCAGGCGCCACAACGACCGTGCCCTGAAATGCTAATATTTGTAACGAAAGAAAATCATCGGCTAAACCTAATGCCATTTTGGCTAAAAAATTTGCAGTCGCACCATATATTAAAAATGCATCTACTGAACGGGCTGTTTGAATATGCTCAGTTCCAAAGTGAGTGCCATCAAAAATATCTGAACTGAGCACACGATTTCCACTAAAAGTTTCCAAGACTAAAGGTGAAACAAAATTTTTTGCAGAAGAAGTGAGAATACACTCAACGTCCCAGCCCAGCGCCTTAATGTCTTTGAGTAAATCGACACTCCTATAGGCGGCTATGCTGCCGCATATACCCAAGCCAAGCTTCATAGAATTGAACTTAATCGGGAGACACCCTCAAGTACAAGTTAATTTTACTTGTGTATGGGGGGGGACTTTGACTAGCAATAAAGCTATGGGTGAGACCAATTATTTAGATTCAGACTTTCTTAAATATCGTCCTTTTTTTCAGGGTTTTAGTCCCTCCGGAATGGGCCTCAAAAAAATTGCCTATGAAAAATCAGACCCCAAATCTTATACATTTCAAATCAATCCAAAGGATTTTTCTTGGTACAGAAATGCAAAAATTGAGTGTCGCAAAGAGCTTAGCGAATACTATGCTCATCGAGATTATCCCGCCAAAGCCAGCTGTGAATGGATTATACATTGCCTCTGCAAAGAGTATCCTCAATATTTTGAATGGCAAATTAACAACAACGAAGGAACTCTGTATTGTTCACTCACCCAGGAAAAATTAATAGTCGAGCTAAACACTTTTGAACTTAAAAGTTTTGAAGCTAAAATTCAATACGTTGATCTATACGATGCCCTCGCCATGCAAGTGCCCGAAGACATCGTAATCCACTATGTAGGAGCAGAGACTAATCACGCTGCTGCCATTCACCTTTGTCATGCCAATGGCTGGTCTGCAAAAACTGCAGTTCTTAAATCTTTTGAAGATATTCATATACCTGTGCCTAGATTTCCAAAGATTGTTCCAAACTCTCAAAAATTGCTGGGGGCTTTAGTGAGATCTCCTCAAGAATTCGAACGTCTTGGAGGACTTTGTGTGCGCAGCTCTCAACGTCTCGATCGGCACCCTCGCTATAGCCGTGAAGAAAAAAATCCACCTTTTATAGCCGAAGAAGAAAACTTCTACTTTCGATTCGAACGACAAACTCTCAACAAAATTGATGATTCTCATTTTATGTTCACTATTCGAACTTACATTTCGCAAATGGCAGCCCTGGCTCAAGAGTCTGACTTTTTCAATATGCTCGATGCTCACGAAGCCAACCGAGCAGAATTTGCAAAATTAGAAGAATTTTTTGTGGGCCAAGCAAAAGCCTGGGAAGAATACAAATCAATACTGACTAGAAGATACCGCGGCGATATCCCACATTAAGAATTAAGCCCATAGAAGCACAAATATTTAGTGCCGAACTACCACCATAACTTGCTAATGGCAGGGGTATTCCTACAATCGGCAAAAATCCCATAACCATGGCCAAGTTTATTGTCATTTGACCAACAATCATAATCACAATTCCCAAACTAATAATGAGCCCAAAAGTGTCAGTGCAAAGTGAGGTGATATTGATACACCTCATTATAAAAATAAAATAAGCCGCTAAAAAAATTGCACAACCGAAAAGTCCCCACTCTTCAGCCAGCACAGTAAAAATAAAATCCGTATGCCCTTCGGGAGTAAAATCTAGTTGCGTTTGAGTCCCCTTTCGAAAACCTTTACCTAAAACCTCACCCGATCCGATAGCAATTAAAGATTGACGAGCATTATAGCCTTTGTTTTTAGGATCTCGATCGGGATCAATAAATATTCGGATACGATCGCGCTGATATTCTTTTAAAGCATATTTCCAAGCAATCGGAACACTGATCAAGCCCAATATAACGGTGGTGAGTATGATTCTTCTTTTAATTCCGGCAAAAAATATAATTCCAAATCCAGTAAGAAACATATGCATTGCGGTTCCCGCGTCAGGCTGCAAAACTGTTATCGCTACGGGAACAAGCACCATGAGCGCAGGAATGAACATCGCTTGTAATCCCATTCGACCTGCTGGGTGATTATTATAAAAATATTTAGCCAACGCCAATATGAGCATGATTTTCATGGTTTCCGAGGGTTGGTACATAATGGGACCCACGGGAATCCAAAGACGAGCGCCGTTTCTCATCACCCCCATATATTTTGTTGCTATGAGCGCTACTATATTCAATCCATAAAGGATGTAAGCTATGCGTTCAAAAAGTCGATAGTCGAAAACTAATATGACCGCGATGATAATAAATCCAGCTCCGTAGAAAAGCATTTGTCTAACGAAATATCCATTATGTGCACTGAAAGGATCGGCGGTTGCTGAATAGAGATTTATAAGTCCAAAAATAATAATAAAAAGCATGGACCAAACCAGCACCCAATCAAAGCGCTGCTCAGTACTCGAATCCATGTCGGGACTATATTGGGAACCAAAAACCCCCATAGAACATATCTTATGACTCCTTTAAGAGATGCGCAATCGTCTTTGAAAATTCGATGAGATTAAATGATATTTTGCTATGAATCGCTTTTTTCGAAAAGGACTCTGAGTTTGCCCAATAAAGTTGGATCATAATGATTGGAGGCTTCCATAGCCTTAATGGCTTCAAGAGGCTTGAGAGCTTCTTGCCCATCTGAGGTGTCGGGCGAGGTTAACTCATCAAAGCGATCCGCCATCGCTAATATCTGACTTTCTACTTTAAGCTTTGGAGGAACCATACCTTTAGGAAATCCTTTTCCATTAAAGGTCTCATGATGCTGTTCTATTGCCTCATAGACAATCGCAGGAACCACAATCTTCTTCATCTTCAAAAGCTTCACCGAAACTGAAGGATGAATATGATACATACTTTGCTCATCGGGAGTCATTTTTTCATAACTTTTATTTTGCAAATCTGGAGGCAATTCCCCCATTCCTAAATCATGGAACAAACCCGCCACCGCCATATCTTCAGCATTTCCCTTTTGCAATGCAATCGAGAACAAGGCTGCCAAAGTGGAAACTCGTGAATTGTGTGAATAAAGATTCCGCTCCCCCGCGCCCACAACGTTAACTACATTTTTATACCAATCTTTAGGCTCCCCAGCTTGCATGATGTAACTGTCGACAATTTGTTTAGAGGACTCCATCATCTCTCTACCTTCTTGTAGTGATGACTCATGATCTGCGGTTTGAAAAATACCCACAAAAAGTTCTCTCATAGCATTTTCGAGACGCTCAACTTTTTCAGTTTCTCCCATCGCAGCGTTTTTACCCAATGCACGCAGTCTCTCTGCTGTATATTGATAAAACAAATTCATATCTCGAGAATCTACATACATGTTATTCACTTTAAACTTTGAGAGTCTATCCACTCGATCTTGATCAAGGGATTCTCCAGACGCCGCAAACTTCACATGTCGTTTTGAGGATGGCAAATAGACCGAAACATCAAAGTTCATTTGATCATTGGGCTGCATATCTATGACTTTAACGGGCTTGAGAACTTTCCCATCACCAGCCTCTAAAAATGTGAAAAGCTCCTCAATACGTTTTGTCATAATAACGGTATCAAGAGGCATTAAAAAAGCATCACTAAATCCGTTTTTAATTAAAAAAGCTCTATTGAAATTTTCTCTTGATGCAGAAATATAAAACACTTTTGAATCGGGATATTGCATTCTAAAGGCTTGGGCCATTTCCTGAGGCACCACTCCAGAAGTCTCACCCGCAAATACGACAGGGTAAAAAGTGGATCCCTCCAAATTCAAAAAATTAGCAAACTCATCTGGATTTTTTAGATAATCAAAAAAATATCCCTTAAAGGTATTCTTCACAAGCTGGTGCCAATCTTCATGCAAACCGCAGATTAGGACTCGCTTTGAAGTTTCACTCATACATTAAAGGCTCATCCACCACTGATTTTTTTATGAACGGCTTCTAACTTTTCCTTAAGAACATCTGTTGTAAAGGGTTTAATAACATAATTACTAACACCCGCCTGAACAGCTTCAACAATTTGAGTTTTTTCAGCTTCAGCAGTGAGCATGACAAAAGGAAGGGTTTTATATTTTTCAGTGGCACGAACTCTCTTTAACAAATCCAAACCCGTAGCTCCTGGCATGTTCCAGTCCGAAATAACAAGTCCACTGGCTGGAGAAGCCGCATCAAGCTTACTAAAGGCCTCCGCACCATCTTTAGCTTCTGTGAAAGTCGTAAATCCGAGCTCCTTGCATGATTTTTGAACGAGTTTGCGCATAGTGAGCATGTCATCGACAACTAAAATATGTGTTTCGGGATTAAACATGAAAGAACTCCTTTTCAAATACTCTTAATAGTATTCATTAGTCTTATGCCGTTGAGAACCACTTAAAAAAGAAAATTTTCTGACGCTTTAACAAGCCATACCAACTTCTAAAAAATAATTAACTAAGATGAATAGCACTAATCTGTTTTTAGCCTAATAATAAAAAAATATGTCTAAATTTAATGATGTCAATTTCTTCAAACCTTTCATCCAAGGCACTATGACAACTCTCAAAGTTCAATGTCACACTGAAGCAAAATCACATAAGCCCTTTTTTAAAGGTGAAGGTAAAGAATTAGATTTTCAAATAGCTAGTGTCATCACACTCAATAGCGCATCTTTCTGCGGATCTATTTCGCTTTGCTACCCTGAAAAAGTATTCTTAGGAATTATGAGTAAAATGCTAGGCGAGGAATTTAAAGAACTCACAACTGAACTTGAAGATGGCGCTGCAGAATTGCTCAACATTATTTACGGACAAGCTAAAAGAGTTTTAATTGATCAAGGCTATAAAGTTGATATGGCAATTCCCACAATTATTCGTGGTGAGAAATTAAAAACAAGAACACTCAGTAAAGAAAAAACAATTATTCTTCCATTTGAAACTGAAAATGGTATTTTTCACATAGAAATCACCACTGAAGGCGATTAAGCGCTTAGCGACCCCACTCTTTTTGAATAAAATCTCCCAATCGAGAAAATGTGTTTTCCTGTTCCCAATTGAAACTTCGATAACGAATATATCTAGGGTTTTTAGAAGAGCTTCTGACAAGTTCCCGGAACGCCGCCCATTCTTGATCATTAAACGCTTGTTTATTTAATCCACGAATATGCGGCTTATCATTTTCAGTATGACATTCCATACACAATTCAGGATTTGGTCCATGGAGCTCTACAGCATGACTGGCAAAGTTTAAAGAATAAGTTTGGGCTTGGGAAATTTCTTTATTATGAAAAACCATTTCCAAATGATTATTCGGCTGACCAGGCTCTTCATCAGAGGAGAGTTCACCACAATTAAAAGAAAAGACTAAAGAGGAACTTTGTCCGTAGGAAAGAACTCTTGGACAATCTAAGGCCGCTGGCTGCAAAGTGATGGCATCTTTTAAAGGAAGAAAATTCTCACGGTAAGCTTGTGGTAAATCGGGATGATTTAAAAAATCTTCAATTTTTTCAATTCGCCGACTTTTAACAAAAAAGTAAAGGGAATCTGGTGAAAAATCTTCTACAATAGCTGCATCAGTGGAGCCACGAGAATCTTGCTGCAAATTACAAGCTGCCATACTCAATAATAAAGGGATTAAATAAACTCTCAAACGCCTCTTCTCCATAAAGCCTCAGCATATTCTTTAAATTCTTAGACTCTTATTTGCAAAGCTTTAAAGGGAGAACTTCAAATATTTTTACAAATCTAGATAATGAAATTATATAGTGTCACAATCTATATATGAGAGCCTACCTTAAAAAGTTTTTACCGTTTATTTTTTTAAGCTTTTGTACAGAAAAGCCTCACACTAAAGAACTCTTTCAATTTAATAGGATTGAAGAACTAGATGTTCTGAGCCAGGTCCAAACAACCAAGGCCTCCAAGCTCAGTCTTCCAGCGGGAACCGTTGTTTCATATCAATTTACGGAGCTTGAAAGCACCCAAATTCTTCACGAAAAAGATCCCAATAGCGTCCTCATTCCTGCCTCGGTGACTAAAATACTAAGTAGCTATGCCGCTCTCGACATTCTCGGAGAGAGCTATAAATTCCATACTAAACTCTTCGAAAACCCCAATGAGTGGATTATTGAGAGCGGAGGCGACCCCCTGCTAAAACTCAGCTCGCTAGATTCTATACTTCAAAAAATAAAAAACTCAGCTACAAAATCTCAGTTAAACTACGCACCTTACTTTTTTGATAATGAATCGGTTATCTCAAAATACTTTGACCCCTATCACACTTACAATCCAGGAGTTTCTGCACTTTCTATTAAAGAAAATCTCCTTGAACTTAGCTACAAAGAATCTTCAGACACCTTATTTAATCATTTCTTTCCCTCAACGAATCTTATCTGGAATGAAAGCCCTCAAAAGGAGCTACTGAGTCCCCTCAGTAAAACCGAGCTCAGCGATACCTGGCAAATAGACCATGAAAAGTGGAATGATCTTAGTTTAAAATCTAAAAGAAAAATTTCTGAAATTATCCCCCTTAAAAACGCCGGTAATAGCTTAATCGAAGCCATGAGCCAATCTCTCAAACTCGGCAATCCTATCGAATCAAATCCTCAAAACTCAAAATTAGCCATGGACATTACGAGCCCCCCAATCTCTGAATCTTTAGCTGATATTTTATATAGGAGTGACAATTTAGCTATAGAACTACTTTGTGCGAAAAGCTTTGAAGGAACTTTAAAAAATAACGCTGAGAATTTACAAAATTACTTACTCAACACTCTTCATATTAATGTGAATAAAAACGAAATTGAATTGGATCGCTGCTCGGGACTCAGTCCTTTAAATAAAATTTCGGCCAAGCTTTTCAGCGAATTTCTTAAAACTACCGCTTTAAAAAAATTCTCAGGAAAAGATTATTATAAGTACTTCGTAAAGAAAGACTACGAAGGCAAAGTCTTTTACCAAAAAACTGGCTATCTCTCCTACGTCAGAGGAATAGCCGGAATTTTAGAAGGACCCAACAATAAACACTATATTGCCGTCATAATAATGAACCATCCTGAATACAGAGAGATACTCAACGAAGGACCAGAAAGCCCCAGATACCAAGAAGCCTTAGATCATCTCGACAAATGGGATAGCGAAACCAAAGCCTATAGAGACACTCTATTAGCGAATTGGTTTTCAGAGATTCATTGAAATTAAGCGGCTTTTTTAAATTCGCCTCTGGGACTTGAAATCAGGCTTGTAGGCAAATCTGAACTCGACTTTTCAGGGACCTTATTTCCAAGTAATTCCTGAATATTGAGTTCAATAATTTCAGCAACTTTTTTTAAATTGTCGACCTTAACTTCGATGTCGTGAGCGATATTAGCATTTCGCTGAGTGACTTTATCCATTTCCTGAATGGCAATATTGGTTTGCTTTATACCAGCCACTTGCTCTCTCGAAGCCGATGTTACAGAATTCACTGAAGAACCAATCTCATTCAAACCATCCATCATTTTCTGAAATGATTCGTGGCATTTTTCTGAAAGTTCACGACCCTTTCGGATTCTATCCGAAGAAGTACTCATCGTATCTTGAACAACACTTAAAGAATCTTTTACAAGAGTAGAAATTTCTGTCGCAGCCTTTCCTGATTGCGCCGCTAATTTTCCAACTTCTTCCGCAACAACTGAAAAACCTTTTCCATGCACTCCTGCCCGTGCCGATTCTATACTGGCATTAAAAGCTAATAAACGTGTTTGAAAAACAATGTCATTTATGGCTGATGTTTTAGAATTGATATCATTCATAACTTGAGCAATTTTCTCTATCTCAGATTGCGTTGATTCAATATCTCTCATCGCAGATTGAAGCTGAGTCACTACATCTTTACCCTCTACAGAGCTAGATTTACCTTCTTCCGCCAATCCTAAGGCCGCTTCAGCACCGGAAGAACTCTGGCTCACCATGGCCGTTATTTCCTCCATACTTTGCGCACTCTCTTGAATGGCTGCAGCCTGACTCTGAGAAGACGTAGATATTGATTTCGAAGAGGCGTCTAAATCACTTATGCTAGTCAATAAATTTGATAATTGACCTGACAATTCATAAGTAGACTTCATTATTCTTGAAAGAGTTGCAAAATCTCTTTTGCTTTGCCACATCAATCCAAAAGTTAAGAGCCATAAAAAAAGAAGTGTTCCCCAAAATACTTTTTTCAAACCTAAAACTTGTTCTGAACTCCAAAATTCGTCATCTGACTTTGCAGACCAAAGTTGCCACACATTGTTATCAGGAAAATCCAGTGTCTCAATTTGACTATAAATTAGATTTGGATTCTTTGAGCCCTTTGAAAAATGTTCAAGCGAAGCATTCCAAGTTTCACTCGCTTCAGACACCGCCACAAAAGAATGTGTTTGATTGACGATTCCATAGGATCCCTTAGGAATTAATGATCGAATCACATTAGATCTTAAAACTGCACTCACTCCGCCCGCAAATTTACCTTCCATATCATACACAGGAACTGTAAACACGATTCCCTTTCTATTTGTGTCGTCGTGTTTTTCTAACTCAGCCACTGTAAACTCCGAATTATCACAAGTGACAACTTCTGGACCAGAAAGCATAGGAATTTCTAAATCTTTAAAGCTTTTATTTGTAGGATATTTTTGAGCCAAAGTTTCAAGTTGCACTTTCATCAATCGATATTCTTCGATTTCTAATTCCTCAATTTCAGGAGCCCTCTCTTCGACTTGAGTCTCATCTTTATGTGATGAACTAGAGGTAATAAGCTCATCAAAAGTTACAATAGGTTCTTCACCCTTTTGTGTCTTGGGATCAATTTTATCGGGATCCAAACTTCGAGGTAAAAGATATATTTCAGAAACTTTAATATTCAGAAAAGCATTATTATAAAGTTGCTGAATTGTCATTTTAGCATCTTCATCAAAATTGCTTCCACTTCTCTTGATTTTTCTAACTCCAGGAACGAGCGACATTGTCCTAACAGCTTGATACACGTAACCTAATTTTTCATTGAGCTTTTGCCGAACTCTTTCTTCTTCGACTTTTGATTTAGCTAGATATTCATTTTTCAATGTAGAAAGATCTCTGTAATATTTGGCCACCCACAAAACACTCAGTAAGGCGCCTATTCCAAAGATAAGACTTAACTTTTTAAACAAAGAGGCATTCGATTTTTCTGCGCTGTGCTTCATTCTCACTTTTCGGAAGAAATCGTTTAAAAATTAGCGAAATAAAAAAAATAAAAACCCAATAATTACAGGATACTACGTCAATTAGGAGACGGAGAAAATGCCACTATCTCCAAATATTAGGAATAGGCTTAGCCCTAAGATCTTCTTTTCCAAGATTACCCAAATCCCAGTTATCTTCAAACATTTTAATAAGACTATAATGATTTAAATCGTCTGAAAAAGTTTCATTTTTAACGGAAGGGCCCACAATAGTTGTATAAATTTTATTACGCGCACTCACTCCACTTTCATCAAAAGTTGAAATCAATATTTTATTTTGCATAAATTTCGGATCATCAACATATTTTGAAAAATGAGTAGAGTACCATTTATCAGCAAAAGCTATATCTGTGTCATGAGCATTGTTTTTATTGTTCGGAATATAAAAAGAATAATGGGGTAATTTTCCACTTTGAGCATCTAAATCAAACTGCTCTGCATTGACTATATTGGCACATCGATTTGGATTTTTTGAAATATTAAGGTAACTAATAAAAGGATTATGCTTTCGAACATAATATTTTGAAGTGGCCCCTAAAAAACAATTGCCGGGGTAATCTTCAGCATAAGCTTTCCAACTAAGCCCCTTTTCTTCTAGTAAATCGACCATATTTCTCACGCTCAAATTTATAATGTTATTTGTAGATATCCCATGAAGAGACGCTGAAGTGAGAGCTATATAATTCGGTTGTGAAGGATGAGTTTCTGCTAGAAAATTATTAAAATTAGCTCCTTGATTGGCAAGCTTAGCAAAAAAAGGCTCCTTGATAACATCGCTATAATTTGTATTTTCAAAAATCACGATTATCGATTGGTCAAAGTGTCGCCCACTCCATGCCAATGTTGAATGAGTAATTAATATTAAAAACGCAGTATAAAGAAGTTTTAAGAAATGCTTTTTCATAGAAGCTCCTGAACCTAGATAAAAGCACACCTATCCAAAATCCCTCAATAGACATTTAAAGAAAAGACTTAACAAATGTGCCTTATGAATTAACAAGAATGTGTCTTTAAGTTTTAAATAATGTCGACAAAATCGACATAAGGAATAAGAATACTTAAAGAATGGACGCTGCATTAAATTTATTTTATTTTCCCACGGCTTTAGCACTTGGAGCACTTCATGCACTTGAACCGGGTCATGCAAAAGCACTCACTGC
>JAGNHS010000017.1 GCA_018001635.1 Pseudomonadota bacterium | reverse complement strand
GCCGACAAGCAGTCCAAGCTTCTTCCTGATTTATTTAAAAAAATGAATTGTGGTGAGATTGATGAGCGCAAGCTTCGAGATTTTTTTCCTTCTCTTGCCAATCCTTCTACAAGAAACTTTTCTGATGGATATTTGCCTTGGGAAGCTGTTGATAAGAAAATTTGGGTGAATCGAGAGAGAGAATTGGCTCTCCAGATCAATGTTAAGCGCGATAAGAAGGCTTCAGAACTCGAAATTATCTTAAGAAACACTTGCCGCCCCGATTTATACTTCGTTGTAGCCAGCTTTAAGTTGCCTACGCAGACTTCTTCTAAGAACGATCTTTCAGTTAAAGATGTGGAGTTCTCTCCACTAAGAATCAGTGGGACTCTTCTCGTGGATTCATTGCAAGGTACTGAAATACTTGGTTTTTTAAAGTATCAGCCCTCTCTAAAGTCTCCTGAAGAGGTGGCTGAAAAATTAAGTTTATCTTTTTACTCTTATCAACCCGAACAGAAGCGATATCAGCTTATTGATCTTTTTCAGGTTTTTCCTTTAAAAGAGCTTGAAAGATAGTAGCTCTGGTTTTAATCATAAGCCCCTATGGGACGTGGTGATAATAGAAAAACTGCTAAAAAACGTAAACGTAAAGCTCAACGACAAAAGAAAGTTCGTTTGCAAAAGAGAAAGAAAGCGTAATGGAAAACGATAACAAAGATTACCAGCAATCCGGAGATGATAAAAAAGACGGAGCTTCAGAAAAAGGACCTCGTAAAAGTTTTGGACGCCGAAAGGTTTGTCCTTTCATTCTCGATAAAACTTTAGTTCTTGATTACAAAAATCAACGCATTGTTCAGCGTTTTATTAGTGAGACTGGAAAAATTGTTCCTCGACATATTTCTGGTGTTTCTGCAAAAAGCCAAAGAAAACTTACTAAGCACATCAAACGTGCTCGTAATATTGGTTTTACTTCTGCGGCTATCGAATAGTTTTTTTTGAATATTAAAAATATAAAAGGCCTCTTACAACGAAAGTTGTAAGAGGCCTTTTTAGTTTCTAAACAGTCTCTTGGCTTTATTTGCTGATATATCTACTTTGAATTAGTTTAGCATATGTTTGGCAATGATCCCACATAGCCGACTTCAATTGATTTAATGAGGCTCCATCTTCTGGAGGAGTTTTAGTTTTCAGAACAGATTTATAGAGGACTTCCATTTCAGCGGATGCAAAAGTTTGGCTGATTTCCCCTGCTTCTCCTGGGACAGGTTGTTGAGAGTAGAGAACAAAGAATTTTGTAGACTCAGAATCATAATCAGAAGGGTCTTGAGTCCATTCAGCTGTGGCTCGCGCCATACAAAGTTGAATTCCTTGTGAGGCATAGTTAGCAAATTTTTTCATGTTCTTATCAAGTTCGCTTGAATCGTAAGCCAAAATTTTATCTAATTCACAGCCGCCGTATTGAGTGCCTCTTTGCTTATCGTAGTGTTTTACGCTTAATGGAAAGAGCGCATTGCTCATTCCATCGGATCCTTTGTAATCGAGTTTTGAATCTAAAATACTTTCAGAAGTTTTAATGTCTTTAACGGAAATGGATAAAGTTTTTCCAGACGAGTTGATTGTAACGATAGAATTTTTATTAAGAACAGTTCGAATGTAATCAGAATTAGGGTCGCTATCATTCCAGTCATATTCAACCCTGATAAGTTTTCCAGAGTCTAAATCCAATTCGAGATCATAAAAGGGTTCGGTAAAACTACAGGTGAGTTTTGGATTGATGCTTGCAAAACTCGACAATGTTAAAAAAAGTGTAGAAGTTAAAATGGCGAAGCGTTTCATTTGAAATCCCTTTCATAAAAGCTCTGTCGATAAGTTGATAGAGCTTTAAACTGCCGCCAAAATATCGGATTTCGACACCACTCAGCAAGGGCCTGTAGGCTAAGTAAGGAAATTTAGGATTGAGATCAATTTTTTAACGTGGTGTCAGGCTTTGACTCGCACAAAGGGTATAAGCTTTCTGCTATAATTTAAACATATGCATCAATGGTTAGATTCCATACAAAACAGCGTTAAAAAGCGATTTAGTACCAGCAAAAGGGTTTTGACCTTTGATGAGTTCATGGAACTGCTGGAGTCGAAACCAGAGTTGTTTTTTCGCTCAAGTTTTCACTATATCCTTGATGCTATTGACCATTTTGGAAGCTACGAAAAGGAAATTAGAAATCATAAGGAACGGCGTTTCAAACTTTTCGATCAAGACTTTGTAGACCATTCTCCATCCCTAGAGGGACACGAGGAACTTCAAAATTCATTTTATAGAATACTTACGGGTTTCAATCGTTCTGGAAAAGCCGATAAGCTTGTAGCCCTCTTTGGTCCTAATGGCTCGGCCAAAACTTCATTTTTTAGAACCCTTTTTGAAGGCTTAGAGCATTATTCTCACCAAGAAGAGGGGATGCTTTTTAGCTTTTCATGGATATTCCCCGAAGAGGCTTTTCAAAAAAACAGAATGGGAATTGGGACTCGTAAAGATGAGTTTAATGTTACGGATTCCTATGCCAAGCTTGAACAAGAAAAAATCGGGGCCATTGTTCGAAGTGAATTGCATGAAAATCCTTTGTTTTTAGTTCCTAAAGATGATCGCGCTGCGTTTTTTGAAAAAATTACAAAGCAAAACAAAATTAAAGACGAAGATCGCTTTACAAAAATGCGAAAAATATTTTTGGATGCGGAACTTAGTCATAAGAATGCTTTAATTTTTGAAGCTCTTTTAAATGAATATCAGGGCGATTTTAGCAAAGTGATGCAACATATTCGCGTAGAGCGAATATTCTTATCGCGAAGTTTGCGCAATGGATTGGTTACGATAGAGCCGAAATTTAATGTAGATGCCACCATTCGTCAGGTCACCTTAGATCGATCTATGGCCAATCTTCCTCCTGCGCTTCAAAGTTTAAATTTATTTCAACTTGAAGGCGATCTTGTTGATGCCAATCGAGGATTGGTGGAATTCACCGATATATTAAAACGTCCTGTAGAAAGTTTTAAATATCTTTTAAACACTTGTGAAACCTCTACTGTAAATCTGGGTCATGTTGTTGTGTTTTTAGATACTGTGTTTATGGCCTCTACAAATGATCGGCAACTTGAGGCCTTCAGGGAGCATCCAGAGTTTTATAGTTTTAAAAGTCGCTTAGAATTTATTCGAGTGCCTTATTTGTTGAGATACTCTGATGAAGAAAATATTTATGAAAGAACCGCGAGAGATGTGTGCGGCGAAAAAGAACTTATGCCGCATACCTGTAGAGCGTTGGCCCTATGGGCCGTGCTGACTCGTATAAAGAAACCACTTACTAAAAACAAAAGCGCGGTTCTGGTGCGAGTTTTGGACTCCATCACGCCTATTGAAAAAGCTAAAATTTATAACAATGCAGAAATGCCTGAGCGATTAACGGATGAAGAAAGAAAAGAACTCAAAAGCCACATAGAGGAATTGTTTGCTGAACATCAAAATCATATTTACTATGAGGGGCTTTTAGGGGCTTCTGCTCGAGAACTCAAGGTGGCTCTTCAAATGGCGGCTCAGGGCGATCAATTTAAAACCTTAGGACCCAATGCAGTTTTTGCTGAATTACGAAAACTCGTAAAACGGGTTTCAGACTTTGATTATCTCAGGCAAGAACCTGTGAGCGGTGGCTATCATGATTTTGAAAATTTTATTCAAGTGGTTCATGATGAATGGCTCAATTGGGTGGATCAAGAAGTTCGCACCGTTTTACGTTTGCATCAGCCTGAGCAATTAGAAGAGTATTTGGCGAATTATTTGAAGCAAGTGATTTCCTTTGTAAAAGGAGAAAAGGTTAAGAACCGAATGACTGGTCAAAATGAGAATGCCGATGAATCTTATATGAATCAGTTTGAAGATATGACCGAAGTCAGTGGAGATCGTTCTGAGTATAGAAAGAATTTGATATCTCGTTTGGGGGCTTGGTCGATTGAGCATAAAGATTTTAATAAAGAAAAAATTCCTTATTTAGAAGTTTTTCCTCAGGTCATTGAAAAATTAAAACGCTATTTCCATAAACAAGAAGTGCAAAAGCTCACGGCTATGGGCAAAATCTTTTTAGACACTCAAAACTTTGAAGGCTTAACTTCTAAGGCTGAAAATGCGGTGAATGAATCAGAGATGCTAGCTCGAAAAGCATATTTGGGTTTGCAAGCGCAGTTTAAATACGGCCCTCATAGTGCGCAAGAAGCGTTGGTTGAATTGGTGAAATCGCGTTACCGCTAAAGAAGTTGAGTGAGTGCTTTTTAGCTAAGACAATCCGCAGTTTCATACCGTTTTAGCCATTTGTTAATTGTGTATTCTTGAAACGAGGACGTCTTAGTTAAAAAGCACTCACTCAACTTCTTTAGCGGTAATGAATTAATTCTTTTTTTGGCCACGTATTATTTTAGAGTAAAATGCAAAGTCTGAGTCGACGTTTTGGAGACCAAGTTTTTCAAAAAGCGCTGCTGTGTTTTGGTTTATATAATTTTTGAAATAAGGTTCATGATAGGCTTGCGGAAATACTTCAAGACCAACGTCGAGCTCGGCTACGTCTCCCTTTTGAATGCTATCAATATGAACAAGGGTGCCTCCGGGCTTTAGGACACGAAGCATTTCTTTAGCGGCTTGTTTTCGGATTTTTTCCGGTAATTCATGATAGAGATAGACCGAACTCACGATATCAAAGCTTTCGTCTTCAAAGGGAAGTTTTTCAGCCTTAGCAAATTGCCATTTTATATTTGATTGTGGGAATTTATTTTGTGCTTCGGAAAGATACCAGGGGCTGAGGTCTACACCATGAACTTCACTTTTTGGAAAATGTCGTTCTAGTTCAGAGGTAAAAAGACCTGTGCCACAAGCAATATCAAGTATCTTTAGTTTATCTAAACGAGGATATTTTGAATTTCCGCTTATAAGAGATATGGCTTTAATTCCATGCCTTCGCATAGCTTGTGCGGTGCCCGTGAAGACAAGCTCTACTTGATGATCATAGAGTTCTGCAGAATCAGAACTGAAGTATCCATCGCTTTGATAATGAAAGCTTTGTCTAAAATAGGACGGAAAATCAGAAGGACAAATTTTTTCATCAAAGACTCGGACATCTTTATTTTTTATTCGTCTTTTTACTTTTAGCAAATCAAAAGCATTTTTTACGTTCATTAAGAGGTAATTTTTAATGTCTGGAATAATCTTTTCAGGAGCTAAATAGTAGCCCTTTGAAATGTTGGCTTGGTCTTGAGCGTATAGATTTTTGATTTCTTTAAGATTATCCCAAAGACTCATGCGACTTCTAAACTCTTTGATCTTTGGATTGTTTAAATGGCCTAAAAAAACTTGGGCTGAAATTGCCGGAATAAGATAAAAGGCCGTGCGCGTAGTGGCTTCGATTGGAAATTTTAAATTTTTTAAATGATTTTCCATTGTGTGCAGCCTCCGAATATTGTTGTAGTACAGACAGCTATTATCTCATAATAAAATCCTGGATTGATGTATTTGATTAATGTGTCAAAAATACATTTTTGATGGATTTGTTTCAAATGAAAAAAATTGATAGAAGCTTTTTAAATCAACTGGGGAGCTGTCTAAGTAGATGGCTGAGAGGCTCATGTTAATTGAGCGACCCAATAAACTTGATCCAGGTAATGCTGGCGGAAGGATACTAAAATGTTTCAATATAAATCCATTATTTCTTTATCTTTGTTACTTGCTTTGCAGTCTTATGCTGAAGTTCCTGAATGTCGTGAAAATTCATTATGGGAAAAGACTACTCTTAAAACCCGAATATTAGATAATGAGCCATTAGCTTGTAAGGAGCTTTGCAGATTGTTGAGTCAGTCAGTGGTGTCTCAATCTTGCGAACATGAAACAGGGGGACGAGGATATGAGCGTTCGTTTGCTGGGGAATTTTTTCAAACTAGAAATTTAGCATGCATAAAATTTCGCTATATTTATTCCAAAAATGATTCGGACTTTCGATATAGCTGCTTTTTAAAAATGTGAATGATTTTTACTTGTAATCCACAATTTTTAGTATTTCTGTGCCTTGATTCGTCTTTCTATGGACATCGATATTTATCCGCCGAAACGACGCAGGACTTTGTGAGATAGAGTAATGGGTTCTGTGTTGGCGCCCAATTCGCATCGAGCCATTGTATGGCAATAATTCCGATACCTTTTGCGAAGTAGAATCGATAACGGATCGTTTCGATTGGAGCAGATACACCATTTGTAGTTATTTGAGTGATTTGTTGCTCGGACTGAACGACGACGTCTTTAAAGGTACCGCCGGGTAGTGTCACTTGACGTTTTACGTCTACAAGCTGAATAAAATAGTTATTCCAAAAATAACCCATTACAGATCCGTCGTGATTTTCTAGTGTCCCATAGGCGGTATTAACAAAAGGGGTATTTTTAAACAGCGTTTTCCCATGTTTCAGAGGATAGCTTTGTAAATTTGCGACACTTGTAGGAGTGGTGTCAATGATTTCTAAAACACCTTGGGTTGAATCAACTTTGTAAACCCAAGAATCTCTCCAATTCTGGGTCCCGGATTCATTTATAATGTAATCTTCCAGGTAAAAACCGTTTTTGCCAGCATTCGTGTATCGCTGAATTTGATAAGTCACAGGACCTGCTGCTCCTGTGTAAGACAGTTCATTAATTACGGCATACCCTGCCGTAGGTGTGGGCCAATAAAAAGGTACATCATATGTGTTGTCATTGTTGGAGGTGGCATTCACAAGTTGAAGGTCTGTATAAAGTTGGTTTGGAGAAAATTGATCTGAAAGTGCAGAGTTTCCCGTTAAAGAAAGTTCTTGAGTAGGACCATTAGGATTCTCAATTACTGGAGTGGGCACATTTGGATTTTGGGCAACATTTTCAGGAACGGCTATGGGCACCGTAACTGATGTACCGTTTAAAGTGATCATATCGTCCGATTTAAATTTTGAATCGGACACCGAATTATTTTTCGACGATTTTTGAGAACAAGCAGATAAAATTAGAAAAGGAAAAAGGTATAGTGTCGCTTTCATCTTCAAATTTTAGCATTTTCAAATGACTTCTATTGTTATTTTTTAGTTAATTTGAAACTCAAAAATTGATGGTAATAAATGAATGGAATCTTTGGGTTTAATATGCAAACGAGCAAGCTGTTCATTTAGTAACTGCTTAATTGAAGTCTGGCACAATCCGCAGGCTCATGAATTTACGGTGCTACAAATTTCACATGTTTTTCCATCGCAATTATAAGCTGAACAAAATTCCCTTCCGTAAAAAATAATTTGAAGATGTAGTTTATTCCAAAGTTTTTCGGGAAAAATCTTTTTTAGGTCTCGTTCCGTTTGGGTTACGGATTTGCCTGAACTAAGTTTCCATCTTTTTGCCAATCGATGAATATGGGTGTCCACTGGAAAGGCGGCTATCCCGAAGGCTTGGCTCATCACCACGGACGCGGTTTTGTGTCCTACTCCGGGAAGGCTTTCGAGATCTTCAAAGGTGTTGGGTACTTTTGAATGGTACTTTTCGACTAATATTTTAGATAAATTATAAATGGCCGAGGATTTTTGTTGGGGTAGGCCGCAGGGTCTCACTATTTTAAGAATTTCTTTTTGACCAAGCTTTATCATTTCCTCTGGGTTTTTAGCTTTTGCAAATAAAAGAGGAGTGATTTGGTTAACTCTTTTATCAGTGCATTGAGCAGACAATAAAACGGCTATTAGCAACGTATAATGGTCGCTATGTGTGAGTGGGGGGTGTGGGTCAGGGTAAAGTTCAGCAAGTCTTTGGCTTATGTATTGTGCTTTCTGGCATTTAGTCATAAAAGAGCCTTTATAAGCTATTTTGTTAAAGAATTTTAGGCTTTTTAGGCTTGAGGATAAAATGTGAATAACTTTATTCGTATCATGGCAATGAAAGAAGAAAATGCTGAACGTAGTGTTTTTGTAAGTGATCGAAAAGAAGGGGGAATTAACCTTGTTTTTGACCCCGTTACTCAGAGCTATGTGTATCAGGTATTTATCCACAATAGTTTTCCATATTCTGAGGTCGGAAGTTGGGAATTTGATAGTTTTGAAAAGGCTAGAAGTTTTGCGGCTAGCGAATTTGCTAAGGACTGGGAACTCTTTTTTTGGAATGGTGATTTGAATCGTCCCTGTAAAAATGAAGAGTGCGGACAAGGACGAAGTGGTAAGTGCCAAGAATGTGCAACGGGTGGAGGTTGCAGTACCTGCGGTGCTACCGAAGAAGTTAGTTTTGACTAAGTTTTAGACAGTACCTCTAAATTCTATACGCTTTAAGTGTTAATTATCATAGGCTTTTAGTCCAATTATTAACTCAACTAAGATAAAATGTTCAAAGGTGTGGAATTTGGAGCTGTGGCAGATGTTGAGGTTGTTGCGAAATGCTGCCTGCTCCGATTCGAAATTTTTTAAAGCTTTCTAGTTTTTTGCTATTTGGCTTTTTCATTATTTTCGTAACAAGTGAAAATTCTTTAGCAGCTAAACCCTCCAAAATGCGGCCCTCTCGTAAAGCGGCTCTTCGCCCAATGGCGCCTCTTGCTTCAATTAATTCTCAAGTTCCATTACTCATGGACACACCAGAGGAGTTGCCTAAGTCTAGGCAAACGCCTTGTGCGAATTCATTGGTGAAAATTGCGCGAGCCATTAAGCCTTCAAATATCAGACGTCTCTTTAGCGACTTATTCTATGGCTACAAAGGTGAAGATGATTTTGAATGGTTGGGTCGTGTTTTGAAAGAAGATCTTAAAAACACGTTGAAGATGCGACTCAATTGGGCCGAGTATAATTATCACCCTGAAAAATTCAAAGATCGCCAAGCTTATTGGATTCAAATAGGGCATTTAAAAGAACTCAATAAGTCTTGGGACGTCAAAACAACAGAGTTTGCTTTAACCATGCTCAATGAGGAATTAGCAAAAATATTAGATACTACAGACGCTCTGGGATTACTTGTTCATCAGAACTATAAAGACCGAGTTCTGCTTTCAAAATTAAGTACTGATAAATTTGAAACTGAAATTTTAAAGCCATTGAGGAAAAAGTTTGCGGATAGGGTTCGCGACATAAAACCTGAGCCGGTTGATGGAATGAGTTGGGAAGATTGGGCTGCGGAAGTTCTACATTATGGAAGTGGTCCAACATTGGAATATGCACACGTTGATCTTAAGTTAAAAACTTTGGGTTACGAAAATTCAAATTACGAAACAGTTAGAAAATGGCGTAGCCGCCTAGAGTGGGCCTATCGAAAACTTTTTGGCCATGGAAATTTAGGTGGAATTTCAAAAGAGGAAATCACCAAGGCTACGAGATTTGATGTGGATAGTGTAGAGGGTCAAGTAGAGTTGGCTCATTGGATGGGCAATGTGAGAATACCTTTAAGTAGAAAACCTGAAATTGAGGTTTGGTTACGGGATTATCGACGTGCGGGTAGTGTGGGTGATTTTTTACCACTTGATAATGTGCCAACAAAAAGTGAAGTCGCAGAAATACATCAACTTTTAAATGAAGTTGGAGAAAACAGAACTTTGACATTTTCTGATATTGATAGAATTTCAATGCTCTTACCTAAAGCTTGGACGGTGCAGAGAGCTTTATTTTATTTTAAATCAATGAGAGCGGGGAATTTGCTTTTCGTAGATCTTAAAAACTTTGGTCTTAAAGCAGCCCATGCTCGAAATGACTGGATAGAGAAAGGTGCGGGTTTTAAAAATCTCACTTCAATATACGATGAAACTTCCGCTGAGTTACTTCGTGAGTTTGAGCAACTCACGGCTGCTTTAGACATTATTCTAGAAACTCGATTGAATTATTATGCTAGTGGAGATGATGCTATCTTTGCGCTTCCTTCTATGGATGCAAGGCAGGCTGAGTTAGTAGAAGCTTTTTTATTAAAGAGAGGTCTTAAAATTCATTTTTACATCCAAAAAATTGAAAAAATTGGAGACCCTGAAAGTGTGTCTGAAGCTATCAATACTGGTGATGCGGCTTTAACAGAAAAAAAACAAATGTATAAAGACACAATGAAGCCCTTTATTGATCAGCAATATGAAATTGATGCTCTACGAGCAGCCAATAAATAATTTATAAATGTAGGCCTAATATCATACTGAATAATTGAGGGTAGGCACCCTTAATCTGGCTGACCATTATCATGTATCGGGCCCGAAATTCGAGATTAACATCTGCATGGCGAAAAAGAAGCACGCCTGTATCGAGACCAATATGGAATCCGCTTTTAGATTGAATTTTTGAATTGCTACTATTAGCAAATCCAAAGTTTGCACCACTAAAAACTCCATAGCGACTTGTATCGTGCCAAAAATAATTTCCTCCAAGTGTGAAGGTGTTATAGGAACCTGGATTGTTGTCTCCAAAGTGAGAGAGGGCATCCCAACGTGTTTCTAGGAAAGCTTCATCAACATCCCATGCAAATCCAAAACCTAAAGCCCACATGGCTTCTTTATCGCCAAGGGGTTGGGTGAGAGGAAATCCTGTTCCTAATCCTAATTCAAAACCACGAATCGACTTTACTCTTTCACGAGATCGAGAATCTCTATTGAGTATTTCGCCTTGGGTAGCTGTTTCGGCTAATGTTTTACCTTCGAGTACCGAATCAGAAAGTCTTGAGACGGCTGTGTCGAGTTCATCAAGACTCGATAATTTCACTCTCTCACTTCTGCTATTATCTTTTGTGTTTAAGGCCATTATAAATAAATAATTGTTATCTAGTTTATGGAGTGAGCTTGTAAGACTAGCCTCAGATTTTGAGTCTTGAGACAAAATGTAGCTAGAATGAGATCTCACAGCATCTTCAATGAGAGCCTTGAGTAGTATTCCCTTAGAAGCTTCGACGTCGTTGAGTTGAGGTGCGTCTACTCTCAAAGTTGTTTTAGCGGACGACATAAAAGAAAAACTCAGTGCTAGTAGAATCCAAAGATTTTTCATCTGAGGAAAATTCTATCTGCGCACTGAGTTCTTGTAAAGAATGCGAGGCTATTAGACTGCGTCTTATTAAGCAGTCAGCTCGGGCTTAGTTTTGCGCGTCTTTCCTTCGGCAGGTTTTTTTTCGTTGTCATTCTTTTTTTCCTGAGTAGGCTTGATTAATTCTTTGGGAATTCCATTCACTTTTTTCCAAGATATGATTTTTGTGTCTTGGGGAGCTATAGAATCAAGCTCAAGAATTTTAGAAATTTCTTTAGAGTTTTCTATAGAAGGCACGGCTTTAAGAGGAATTCTAAGGGTTGTGACATAAGTGTAAATGGACGCTTTATTGTCTTCACCTTGTTTTAGCATGAGGTGGCTGTAGACAATTTCGAGTGCTGCGGCTTCTAGAGTTTCTTCATTAGCTTTAAGAACTTTGATAACTGCAACGGCTCCTTTGTCTTGGTCGCCCATATCTTTTTTAACACTTTCTTTGGTGGCCTCAAGCACAGCATCGTCAGCGGATTTCTCGGCAAGTTCTGGTCCAAGTAATTTTAGGTATTCTTCTTTTTTATTAGTTAATAGCAATTGTAAGGCCATTCTTGACATGGAAATTGCAAATTTAGAAACGTCTGTTGCCGCTTCCATAACTTCTTCTTCGGCATCAACACCTTTATTTTCTTTTTTGACGGCGTTTAACCACGTCTCAACAAGATTTTCTGTAAGATACGGTGAAGTTTCTTTTTGTGCTTCTTCAGCAAAGCTGCGCGTAGAGTTTAATCCATTCACAACGAGTGCAATAATAAAAAGGAGGTGGCTTATTTGGTAGGTGATTTTTTTCATAGATAAGTGAATAGGGATGAATGCAAAGATTGGTCAACACACAAAGCCTTAAATGTTTAAGATGTAAGTCTAATTAAGAAAAAACTTAGGCGTTGCCAGAATTTTTTTCTTCTTCGTGAAAATCCATCCACAAACGAGAAGCTTGAACACCTGCATTTCTTTGATACTTTTTAGATTCATAACTTATCGTTTCACCGGCCACTTGATGGTAAAAAATTTGGCAGATTTCAACTCCAGCATAAATTCGAATGGGGTGAACACAATGCATTTCTAGGGTCCAATAGCCTTCAAATCCTACATCACCAAAGCCCGCGGTTACGTGAATATAGAGACCTAAGCGACCAATGCTTGAACGGCCTTCTAGCATTGGAACTAAGTTGTAAGTTTTGGTGTATTCAGCAGTACGAGCCAAATAAAGTTTGCCTGGTTCTAATAGCAATCCTTCGCTTCCAATTTTGAATTTTTCTACGGGGTTGGCCTTTTTCATGTCTAAGGGCATTTCTGTGTAGACCATGATTTCAGGGGCAAGAGTTAAATTATATGAATTTGGATTTAGGCGACTTTCTACAAAAGGATCAATGGCAATGTCTTTACCTAAACGTTTTTTAATTTCTGGTCCGCTCAATATCATTTCAGTATTTCTTAACCTCGCCAGTGCTTCCTATCAAGACTTCTGCCAAAGCATTGAGAGCCATATTTCAGAATTGTTTTGAGGGTGAGCGCAGCGCCGTTGTTTTACGAGACGCATTTCTTTTTGAGTTAACTCGACGAGTTGATTTTGGCTCCCATCTTCTAAAATTCCGCTTAATAACCAATGGGCCCCCGAGCTTAAAGAGTTATTAATTTCAGGTAATAAATCGATGAGAACATTCACGTAGATATTTGAAACAAGTAAATCAAAGAGGGGTGCCCCTTCTCGCCTGAGGGAACTGAGAGAGGCCGCTTTGCCAAAGAAAGTTTTTAATTTGGATTGATCTTTTGAATTTAAAGCAAAATTTTTATTCACTTCATTTTCGCAGAGTGGATCAAGGTCGCTGGCCCAGATTGAAGCTTTTGGAAAAAAATCTAAGCAAGCCATGCTTAAAATTCCTGATCCACATCCAAGATCAAGAATATTTTTAGGATTAATTTCATGTTGAAGTTCTTCGAGAGTGGCTAAACACATTTGTGTGGTGGGGTGTTCTCCAGTTCCAAAGCCAAGTCCAGGCTCAATGATGTATTTTATAAGATCCTTATTAGAAGGGAGATCCCAAGGAGGGCCAACCCAGAGCTTTTTCCCTATATAATTTCCTTTGACGTGTTTTTTATACTCATTAACATAATCTTTGCTTTCGATGAGTTCCCATTTAAAGGGTGCATAATTCTTAAGCTGATTTTCAATTTTGATTTTTTCTGTATCTTCGATTTCGAAATAAATTTTTATAAAGTGAGTGCTTCTGGTGTTTTTCTTTAAATGTTCATCGAAGCTTTCGGCGGCTTTTGTGCCAAATTCTTGAAACTCCATTCCTTCAGGTACGGCAAATAAATCGCTATCAGAACTTTCCGTTTCTTGGAGACCTAAAAATCCTTCAAATTGGCTTATTCTATTAGTGACCGAATCTAATTCTCCTCTAGGAACGCTTATAAAGAGGCTATAGGAAGGCATGGCATTGAAATCTAGGTCTGAGATCACTTTTAGGCAAGATTCAAAGGAGCTTCATTGAGTCTTTAAGAATTAGGCTTTCATTTAAGAGAGCTTAAGAGAAATATTCTTGCTTTCTATGGCTGATTTTCGTAATGAGGATGCATGAGCTTGCGTTATGTGTCTCCTCAATTGATGGAGTCTTATCAGCAGAAAGTTCGTCTTTTTTCGAAAGGCGCGCCTTCGCTTAAGTGCATTCGCTCACATTTTTTTCCTGATCGTTCTGGAGTTTGCGATTTAACCGGGGCCAAAGAGCAGGAAGAGATTTACGTTCTTTCTAATCGTGCCGGAGAGACCATTAAGGTCTCAAGAGCATCGTTGGATATTTTGGCTAACCTCATAGACGTTGAGGGTGTCGATGAATGGTATCAAAAATTAAAGGCTCAAATTAAAGCTTTTCATGAAAAACAGCTCGAAGAAGCTCGAAGACTGGATGAAGAGCGTAAGAAATCGTCTCGCGTCGTGTTAAGGCGTAAAAACACTCTATAATAATCCTTGAAATTTCAGTAACTTCCTTTAAATTTTAAGTAGGGGGTAGAGTTATGACACTGACCAAGGTCGACATCGTTGAGAAAGTGGCTGAAAAGTGTGGATTTTCCAAGCTCGAAGCTGCTGACTTGGTAGAACAGGTATTCGACTCTATTAAAGATTCACTAGAGATTGGGCATAACGTAAAAATTTCTGGTTTTGGAAATTTCGTTTTGCGCGATAAGCGTTCTAGAACAGGACGTAACCCTCAATCTGGTAGTGCCATGGAGATATCCGCTCGAAGAGTGATGTCTTTCAAGGTGAGCCAGGTTCTCAAAGAAGCCATTAATCTGAAATAAGTTGGTATTCCTTAAGTTTATCGTAAAAGCGAGAACGGCTGACGTTGAGCTTTTCTCGCGCATCTTTTGATCCCCATTTTTCGAGGCTTTTTTTAAGAAGAAATTTTTCGAGGGTTTTGATGTTTTCATCAAAATTTTGTTCCCAAGAGATTTGGAATTGATCGGGGGCTACTTCGCTTTGAGCTTTTTTAGTCCAATCACTCCATTGTTCGTGAAGTGCTTTTTCAATATCTAGAACATCTATAAGGGGTAGGGGGTGTTTGAGGGCAAATTGCTTCACTAATCCTTTGAGCTCTCTGACGTTACCTGGCCAGTCATAAGACTGTTGAAGATAATCCAATGCTTTTTCTGTGAATTTCATGGGGCTTTGGGCTTCGTTCTTTAAGAACGAATTAGCAATGCTTGGGATATCGCTTCGGCGCAATCTGAGGGGAGGGGAATAAACTCTAACTTGAGAAATTCTATAATAGAGATCCTCTCGAAATTGATTTTTAGCCACTTTGTCGCGAAGGTGAATATTGCTCGCGAAAATAATACGTCCTGTAAATTTTTGGTTTTGTGCTGAACCCACTCTTTGAAATTGGCGAGTTTCTAAAACACGTAAAAGCTTGGCTTGATTAGAGTAGGAAAGATTTTGAATTTCATCAATAAAGAGTGTTCCACCATTGGCTTCGGCGAAGTATCCATCGCGAATCTGTTGGGCTCCCGTATAGGCCCCTTTGTCGGCTCCAAAAAAACTCACTTCAAAGAGATCCTCAGGAATGGCGCCAGCATTGACTTCGACAAAGTGACTATTCGTTGGCTGATGAAGTGCGCGAGCACAAAGCTCCTTACCGCTACCAGTTTCGCCTTCCACTAGAACATCAAAACCCGTACCGCGGCTTTTAAGTAAAAGAATATCGCGTTTGAGATCTTTCATGGCTTGAGATTCACCAATCATGATTTTATCGATGGCTTCTTTCCAAACTTTTTCTTGTTTGAGTCTTTCAACCAGAAGTGGAATTTCATCGGCTAGGTGATCTTTTAAAATAAATTTTCGGGCACCGTATTCTAAGCAACTTCTCATGATTGAGATGTCTTGCACTCCAGATTGAACGACGATTTCGGCGCACGGATACTTACGTTTAAGCTCAGGAATAGAGGCCAGACTTTGGGTTCCTTTGGGGTCGGCTGCATGGCAGAGGTCAATTAAAAGTAGGTCAGCAGAAGCGGTTCCGGATTTTTCTAAAAGTTCAGATAAGTTGTTGAATATAGTGATTTTATTTGGTGCAAGGAGTGCTTTTAGGACTTCTTGTATAAGGCTGTCGTCTTCAGAGATAAGTATATTAATCATATAAATTTTTGTAATTATTTACCTTTTGGCTTTACTAAGAACTAATGTAAATTACTATAAAATATAACACTGTGCAATATAAGACTAAGGCATAATTAGACATTGTATGAGCTTAGAAAATCAAGAATCACAAAACCCAATGCATGTGCTCCTCTTTGATCCTAGTGGACGTAGTACGGCTGGCGTTGTGCCGCATTTAAATGCCGTTGGTTCAGGGATTAGTGTTGAGTCCTGTGTATCTATGGAGGCATTTTCCACGCTTTGGGGGGCTCCTGTGCTTCCTGATTTGGACCTTGTGATCATTGATTTGGATGAACATGAAAAAGAAGGCTTTGAAGTGGCTAAGGAAATTAGACGTCGAAAAGTTCAAAAGCCGGAAATTGTTTTTGCCAGTTCTAATCCACGGATAACCTTATTTGATTGTCACCAGGCAGGTGCCTTTGGGTTGATTGAAAAGCCTTTTAATATTTCAGAAATTAAAGAGTTGGCGACTCGTATAAGTGAACGCCGACATTTTCCAAGAATTGATGTGAAAGACATTCATGGTCACGTCGTGAATTCTAAGACAAATGAAGAATTGAAAGCGTCTGTGGGGAATATAGGTCGTGGCGGATTTTTCTTAAGACTTGATTTTGGTCAGAAGATTCCCGAGATCGGGCAGATTTTAGATTTTAATATTAAGGTCGATGCATTTCCTCATTATCTTATTCAAGGTAAGGGAATTGTTCGTTGGATAAAAGGAAGTCCTGGTCCTGGTGTGGGAATTGAGTTCCTCACTATATCTGAAGAAAATTATTTAGTGCTACAAGCCTTTGTGGAACTTTTTAAGGTGAAGTCTTACGTGCCTGTGAATTAAAATTTATAAGCGAAAGCTCACCGAGACGACTATTACAGTTTTCTTCAGCACTTGCGCTATCAAGAGGGCGTATAGCCACATCTGCAAAACGATGGCCATATTTTACAAAGTTCATAGGTTCTAAGTTTTTATTGAGTTCATGAGTTTGAGCTTTCCAATCTGATATTAATTTATCAGTGACGGATCTTTGTCCTGATTGTAATTCTTCGGGACTTTCCCATCTAAAATAATTAAAGTCTGCGTGGCGTTTCTCTTCTGGAATGTCTATTGATGAATAAATATTTCTTCCAATTTTAACTTGGGTAATGTTGTCTTTGATGCTGCCGTCAGGGTTTTTTCCAAGGGAGACGCCAACGGAATTTACGATCGATCGATAAATTATTTGAATCTTATGTTTTGCTTGTCTTTTAAAATTACTGATTCTTAGAGTAGCGTCATCTGTGATCTTTTTAAAATATCTTTTTTCATTGGGTCTATGGGTTAAGAGTTCATCGGCTTTTTGATTGAGAATTTTAAACTGTTCCAAAGTGCCGTCGGGATTGTCGTTCATCATTTCGTGAATGAATTTTTGAATAGGAACTATACCTTTTGTTTCAGCTTCAAATTTTAGATGACCTCCGCCGGTTCCTTGGTCGAGTCTGTCGAGCAAAGTGTGCCACAAGCTATAGCGATTGTTGGGGGAAGGGTAGCCATTCTCAAAAACAGTGCCCTTAAAAAAATCATCATTGCCCTTAGCAAAGTATTCCAAAACATGTTTCCAAAAACCTTCATTAGGGCCATTATGGAAAAGATTAGTCTGAATTCGAATTTTAAATTCATCTAGACTCAAACCTTTATCGAGTGCCTCAAGAGCATGAATCATTCCGGGTAATTCGTGAAGGTAACCTATTCTAGCAGGAAAATCCTTGAATCCTTTTCTGATTTCCTCAAGTGATTTTTGAGGCAGTAAATGACCTCCCGCTAGCTCATTGATAATTTTAGCGGCTTCTATGTCTCTTGCGCTCATACCTTCAGTCTGTCCTGATAAAACTCTAAGCAACCTATTGGATCGGGCTAATTCAGAGTTTGAAGTGTGAGGACCGGGTGATAAAAGCTCAACGCCTAATTTTCCTTTTCCGTAATCCGAGTAAATAATTCCATAACTCATGTTTCGAAGTTCCATGTCATTGAGTCCCATGGTGGTAGCGCTTTGTTTCAGGGCTTTTAAATGTCGGTTCAGATGTGCATAAGTCCCTAAATATTTCGACAAGTCTTGTTTTAACAGCTTTCGGGCCGGATCGTTTTCAGTAAGTGCCGCTATTCTTTTTTTAATTTCTGAAATTGTTTCATTAGAGACTCTTATTAAAAAATTAGTAGGTGAGAGTTCGTTAACTAATGAAGGAGGAGTTCTTTGAATGATGGGGCGTGGAGAAATGGGTGCTTTAGGATAAAGTATTTTTAGTGAATCATTGGGGCCGACTGCATAGACTTTAAAATTAAAGCTGAGAAAAACACTAAATATTAAGATTCGCATTTTCCTCATAATCCTCTTATTAGTTCGGCCCTTTTTTGATTAAACGTGAGACTTTGAGCACTAGATTGTGCGACGTTAAGAGTGGGTGATGTATAGGGTGTTAGGTGAATTGGGTACCCCAGAGTTTCAATTCTTAATTAAAGCGCAATAAGTATTTAATAATATTCGACATTTCCGTTAATCCCAATTGAGGCGCCCACTCTTAACGTCGCACAATCTACGATTTATTTGAGAGTGGGTAAGAAGGTTACTCACTATTCTACGGTTACGGATTTTGCGAGATTACGAGGTTTGTCGATATCGAGACCTAAGTGTTGAGCCAATCCATAGGAAATAAGTTGTAGCGGAATGTTGTAGATAATTGGAGCCGTGGCCCAAGAACATCGTGGGACTTTTATGTATTCATCGCAAAGTTCTTTAAAATCTTCGTTATCGGATTCGCCCACTCCAATGATGATTCCTCTTCTTGAGCGAATTTCTTCTAAATTTGAAAGAGTTTTTTGAAGGAGCTTTTCTGTGGGACCTAATACTATGGCGACTAAGTTTTCATCGACCATTGCTATGGGGCCGTGTTTGAGTTCGCCGGCGGCGTAACCTTCAGCGTGGCGATAAGTAATTTCTTTAAGTTTAAGGGCACCCTCAAGCGCAATAGGATACATAGTGCCACGTCCAATAAAGAGTATGGTTCTTTTATTGGCTAATGAAGCTCCGATTTTTCTAAAAGTTTCATCTTCCTGAAGTGTGATTTCTAAATCGTGGGGAAGTCTTGATAGTGAATCAATAGCTTCCTCAACAAGAGGGTCTTTGTTTCCGCGAAGTTTTGCTACATCAAGAGCGAGTGCGCAGAGTAATGTGAGTTGACCTGTAAATGCTTTAGTTGATGCGACACCAATTTCTGGACCCGCCTTAGTTGAATATTGAAATTGCGATTCACGCATAATGGTGGAGCCAGGCACGTTGCAAATCGAAAAAGTTGAAACACCCATTTCATTAGCGAGTCTTAGAGCCGCTAAGGTGTCGGCTGTTTCTCCTGATTGAGAAATCACTCCAACAACAGTCCCAGCTTCTAAAATGGGAGAGCGGTATCTGAATTCACTGGCTAGGTCTACTTCAACAGGAATGCGCGCATAGTTTTCAAAATAATATTTTCCTACAAGTGCTGCGTGATAAGCCGTTCCACACGCTACAAGATATAAACGTTTAACGTTTTTCCATAATGCCTCATGGGCTTTTGGGTGATCCCATATAAAGGTCTCATGGTTGGCCAGTGGAAGTCTTCCGCTTAAAGTGTCGGCAACAGTCATAGGTTGCTGGTGAATCTCTTTGAGCATAAAATGTTCAAAGCCTTCTTTTTCAACTTTATCTGCGGTCCATTGAATGTTTTCAAGTGGAACTGAAATTTCAGCAAGACTTTCAATATTATAAAATTTTAATTGTTCTGGGCTGGCCACTAATAACTGGTGTGGACTCATAAAATGCAATTGTTGAGTGTAAGGTAAAAGAGCTTGAAGATCGCTGGCGATATGGAAACCTTTTGAGCTGAGACCAGTGACTAGAGGGGCTCCTCGATGAAGAGCAAATTCGATGTTTTCGATTCCATTAACCATAAAAAGAACGGAGTAGTGACCTTCAGTTTTTCGACTGGATTCGCGTATGGCCTCAAGAACTATTTTAGTTTTTTCAGTAATGTTGAGTGAATCAAAGTTTTGAGATTTAGAATAATTTTGAATTTCTAAATTTAGCAATTGAGCAAAAACTTCAGTGTCTGTTTGAGAAACAAATTTTAGATTTTGAGCTAAGAGATCTTTTTTAAGTTGAGCGTGATTTTCAATAATTCCATTGTGAACAAGAACAACTCGTCCGACGCGGTGAGGGTGAGCATTGATTTCGCTGGGAACTCCATGAGTTGCCCATCGAGTATGCGCAATGCCTTGTTGAGGGAGTTCACCTTCCTGTTGGGTGCTCTCTTCGAGTTGAGCCACTCTACCCACCGAGCGACGTATCCAGAAGTCTTTTTGAGATTTATCGTATAAAGCAACGCCAGCGGAGTCGTAGCCTCGATATTCAAGAGATTTGAGTCCTTGAATCAATATATTTTTAGCGCTTTGTGATCCAGCGTAACCAACAATTCCACACATACAAAATTATTCCTTAGATTTTTTTTTAAGAGCGGCAAGTTTTTTTGCATAACCTTCTTTAATAACTAGATTTGATCGAGACAGCGCAAGTGCCCCATTGGGAACATCTTGAGTGACTGTGGTTCCGGATCCTATGTAGGCATCGTCGCCGATATTTACTGGAGCCACTAATTGAGAATCGCTTCCGATAAAGGCTCTTTTTCCAATCGTAGTTTTGAGCTTATTAAACCCATCGTAATTGCAAGTGATGGTTCCGCATCCAATATTTGTTTGCTCTCCAATTTCAGAATCGCCCAAATAACTTAAATGGGCCGCTTTGGCTCCTTTAGCCATATGAGTATTTTTAGTTTCTACAAAGTTACCCACTCGAACTTCGTCGCCTAAATGTGTTTTGGGTCGAAGATGGGCCATGGGGCCGATGTGAGCACTTTGTCCGATTTCACTTTCTTTTATAACTGAGGACCAATCTACAATTGTGTTGGATCCAATTTTTGAATCTGCAATGTAAGCGTTGCCTGTAATTTGAACGCCAGCGCCAATTTCGCTGCGACCTAAGATCATGGTTCCGGGGCCAACTTGGCAAGGGCCATGAAATTTAGCTCGAGCTGATATGTAGGTTCTTCTGGGATCAAGAAAATCAACACCAATGTTTTCAGCTAAATTTTTTAGAAGTCTCATTTGAGCGAGACTTCGAGCTTTCGCTAGTTCAAAAGTTGTATTGACTCCCATGAGATCTCTAGGACTTTTCCAAGCTAAAGCTTCGGAAGCTAAGTTTTCTTTATTACCTAGAACGTCTGTTAAATAGAATTCTTGTTTTTTTGTGTTGATCTTAAGCTTTTCTAAAGCGCTTATGAGTTCTGAAACTTGAAAAAGATAAACACCAGAGTTCACTTCAGCGATACGTTTTTCTTCTTCAGTGGCATCGTTTTCTTCAATGATTTTGCTAAAGATTCCTCTTTTGTCTCGATAAATTCGTCCAAATCCCTTGGGATTGCGAGTAAAGAAGCTTAAGCAAGCAGAGCTAAGTTTTTTCTTGTTGAATTCATCAATTAAAAATTTAAGGGTGTCTTCCTTAATTAAGGGGAGGTCTCCGTTAAGAACTAAAAGTTGATCCTCATTTTTCCATTTTCCGGGATAAGCCGCAAAAGCTGTTTTAACAGCGTCGCCCGTGCCTTTGGGCGGATCTTGAGTGACAAAGTGAACTTTTGAAGACAAAGGACTATCTCCATAAACTTCTTTGATGCGATTAGTGAGTTCCGATTTTACATCTTCACCGCCGTGCCCAATAACTATGAGGACTTTATCGCAAAGTTCAATGAGACATCGTAGAGGGGCGAAAGCCATGGGTTCGTCGTTTATTTTAAAGAGGACCTTAGGTTTTTCAGATTTCATTCGGGTGCCGCGACCCGCCGCTAGAAGTATTCCAATCATAGGGATAAGTTAGGCCCTATGTTTGCTGTCGTCGATATCGGAAGTAACTCTGTAAAAGTTCTTGTTGCAAAAATACAACGCGGCGTCGTAGTCCCGGCCCTAAACCTTTCCTTCGTGACTCGACTGGGTCGAGGACTAGACCGAAATGGCTGTTTGAGTGAGGAAAGTCTGGAAAAAACCCAAAAGGCTTTTAGAGCTTTTCATGCCAAAATGAGCTCTTTGAAGGTTAAAAAAGTGGAGGTTGTTGCAACCGAAGCTGTTCGTGTAGCCTCTAATCAAGATCGAGTGCTTCAAATGGTCAAAGATATTTTTGGAGTCAAACTTCGTGTTTTAAAAGGTCATGAAGAAGCGCATTTGAGCTTTATGGGAGCCGCTCAAGTTCTAAAGTTTGATAAATTAGAATTAAAAGATGCAGTGTTTTTAGATTTGGGCGGAGCTTCAACTGAAATCGGCGTTTTATCTCCAAAAGAAATTTTTCATTCGTTTCAATTGGGAGCCGTTCGTGCCTTTGAAGGATTAAATCTTCCCTCGGGTGTGATTAGTGATTTCATTTGGGAAAAAAAGAGAAATCAACTGAAGAAGCAATTAACTAAATTGGGTGTTGAAAAGTTAGTGAAGAAAATTGGAAAGAGAAAAGTTGCGGTTGTTATAGGTGGAACGCTCATGCAGGCGGCAAGATCCTCAGGTGCAAAAGAATCTGGAGAATCCACCTATCATACTTCGCTTCGAGATATGGAAATTTTTTGTAAATCACTTAGAGCTTTGAGTTTAAATCAGCGCATTCGTCGTTATAAAGTTGAAAAAGGTCGTGCCGATATTTTGCCAGCAGGAATACTTGTGATTGAAGAATGTTTGAAGCTTTTAGGAATGAATGAATTTTATGTGACAGGTCTAGGGCTCCGTCACGGAGTTTTATCCTCGTCCGGCAGCTCTTCTTAATCTGTCATTGATGGCTAATCCTAAACCATCATCGGCGCTTTTAATGGCAATAATGTTGTTAGTGTTTGATGATTCAAGGTCTCTAAGACATCGATAAAGTCGGGTGGCCGCCATTAGATCTGAATTTTCGGGGCTTAATATAAATTCCTTTCCAAAATTTTTAGCATCAATCCACGGAGCGTCTTTTTTAAAAACTCTAAGTAGGGTGCTTTTTGAAAAATCGAGATGAGCAATATCCATAAGATCATTTTGAGTTTCAATGAAGAAGGTGGGAATTTTTGGAGAATAGTGTTTGGCTGCTTGGCCGGGACTTAGGTTCTCTTCGGATTTCTTAGTTGAATAAATTTTAATTCCTTCACCTAAAAATCTTTTTATCGATTCAAGGCTGAGGGCTCCAGGTCTTAAGAGTTGTATTTCATTTTCGTTGAGAACCTGAACAATGGTGCTTTCCATTCCAAGCTCTGAACGACCTCCTTCAACTACGGCTTCGAGTCCAAACGGACCTAATTCTTCTATGACATCTTGAGCTGTGACTGTTGAGACTTGCGTGTAGCGGTTTGCGCTTGGAGCCACAAGTGGAGAGTTTAATCTATGCAAAATAGTTCTGAAGTGAGGATGCTTAGGAGCGCGAACAGCCACCCAAGGCGAAGCATTGGTGCATAAATCTGGAACTCGAGAATTTTTTTTAAGCAAAAGAGTTAGAGGTCCGGGCCAAAACTTTTCAGCAAGTTTTTGAGCCATGGAAGGCGGATTGTCGAGATATCTCATGGCTTGCTCCCAGTCTAAGACGTGCACAATTAAAGGATTGAAGTAGGGGCGAGCTTTAAGCTTATAAACTTTAGCAATGGCTCTTTCATTGTTTAAAGGGGCCGCTAATCCATAAACAGTTTCAGTTGGAAGAGCGACGGGTTCGTCAATCTTAAAGCATTTTATGACTCTATCGATCTGCTCAGGATGTTCGAGATCGAGTAGTAGAGTCACGTCTATAAACTTCTGAGTCTTAAGGCTTTAAGGCTGGCTAAGTCTTGAGAAGTTTTTTGAATTCTCAAGGATAAAGCGACGGCAATGTTTTTGTAAAAAGCCGCTCCATAAATTGGATTGGATTTTATAAAAGTTAAGAGACCCGCATAAGGGATTTTAATCACTGAAGCGTTTTCTTTAGCTGTTGCAGAAGCCGAACGTTTGTCGTGTCCAGGTTGATCGGCAAGTATTCCCAATTCTCCAAAGTAAGATCCTGCATCTATGCAAGCAATCATTTGGTCTTTCTCTCCAGTGGTTTTTTCAATATTAATACTTCCACTTTTAACAACAAATAAAGAATCAGAAACGTCGTCTTCTAAAAATAAAGTTTGACCAATGCTGAGCTCGAGTTCAAAGCAGGTCTTGGCTAACTGAGTGAGCTCATTATCGTTCCAGTTTCTAAACAAAAAGCATTTTTTAAGATGATCTTTCATATTACCCTTATTGTAGATCGGCTATTCCATTTGGAGAAGCTGCTTACCAGGCAAAAAATTGTTGGTAACGAGGATGGTCAAAGAATATTTTGGCTGCATTTCTACCTTGTAATAAATAATTTCTTCGTAAATCAAAGTTTTTTATTTGAGAAGCTTCGGGATTGTTAAGTTTAGTGACGGCCGTTCGAGCCCAGCGCAGATTATTGTTGCTTAATCCAATGTCGTGGGAATTACTGACGCGACTCCATTCTAAGACAAGAAAAGAAGTGTCCAAAACAATCCAGGCGCGCTCATCGCCCCTTTCGTTGGTCCAGAGTTTATCTAATTTTTCTACCCATTGATTTAGTGGATAATCGTATTTTGATCCCGATTTGAAATCAGGGTTATGAGCGAAAGGACCAAAGCCTAGAATGTCTAATTCTAACTCTTTCATGAGGTTTTCAGTAAAAGGCATTTCTCGGCCACTCACGAATGAATATTGGTTGTTTTGTAGAAGAAATAAGGGGCAAGCCCATCCAATACTGTCTTGGTTTTTACGTTGAGTAGAAGAAATTTTAGATAAATAAGCTTCAAATCTTTTGACAGCATGTTGAGGGGTCACTTTATCTAAAAGAGAGGACTCTAGAGATTTCCAATCTGAAAATTTAAAGGATTGCCATTCGGTGAAATTTCCTCGATTTTGAGCTCCCCAGTTTTTGGCTATCCAGCATCCAAATCCTGTTCCAGCGATAAAATCAATTTTGTGGCCACGTTTTTCCATTTCTTGTAAAAAACCAAGCGCAGCAAAGGCGTCGAGTCCAACAGCACGTATTAAGATTCCATAATGAATCGCTTTGGGTAAGTTAGTTTTAGGTATATCTTCGCTCACGATGGGCGGTGCAAGGAGCTCATTCTCACTTGAAGTCTGGGGCGTAGGTGTTTCAATTTCAGAAGGAATAGTTTTTTTACTCGCACAAGAACTTATAAGAAGCCCACTAAACAAGATGAATGCAATTTTTTTTAATGACATGAAGACTCGATTATAGCCGGGCTTCTTCTTAAGTTAAAATGACTTTTTTCTTAAGATGAGTAAAAATTCACGATTGCCTTCGCCTCCAGCAATAGGGCATTCTTGATGCTCATAATCAAGAATTTCGCTTTGTTCCTGAACTACGTTAAGAATTTTGTTGAGGGCTAAAATGCGGTCTTCATCTTTCTTAACAACACCTTTGGGAACTTTTTTAGCATCGAGTTCGAATTGTGGTTTTACCAGTAAAAGCCAGCGCCCACCTTTTTTGAGCCATGGAAAAGCTTTGGGAATGATATTTTTAAGAGAGATAAAGGAAAGATCACTCACGATAATGTCGAATGGAATTTGAATATGATTATCAGACCAGAGGTTTTCTTGAACTTCAAGGATATGAGTTTTTTCAAGATTGAGGACTCGAGGATCGTTCTTTAGGCGTTCATGCAATTGGTTGCGTCCAACGTCGAGAGCGACAACTCTTTGAGCACCGTTTTCTAATAGAACCTGAGTAAATCCTCCGGTACTCGCTCCTATATCGAGAGCCAGAGCCTTTTCAGTAACAGTTTTAAGTTCGGGCCAAAAATTAAATGCGGCTCTTAATTTTAAAGCCCCTCGACCCACATCGAGAGGAAATGGATTTTCTATTTCAAATTTGTCTTCGATTTGAACTGCTTGACCAGCTTTTTCAACTTTAACGTTTTTATTTTGTCTTTCATCCCATCTAAAAACTTTACCTTGCATGATGAGTGCTTGGGCCTTGCTACGATTTTCAACAAGTTTTTGTAATACAAGGGCCTCGTCGGCTCGAATTTTATTTTTCTTCACAACTGTCTTTTGAGGAAATATTCAAGGAGACTTTGACTTTCTTTGGAATTCCAAAATTGGGAAGATCTTTGGATGAGGCTATCTGAGAGTTGATGGCATTTGTTTAGGAGTTCTTCGCGTCCTAATTTTTGGAGGAGTGTTCCATTGTCGAGCAAATCATCAATGTATTGAAAGATAATCCCTAAATCGATGCCCCAATTTCTGAGTTCGTTTAATTGTGATTTGTCGACGTGCGAGGGTTTAATGGCAAAATAGCTCATACTGCAAACAGCACCAAAAAGGGCTCCAGTTTTTCGGCGATGAATATCGTGGAATGTTTCTAAACTTGTGTTTAGATTTTTTTCGAATTTGAGATCGTCTAGTTGACCCGCCACTAATTGAGCGGCTCCTGAAGCGGAGCTTAATTCCTTAATTAGAGAAAGGGTGTCGGGAGCTTCCAGTGTGCATTGAGATAGAATTTCAAAGGCCCCCGTCAGTAAAGAGTCTCCTAATAAAAGAGCGGGAGCTTCTCCCATGAGTCGATGCAGAGTGGGACGGTTTCTTCTGAAATCGTCGTTATCCATACAAGGGAGGTCGTCGTGAATCAGCGAATACGCATGAATCATTTCAAGGCTGAGAGCCGCCAAAATTAAATTTTCAGTGGGAGAGTTGTGTCCCCATTGTTTTGCAATCCAAAACATAAGTGTGGGGCGAACGGCTTTACCGCCCCTCAATGCGTAAAGGGCGTGATCGTAGAGTTCCTTGTGCCAATTCAGTTTATTGAGAATATCTTGCGCGCGACTTTCTATGGTCTGCTGTGCAAAAAAGAAATCACTTGGAGTCATCAAGCGCCTTTTCGCTAAAAGTTCCATTGTCTTTCTCGAGGATTTCCTTAATTTTAAGTTCAGCCTCGTTCATGGATTTTGAACACTTTCGAACTAATTCCACTCCTTCGTTAAATTTTTTCAAACTTTCTTCGAGTGGTAAATCAGTACCTTCAAGTTCTTTGGCCAATTGTTCAAGTTTTTTTAGATCCGCATCGATCATGGGGCTGACCTTATCTTATTTGTAAGAACTGGGCTAGTCTTACAATCGCGGCGACCACGAGGGTTGTTTACAGTCCCCTAATTTTTGAGGCGATAAAGGTCGGATGTTCGTTCCTTGGTCAGTCATCACGTATAATCGATAGTTTCCATCTCTATTGCTGGAAAAAACAATATGGCGTCCATCAGGACTAAAGCTAGGGTTCTCACTCGATTTTAAACCGTCCGTAAGTCTCACTAGATTTGAGCCGTTGGGATCAATTAGAAAAATATTGAAATTATTGGCCATGTTTTCTTGGCCAGAAAAGGCGATGCGTGTGCCTTTGGGATTCCATCGAGGTGAGCTGTTGTAAACCCCTACTTTAGTGAGTTGAACGGGGGTTCCTGAGGCATCGGCATTGGCCACGTAAATATGTGGGCGACCTGTGAGGCTGCTTGAATAAGCTAATTTTGTTCCATCGGGAGACCAATCGGGCTCAACGCTAAAGAATTGTGTTTTTGTGAAAGGTTTTCTTACGTTTGAATTTAAATCGAGGATATAAATTTCCGGTTTTCCGTTTTGTGAAAACGTGTAAGCAATTTTATCTCCATTGGGGTGAAAATCAGCGCCCGAGTTAATACCCCGAGCCGCCGTGAGCACACTTCGCGCACTTTTAACTAAATCATACAAATACAAGTTAGGGTTGAGCATGGCACCTTTGACGGGAGGTCGGTAAGACGTGAAAACAATTTTTCGACCATCGGGGCCCCAAGAAGGTGATAATGCAAAATTACCATCATTAGTTAATTGTTTGATGTTGTTGCCATCAAAATCCATAATGAAAATTTCTTTTCGTTTGCTACCGCAACTCATTATGATCCGAGTTCTGAAAATTCCATCTTCTCCTGTGAGTGTTTTCATGATGTCGTTGCCTGTAAAATGGGCTAATTCTCGTGCAGGTTCCGAAGAGACAGAAACGAAGGGGTAAATTCTACCTAGAATTTGAATGCCTCTCGACACATCATAAAGACGAAGTTCTGCTTCGAGATTTTTTTTCCCATTAATTCTAAGAGCACTTTTTATGAGGAATTCGACACCTTGAGCTCTGTAGGCATTAAAGTTAAAGGAGCCTAATGTTAAACCACCGCTTTTTTGGAGTTCTTTTTCGGGAACCATGGCAAAGAGATCTGTAAATTCCATGTCGTTAAAAAGAGTTTGATAAAAAGCCGTAGCTTCTTTTGTGGGGCCCACCGTGGGCTCAATGGCTAAAAGTATCTTCTTAAGATTCGGTTGGCCCACTGGAATGTATATTCGAGGGGCTGAAGAGTTTGAGGCCGCACTCGCCGCGCTAGTGTCGGAGCCCACTCCAGGATTATTGGTGACTGGTGCAGCGCTGGGGCTTGGTGTGGGTGCAGCTGTAGAGGCTGGAGCAGGTGAGCTGTCGCTTGAGACTTCTTGAGCTCTTAAAAATGAAACGCTAAAAACAAACAAAAGAAAAACGACAAGATTTTTATTCATTATTCTGGAAACGCACATAACATACCCTCCTCAAGATAAATTCTTCTAAGCGATTCAGGCGGAGCTGGAAAAGGATCGGCAGCCTTGATCGCTTCCATTGCGTATTGATCATATTCAGAATTGCCGCTGCTTTTGCGAAGACTTTGCGACAAAACCTCACCATTGGGACCGAGTTTAACAACAATTTCAGTGTGAAATTGTTTTGATGACATCATCCATCCAGGAACTTTCCAATAACGATAAAGATGGTTTTTAACTTTTCCTGCATGGACATCGCCATCGCGGGCCACGTCTCCTGTTAAGGAATATCCTTCGGAAAGTTTATTTCCAGCCAAAGCTTGGCGCTTGTTTTTGAGGGCGCCTGCTTGTTCCTTTTTAAGTTTATCCATGAGAGCTTTTCTTTTGGCATCAGCACGCAGTTCGTCTCTAAGTTGTTCCAATCTTTTTTTGGCAGAGGCTTTATTGGCAACTTCGGATTTTTTTTCTTCTTCTTTCTTTTCTAGTACCATTTTATCTTTATCGTCTTCAGCCTCTGGGATGTCTTGGGTCGGAGCCGCCTCTTTGCTGAGGTCAACATCTTGCAGCTCGCTGAGTTTTTGATTGGGTAAATCAAGAACGTCCACTCGAATGGCTGTTTTCATTTCTTGTTCAGTTAATTTTTTTAAATCTTCAGGGCTAAACACCAGTGAACGAATAGCGCTTCCTAAAATCGCAAACATTAAAAGACTTAGGTGAATGATGATGGAGAGGCGAAAACCTTCTTTAAAATAATTAGGGAGAACTCTGACTTGTAATATTTTTGCAGCTTCAACAACAGGCGCTGTTTTTTCTCTAGAGGACTCTTCTAAGTGCGTAATGAAGCGAGGATCATCCATCTCTACTCTGGTTGCGTGACCAATCCCACGCGTTGAATTCCGGCAGCTTGAACTTGAGTCATGATTTCAGCTACAAAACCGTAAGGAACTTCGCGATCGGCTTTGACGAAAACTTCTTTGCTTTGTCGGTTTTTGAAAACACTTTTAAGTTTGGTGTCGAGATCAATTTTTCTTACAAGTGTAGAGCCGATTTTAATATTGCGATCTTTAGAAACAAAAATAGTAATGGTTTCTTCTTGAAACTGTTCGCTTCTTAAATTTTTACCTTCAGCCACGGGGAGGTTGACGTCGACTCCAACCTCAAGAAAAGGGCTAGTAATCATAGTGATGATGAGCATCACAAGCATGACGTCTACTAGAGGTATGATGTTGATCTCGGCCATTGGCATGGGCCCTTGGTCTAAGTCGTCATCTCCACCTGAAACGTTAAATGCCATCGATTAACCTATGTAACTTCTTTTTAAAATGTTGGTGAAATCAGCATTAAATCCATCGAGATCGTTTCTATAAATTCTCAAGCGACTGATGAATTGATTGTAAAAAATAACAGCGGGAATGGCGGCGGCAAGTCCAACGGCTGTCGCGATAAGGGCTTCGGAAATACCAGGGGCAACACGTTGAAGTGTGGCGGGGCCTCCAGCTCCAAGTGCACGGAAACTGTCCATGATTCCCCATACAGTTCCAAAAAGACCAATAAAGGGGGCTACCGAAGCGATAGTCGCTAGATAGGGGAGAAGTTTTTCGAGTCGAAGAATTTCTTTTGCGGAAGCTCTCTTTAGAGCTCGTTGAACGTTTTCTATTCCCTGGTTGATAACTTGGTTGCTGGTCTCAGGATTTTCTTTGCTTTTAGCCGAAAGTTTTTGAAATTCTTGATAAGCCGAACGGAAAGCATTGGATACGTGACTGGCTGTAAGGTTTTTAGTTTCAGAAAAAATATTGTCGAGTGATTTTCCAGTCCAAAACAAATCCATAAAATTATTGGTTTGTTGAGTGGCTTGCCGGAAGGTGCTCCATTTTGCAAAAATAATTGTCCAGGATAAAACTGAACTGCCTATTAAAATTAATAGAACAAGTTTAACAACGGGGCCAGTGCCTGCGGCAATAGAAAGTGCTGATAATTCCATAGACTGCATTCTATCGAGGCAAATCTCAAACGTCCATAAGACGACTAAGACTCTTTGCGACTTATGTTTGAATGACTTTTTCTTTGAGTAGACCCTGAAGCATGGTGTTAGTGAGCAGTATCAAGAGAGCTAAATACAGGTAGGCTTGGTTCATTTGAAGTGGACCTTGAAGAATTTGCATAAGTGAAGCCGCTCTCCATTCAGCGATGTTTTGGCCAAATATATGAATGAAGCTAAACCATAAACCACATAAGAAAGAAGTTCTAACAGCACTTTTGTATCTTCGATGAGGATAGAATTTTAAGTGGTGTAAATAACTCAAATTCAACGCCAAAGATAAAAATATACAGAATATAATTTTAATAGGGGAAAAGGCCGCTGGAGGAGTGATGCTTTCGTAAAACGAGTAGAGGAGTTGAGATTCAAAGCCGCAATAAATAATCAGGCTCCAACCCGTCGCGATGCTTTGAAAAAGTAGGGGAATGAGAAGTTGTCTAGTTCTTTCTAAAATGACTATCCAGATGAGAAAAAAAAGACTTTGCAGGATTAGTGTAGGAATAATTCGTAGAAACTGAGCGCTCGCCATTGAGGGTGCTTCAATTTTTACAAATCCAAAGAAAATGGAAACGGCGATAACACAGCAAGCAAATAAAAATCCATAAAAGGAAGAGCTCATAATCTTGCTCATGAGTTCTTCGTTGCCCCAGGGGCTTTTAAAAAATTTTATAATGGCGACTTTGACGCTTTTTAAATTCGATTCATAAACAGAGGAGCAAAAAAGTCCCGCCGCCAACGCCAAGGACTGAAACACGGCTTCTTGTTGTCCTAGCAATGCTGGAATTTGCTCAATTGGGAAAAATATCATGAGAATTTGTTGAACGGTGAAGGTTGCTAGGATCTTAGTCATTATAAAGATACCAACAAAAACAAGTAGATATCTCGCTGATGCCCCTAGCTTAAACATAGTCTTGACCTTTTACACGGAGCATAATAAAAGTTCAAGCCTTCTAAGTAAAAAAATGAGCAAAGGGATTTCCAACAGTCTTCGTAACAGTTCAGCAAGAGTCGTCATCGTAGGCGGGGGACTGGCTGGTTCGGAATGTGCTTGGCAATTGGCCGAGCGCGGAATTCAAGTTTGCATTATCGAACAGCGCCCGGTGAAAAGCACAGAGGCGCATAAAACGGATCGTTTTGCTGAGCTGGTTTGTAGCAATAGTTTAAAATCCACGGATTCAGAGTCAGCTCCTGCACTTCTAAAAAGTGATTTAGAAAAATTAAATTCATTAATTTTAAAATCGGCCCAAAAGCATCAAGTGCCTGCCGGTAATGCACTCGCCGTTGATCGTGAAGCTTTTAGTCAAGAAATTACGCAAAAATTAGAAAAGCATTCACGTGTAGAAATTATTCGAGATTCAGTGGAGCATTATGAGGAAGTTTTAGTTTCAGGTCCTCAGGGATTGCGACCCGTCGTATTTGCAACGGGGCCGCTCACAGGCCAGACTTTGGCCGATAGCTTTGGTGATCTCACAGGAAAAAAATTATATTTTTACGATGCGATTGCTCCTATTGTAGAAGGTGCGAGCATCAATCGAGACATTGCTTTTGCTCAAAATCGATATCAATTAGAACGCGGACAGCAAGATCAAGAAGGCGATTATCTCAATTGCCCTTTTAATAAAGAAGAATATTTTAAATTTATAGAGGCGCTGGGTGCGGCTGAAAAAGTTGAAGCCAAAGATTTTGAAAAATTAATTTATTTTCAGGGCTGTCAACCTATAGAAGCCATGCTTGAAACGGGCCCGTTAACACTGGCGCATGGACCGATGAAACCCAAGGGGCTTGTTGATCCACGCACAAATTCTGAACCTTTTGCAGCCGTGCAATTGAGAAGTGAAGATAAAGAAGGGCGTGCTTGGAATATCGTGGGTTTTCAAACGAAGATGAAGTATCCCGAGCAGAAAAAAGTTTTTTCGATGATTCCTGGTTTGGAAAACGCCAATTATTATCGAATGGGAAGTCTTCACCGAAATACTTATATCCATTCTCCAACACTTTTAGATCCGCAATTTCGTCTGAAAAAATTTCCTTTGATTCATTTTGCCGGGCAAATCACTGGCGTTGAGGGTTATTTGGAGAGCACAGCCATAGGAGCTTATGTGGGAGCTCTTTTAGCTTACAGATTTAAAATGAACACTGAAATTCCCGCGCCTCCTGCGACAACGGCGTTGGGTGCCTTGGTGAATGCCATAGTGAATGGAAATGTGAAGAATTTTCAGCCTATGAATATCAATTGGGGTTTAGTTCCGCTGAATGGAATAGATGAGCGTGATAAACAAAAGCGATCTAAACTCGTCACACGTGGCCAGCGCAATTTCGATGCATGGCGCGCTATGATTTGAGTTTAATAAAAAAAAGCAGAGACTTTCATCTTAGTTTTTAGAGCACAATAAATTAAATGGGGTTGAAGCTCTAGTCTTTTAAGTTGACGCAGAGTGGCCTGCGACTTAGCTGAGACTCATGCTCACGCTTAAATCCTTATTAAAATATATTTTAGTTCTTCCATTCTTTTTGATGGCTGAAGATTCTCAAGAATCTTTTTCAATTCCGTTTTTAATGAACAATTCTGCTTCTTGTGCCGCATATCTTCGTTTCATGCCTGTTCATGCATTAGAAAAAGCACCAGGCGAATCTCACGATGAGGCAGCCAAAAGACTTTTAGATGCCTTTAAAAAGGGTGATCTAAAAATTTATCAAAACAATCCTGATTATCGATTAAAAAATGTTGTTGCGAAAGAAGGGGCTTCCTTAAAAGATAAGGCTTCAGTGGCCGCAAGAATTGATGGTATGATTGGCGATACACAGGCCAAAAAGAAAATGTTTGTGGTTTTAGAGGGTGAAGAGCGAATACAAAGTTTTATTTCTGAAGTGTTGCAGTATCATCACGAGCTTCATTCTTCTATTGGTGGACTCAATACTAAAGTGCGAATTGGTCTTTCACTTTTGCAGTGGAGCATGTTGTTGACGAGTCCCACAAATTTTGTCCATTCATATTTGGGTATGGGAAACACTATAAGTGCATTTAATATTCCTTTAGCCGCTATAATGCTACAGTTTTTACCCTATGCTCCAGTGACTCCTTGGAGATTAAATAGAAAACTTCCAAAGCAATTGAAGAATCTTTCATCGGTTGGTGAAAGATGGATGTATAGTAGTAGTGTCTTTAGTGTGAATTCAGTTCTGTCTAATAATGAGTCATCTGCGGCTCATTCTGACTCAAGTGTTGCTCGGCAGGCTTTAAATAATGATTATGAATCGGTGGCCTCTCAATCTATACTTTTCATCCCTGTCTCTATGGGGATTCCTCTATTACTTCTTGTTTTAAAAATGCAGGGAGTCGATGTTAGCTTAAATGATACTCTTAAAAAGTTGTATGATTTGAAACCCTATAAAAGAGTTCATGTAGTTCTCGATCACCTATATATGTGGGACGAAAATGAACAAAAGCCAGTTTTAATTATTGGATTTCGTCTATACGACAAAAAACCTAAAAATTTAAAATCTGCGAAGCAACGCGAATCGGAATCTAGTTGGGCATTAGACGCGAATGCGGCTGAGGGATGATTATGTTTGGTTTAGAGCATTTAAAAAATAAAAATTTAATTTTTTGCTTATTAGTATTTTTAGTTTCTCCCCAGACTATGTGGGCTGGTCTGTCATGCGACGAGCATCTAAAAATATACGATGAAAAGTTAGGTCCTTTTTTTGTAAGTCTTCGTGATCAACAACAGTCCATCGGCAATAGTCAGCATTTGAGGGCGCCTGACAGGCAAACTCAAAGTGATTTGGAATTAAATGTACTAGTAGAAAAGCTTTTACCTGAGACAAGTACTGTGGATAATGCTGATGGCGGCTATAGAACTTTTGAATGGACCAAACTTTTATTAAAAAGTTGGTTGGTGAATCCCGTTGATGATGAAATGACTTTAAAAAATCGGCAAGTTTCTTTTCAACAACTTCAAAACATGGGAGAGAACCGCAAACTATTAAAAGACGAATTGCTTAAAATCAACCAGTGGATGCCGCGTTATAGGCAAAATTTTAAAACTTTAGAATTTCCAGCATTAGCTCCATTGATGCTTCCAGCAAATATTTCAATAACTTTATTAAATGCTTATATGCTGACTTATTTAGCGCCCGGTAGCACTGTTTCTCAAAAGCTTTATAACTCAGTAGTCATGTATATGTTTTCTATGTATTTGGGTGTTTTAGGGGGTGCTTATGATTCTATGCGCGGACGTGAGCAGCTCATTCAGTGGTTAAGCTACTCGATGGCTTCAATGAAAAGTATTTTAAAACTCATTCCAGAAAATTCAGAGGGCCGATTGAAAGATATTCGCAGCGCTATTTCTGATTTTTTGGGAAAGTTCCCTCCAGAGTTTTTTCCTGAGTACGAAAATGTTAAACGTTATGACTCAAAAAGTCCTATGAAGAGAAATTGGCGAAGTGGCGTTCAAGTTATTTCTGGCGTGTCCTATTTTTTGAATAAAAATCGAATAAAAGTGATGAAAGAACGACTGAGTGATTTCGCAACGCTTTTTCCATATTTAGTAGAGCTTGATCTCTATACTCGAGTTGCCGATCATATGGATTCAAGTTGGTCTATGCCTAACGTCGATTACAATGCTGCTGATACTTTTTTAAATATTCACAATGGGCATCATCCGATTTTAAAAATTACACATTCAGATAAAAGTATTTCAAATAGTCTAAAGCTTTCACGAGGCAAAGGTAGCTATTCTGGAGTATTACTAACGGGACCTAATTTTAGAGGAAAATCTGTTTTTCTAAAAATGCTTGGAACTTTATCTCTTATGGCGCAAGCAGGACTCCCGGTGCCTGCGCAAACGATAAGTTTGTCTCCTCAAAAAGTCATAACTAATTTTCGTGCCATCGATTCTACTGAAGATGCTGAAAGTCTGTTTTTCGCACAAGCTAAGCGGATTGCTCATATTCAACGTTCTATGAAAGCGGAAGAGCCCGCTTTGTATTTGTTCGATGAAATATTAACAGGGACTTCTCCTGAGGAACATGCTGTTCTCGAGCGATTAGAGCTCCATGATTTAGCGCTGAATAGAGCCATGTTTGTTTTTGCTTCTCATCAACGAGACTTGGCTAAATTAGCTGATTCTCATTTGGGTGTTTTGGCAAATAAACATATGAGTGACTCGGATGACCCCGAGAGAAAATATCGACTTGAAGAGGGTCCTTCCATCCTGCGAAATGCTTTGCAAGTTATGAAAGATGCAGGTGTTGATATCTCCTATTTAGATCGTGCAGCGGCTGAACTCGAAATGCTTTACACAGATCTAGAGTTCAGGAGATGAATTGCGGTCTGTGATTTAGTGAATAATACCTAACTCATTGAGGCCCATGCGAATCATGTGAACGGCGATAGCTGTCAAAAATAATGCAGCAATTTTGGCTACAGCCTTAGTGCCGCCTGTTCCAAATATTCTCAAAAAGATTGAAGAGTATTGCAAGGTAACCCATACGATTAAGACGTTAATAAGAAGTGCAGCGAGGCTGACGCTAAAGCCTACGGATTCCGAACTTATCAGTAAGGTGGTGAGTGCCGCGGGTCCTAAAATTAGAGGGATTCCTATGGGGACGACACCAATTTGATCGTTGGAATTTCTGCGACTGGCCTCTTCTCCTTTCATAAGATTGTTAATAGAAATTAATAGGAGGAGTAATCCACCACCCACTTTAAAATCTCCAGAAGTGATGCCCAGTAAGCTAAAAAGCCCTCGTCCGGTCCACAAAAAAACTATCGAAGTGAGGAGCACCGTTAAGCAAGCTTCGTGAATGAGTTTTGATCGTTCACGTTTGTTAAGATTTTCTGTGAGTGTTAAAAAAATTGGAACAAGAGCAATCACGTCTATGGCTACAAAAAGTGGAAGAAACACTTGAGAAAAGCTCTGAAGCCAATTCATTGCCTACAATTTTAATCTACACTCATGAGAGTCGTGGCCATAGAAATTTGGCAGTGAGAATAAAAAATCGAAATTAAGAATTATCCAAAGAATTGACATTAATTTTTCTTAAAATCCATTTTTGCCATTAACAATTTTAAGCTCCGCATTTGTGAATTTAATAAACTGAAGCATCACGAGGGGGAGTCCATGAAAAATAATATAATAATTTTTGTTGCCGTAGCGGCAACTTTGCCAATTATGGCAGAAGTTGGGAGCCGACAGTCACGACCCGACAGAATACCAGGTGAGTATGTGGCTGTACTCGACACTCAAAGAATCAATTCTTTGAATGATATGAGCGCAAAGGCTCGAGAGAATGGAGTTCTTGTAAAAGAAATTATAGGAAAATCTCGCGATCACATTCGTTTTCAATATACAGATTCTGCTTTGAGTGTTCGCGAAACACTTTCAAGACTCGTGAATTTAATTCCTGGGGCAAAAAAAGTTGAACCCAATTATTTGTATTACACATTGGCGGGAGGTTCTAATCCTGGAGGTGGAAATCCAGTTCCAAACGCACCTGCTGATGATGGACTTCCCTCTATAGTTCCTAACGATCCTAGCTTTGGGCAGTTATGGGGTATGAGAAATATTGCGCAAAAAGATTCAGCGGGCACCGCGGGTTTTAAGGGTGTGGATTCTGCTGCTTCAAAGGCCTGGAAAATTCGCACGTCAGGTGATCGAGTTATTGTCGCTGTAATAGATACAGGTATTGATTATTCACATCCTGATTTAAAGGATAATCTTTGGCATGGAAAAGGGCCAAACAACCAAGACATTATTGGTTACAACGCTATAAAAAATACTTTCGATCCTAAAGATGATAATGGTCATGGAACTCATTGTGCCGGTACTATCGGAGCGGTTGGAAATAATGGAGTGGGTGTGGTTGGTGTGGCATGGCGTGCGAGCATCATGGCTATTAAATTTTTGGATTCTCGAGGTTCAGGCGCACTCAGTGATGCCGTTAAGGGTATTGATTGGGCGCGAGAGCATGGCGCTAACATCATGAGCAATTCATGGGGCGGTGGCGGTTCTTCTGACATTTTAAAAGAAGCCATTGTTAAGGCCAGCCAAGCTGGAATTGTCTTTGTTGCAGCTGCTGGTAACGAATCTTCTAATAACGATACTAAAGCAAGTTATCCGGCAAATTACGCGGTTGATAATATGATTTCTGTAGCGTCTTCTAACAATAAAGATCAAATGTCTTCATTCTCAAATTATGGGAAGAAAATGGTGCACATTATGGCGCCTGGAGAAAATATTTATTCCACTAAGCCAGGCGGAACTTATCAAAGCTTGAGTGGAACATCTATGGCAACACCTCATGTGAGTGGAGCTGTGGCTTTATTGCTTTCGCAAGATTCATCATTAAGTCCCAAAGCTGTTCGCGAAAGGCTAATGAAATCTTCAGATAAGATTCAAGTTTATAAAGACAAAATTGCTTCTAGCGGACGATTAAACGTTTATCATATGCTTCGCAATGAAGGTGGTTCGAGTCGTTAATCGGTAGGTTTCACCCTGTGAAATTTAAATTGTAGCCTTGAGTAAAAACTCAGGGCTACAATATTTTTAAAGTAAAAATTTTGAACTTATTTTTTTAATTCCAAAACATCCAGAGCGTTAAGCACATTGGGATTGAGTTGAACTCTTTGCTGAGTTACGGCATCGAGATTTTCCCAAATAAATTCCTTGTAACTTGTTTTTGGGCTACCGCGTTTGTCTCCCACGGCTTCGAGAATCAGTTCTTTAGAGTAAAGTTCTTCAAAGAGTTCTTTCCAACCTTCCTTTTTAGCCAGTGATTTTTTGTCATGAGTGTAAATGCGCACTTTTTCATTGAGTTCATTTAACGCGAAAGCCTCACATTCATCAGTGGAATCTTTAAACCATCCTGAATTAGGATGTGCGATTTGGTCAAAATCTAAAGGATTGAGATATTTCCAAACAAAGCGATGCAATCCAGCGGCGTCATACATTTTTTTTGAGCTAGAGACCTCTTCCGTGCACAAACGAATGCAACCATGAGAGGCTCTATAACCAAAGCTGCCATAACCATAATCGTAAGTGCCATGAAAACAGCTTCCATTATAATCGTGAGCGCCCCAATCAGAGAGCATGAAAGAATAAGGCATTGGGGAGTTGCCATGTTTTTTGGATTTGTTTTTTTTATGAATCCCTACGATTTCCCAGCGTTGCGCATCTGTGCTGTGATCGTAATCCGCTGTGGACACTCGACCAATGGCTTTGATTCTTTGATCGATTGAGATGACTAAATATTCGAGTGAATTTTTATGAATAGCAGCAGAAGTTTTGAAGATGTCTATGCGACCGCTTTCATAGGGAAGCAATTGAGCTTTTATAGAAATTGAAAATAGACTTAGAGTAAAAATTAAATTTTTGAAGCTAAACATGGATGGCGAACATAGACCGAAAAATGATTCATTGCATTAGATTTGGCGTGGGCTTCAAAAATAATTTTTTTAGAGGGAATGGAACTAGGTGATGCGATAGCTAATTTGGCGTAAAACGAGCAGAATTGAGCTTGAAAAGCTAAACCTAAAACTAGGTTAATATAATGTAATTATTGGATTTTTGCCTTAACCATAACTTGATTTTTTAATCGACTCTTAATGGGCGATAATTCCTAATATGAGTCGGCACTTAGGCTTTTACTTAGTTTTGGCAAGTTTAGTTTTCTTTAATCAATCTTGTAGCAATAAAAATCAGACTTTAAGTCAGCAAGGTAACTGTAATGGATCCAGTACCTACAGCATTCTTAATAAGTGGAAGTACTTGGAACCTGGAAAATCAGCTGATGATTTAGAATATAACTTCAAAGTGATGATTTTTGAGCCAGGAGCCGGTGTTTGCTTAACTCAAGTGGTTAATAAAGTGGGTGGGGCCGCTATTTATAAGGGTCTCTATGAGCATGATGTGTCTCAGCGAGAAGTGAGCTTGTCTTACATTCAAGGTACAAACCCTACAACGAATAGGTCTGGAAGTGATGATGGTGTTAGGTACTCTTTTTCGGGTCAGTGTGAAAATACAAAAATGACTTTATCCTATGATGATGGAAAGAGTGAAGTTTACCAACTTTACTCAGTGGCATCGGCCAGCGGTGATTGTCAGATTCAATAATAAAACGTCAGAGCGTCTTTTCTTAAATTTTATAGGGAATTAGAATGAAAACTATGAAGACGCTTGAATCCATTAAAAAGAAAGTCACTCAAAAGGTTAAAGATTTTGAATCCTTTGACAAGAAGAAGATTATTGATGTGGTTGAGCAAGCCACTCAAGTAGGGGTTCAGGAAGTTATAAAGTTTCGACAAGAAGTTCATGAAAAGATTGTTTCTAATCCTCAATTTCAAGCTCAAAAAGAAAAGTGGATTGTCGAGGCTAAAAAGCTTCGCGAATGCGCCGAGGCTACGATTCTTCAAGTGAAAAAAAATCTTCAAGAAACCCTAGAGGGTGAGAGGAAGAGGCGTGGTCGAAGAAGTTGATACGGCTGAGCTCGATCGTTATTTGAGAATTTATCAGGAAAATCCTGACTCTAGAGTCTTTGCTCCTTTGGCTGATCTCTACAGAAGAATGGGGAAACTTGATGAGGCTGAAAATGTTTGCCGCGAAGGTATCGGGCGTCATCCCTACTATGCCGGAGGCAGGGTGGCCTATGCCAATATATTGCTCGATAAAGGAGAATGGGACGAGGCTTTAACCGAGATTGAGGCCGTAGTTAATTTTTATCCCGACAACCTCTTAGCAAGGAAAATTTTTATTAGAGTCTTGGCGGCTTTAGGTCAGCTGCAAAGAGCGCAAAAAGAGTTGGATGCTCTTAAGGCTATGGCACCGGATATTGCTGGCGATCCTCAACTTAGTGCCGTTTTAAAGGGTCCTTCGAGCCTTTCGCTTAAGGATAATAAGGAGCTCACTAAGCTCTTAAAAGAGAAGCAACTCCTAGAAGCCTTGATTCAATCTTTAGAGCCCTGAAAGTCTATTTGAGGGTTTCAAAATGGCCCTGGGGCTGCTAGATTTTGGCCCGTTATGATTGAAATTAATGATATCCGTAAGAATTCCAAAATCTTGATCGATAGCGCTCCCTACACCGTGGTTGATTTTCAACACGTAAAGCCTGGTAAGGGTAATGCATTTACTCGATGCCGATTAAGAAATTTGCAAACCGGTCAACAACTTGAAAGAACTTTTAAATCCAACGAAAAATTTGATGAACCCAATATGGAATATAAGGAAATGCAATTCCTTTTTTCAGATGGAAGCATGCTTCATTTTATGGACACCACAAATTATGAGCAGATTGCTCTTGAAGTAAAATTGGTGGGTGAGCAATTACCTTTCCTAAAAGAGAATATTACGGCGGGAGTTCTTTTCTTTAATGAAAAACCCATAAACATTGAGTTACCCACCTTTGTGGAACTTCCCATTGTTTATTGTGAACCTGGCTTTAAGGGTGATACGGCCACTGGAGCTTCTAAGCCTGCCACTTTAGAAGGTGGTCATGTTGTGACTGTTCCTTTGCACCTTAAAGAAGGTGACATTCTCAAAATTGATACGCGTACGGGGGACTACGTTGAAAAAGTCAATAAATAAGAAAACAACAAAGACAAAAAAAGTAGAAAAAAAACTTTCGAACGCAAAATCTCCTGTAGATTTTGCACTCCTTGAAAATCTAGTTTCATTCATGAATGAACAAAAATTAGCGGAACTCAAGGTTGAGGTGTCTTCTACAATACTTCATATGAGAAAATTCGAAGGAGACAAAGCGCAAGTCATCGACGCTTCTGTTGTAGCGGCACTGACAAGCACAGCTAAAGCAGCTCCAAGCGTAAAGCTTCCTACTCAATCTCCCGCAGCTCCTGTTAATCAAGTTAAGACAGTTACGATAAAATCCCCATTCGTTGGAACTTTTTATCGTTCTTCAAGTCCCAACCAAAAACCCTTTGTTGAGGTAGGGCAAATTGTAAAATCGGGTGATGCCTTGTGCATTATTGAAGCCATGAAATTGATGAATGAAATCGAAAGTGATCTCAAGGGACGCGTGGTAAAAGTTCTTATCGATAACGCGACTCCTGTGGAATATGGCGAATCTTTGTTTGAAATAGAACCACTATGAAAAAAATACTAATAGCCAATAGAGGGGAAATCGCTCTTAGAATTATTCGTACTGCACGTGAAATGGGTTTGCACACGGTGGCTGTTCATAGTGAGTGTGACGCTCATTCCATGCATGTTCGCAGTGCAGATGAAAGTGTCTGTATTGGTGGGAATAGGCCCAAAGACTCCTATTTGAATATTGTTTCAATAATGTCGGCTTGTGAACTCACGGGTGCTGATGCCATTCACCCCGGTTATGGTTTTCTCAGTGAAAATAGTGAATTTGCTGCGGTTGTTGAGAGATGTGGAATTAAATTTATTGGTCCAAAATCAACTAGTATAAAAAAAATGGGCTCTAAAGTCGGAGCCCGTGAGATTGTTGAAAAAGCTGGCGTGCCAGTCTTGCCCGGAACTCCTGCAATTCAAGATGTAAAAACTTTGTTTTCTGAAGCTGATCGAATTGGTTTTCCAGTCCTCATCAAAGCCAGCCACGGTGGCGGTGGACGAGGAATGCGTGTTGTTTCGGATCCTAAAGAATTGGAAAAAACTTATCATTCTGCCCGCAGTGAGTCTCAAACAGCTTTTGCATCCTCTGAAGTTTTTTTAGAAAAATATGTAGCTCGTCCTCGACATATTGAAATTCAAATCATTGCAGATTCGCATGGAAATGTTGTTTATCTCGGCGAAAGAGAATGCACGTTGCAGCGCCGACATCAAAAAGTTATTGAAGAAGCTCCTTCTCCCGTGATGACTGAAGAGTTGAGAAAGAAAATGGGCCAAGCCGCTTGCGAAGTGGCTAAGGCAGTAGAGTATGAAGGTCTCGGAACTATAGAATTTATTGTCGATGAAAAAATGAATTTTTATTTCATGGAAATGAATACTCGAATACAAGTAGAGCACCCTGTGACTGAGTTTGTGACTGGGCTTGATTTGGTAAAAGAACAAATCAATGTGGCTCGTGGAGAAAAGCTTCCATTTAAACAAGAAGATATTATTATTAAGGGTCATTCTATTGAATGTAGAATCAATGCAGAAGATCCATTCACATTTGTGCCTTGTCCAGGAACTATTAAAGAATTGATTCTACCTGGCGGTCGTAATGTGAGAGTGGATACTGCAGCTTATGCGGGAGCTATGGTTCCTCCATTTTACGATTCTATGATTGGTAAATTGGTAACATTTGGGGCCAATCGTCAAGAAGCGCAAAAGACCATGCTACGAGCCTTGGGTGAATTTACCATTGAAGGAATTAAAACCAATATTCCCCTTCATAAGAAAATCTTAGGAACAAAAAATTTTCCTGAAGCAAATTTTTGGACTAAGTGGATTGAAGATGAGTTGTTGGCTTAATGGACGACGGAAATCTTCAAGAGCTTCTCGATAAACTCGTAAAAGATCTTGAACTGGCCATAGATGATCGTTTTGGAAAAAATTCAGTATTAGGTGCTTTGTTTTCGGAGTGGAAAAAAATTCCTTCAGATCAATTTAAGCAATTGGCTTTAGATCTTTCTTTATTTGCAGGAAGTTTTGGCGATTGGGTTTTGGCTTTCGAAATTTTACAAAAATTACAAACTGTATCGCCTGTTTCTGGTCCTATGAAATTGTGGGAGTTGCGTTGTTTGGTTGAGTTGAATAGATCCTCAGAAGCACTGGCTATGGCTAGAGCTCATCACTGGAGTTTAGAAGAACAAATTCACGTCAACTATTTGTCTGGTTTGGCTTACGAAGCTTTAGGATTGCGCCTTGAAGCGGCTCAAAGATTTGACGCTGTTTATAGAAAGAATCCACACTATTCTGACGTCGCACTTAGGCTCGTCAGAGAATAGAATATAGCTTAGACCATGTTCTATTATAGGCATAGATTTTTCATCATAGCTTTGAGCTTAAGCCTACCTCTGGTTTTAAGTCTCGCATTTTTGCAAGATCCCGTGGTCTCTCGCATGCTTTTAAATTTTTCTTTAAAAGTTTTACGAATTCGTACTGGTTTAAGAGTTGAGAGCAATGATTGGAGTGTGTCTCCGTTTCGTTTTGCCGTTTCATTTAAAAAAGTAAAGTTAAGTTTAGAATCTCAAAACATTGCCGCTGAAGAAGTTCAATTTCAATTTTCGCCTCTATATCTCATGCTCGGCGATCTTCACTTAAAAGGACTTTATGTTGAAGATGTGGATCTTTTGGGGCGTGTTGGAATAAACTGGGATGATAAAGATGACACTAAAAATGATCCTGAACTCATTCCTGGTAAAATTGCAAATTTTGTCATTAAGGCCAATGAGATACTTAAAAAAAGAAATATAAGTTATGAAGAATTAGAGCTTAAGAACGCTAGAATTCTTGCCTCTGATCTTAAGGCAAATATCGAATCATTTTATATTCAGAATCTCGAACGAGGTCAGTTAAGAATTCAAGGTGTTGTTAATGATATTGATTTTCCAAAAAGGATTGGAAGCATTAAGCGAGTAGAGGCCTCCGCGCTAATTCTTAGTGAGGGTATCGATAAATATTATTTAGCCATTCGTAAAATCAATGTTGATCTTGATGAAGAAAGTTTTGTGAGAACGAGCGGACGATGGCCTGGTGATATTAAGGTTCAGGTTGAGGGACCAGTAGAAAATTTTGATAGCTGGTTGCTGCACACTCCTCAGATTAAAGATTGGAATACTCAACTTAAGCCTAGCGGCCATTTAAAACTTGAGGCCACCTATCACTCTCAAGGATCAGATAAAAAAAATCTATATGCCAATTTAAAATTAAGAGATTTTAAAATTGATGGTTATCATCCCAACAATGTGGATGGGGATATCGTTTGGGAAAATGATTCCGTTCTTCTTAAGCATTTTAAAATTGAATTACCTAGAACCAATTGGGAGCCCAATTCGATAAAGAATACAATTCTTCTAGATGGAACTAGAATAGCAGGTGGAAAAATATCCGGACAATTAAAGGCTGAAGATGCTGGGCTCTGTGGGATTCTTAGGGCTTCAAGTGTTGAAGAGTGTTACGTGAAGCTTCAAGTTAACGGAGTTTTAGATTTTCAGGGCCCGTTAGAAAATTTTGAAATTATCGGACAATCTCATCTAAACCTGTCTGCTTTTGATGTTTATTCCGATCCTAAAATGTATAAGTTAGAAGCGGCTTCAAAAGTTTTAAGGGGAAATCCTGTAAAACTTGAAGGGCAAGTTAGAATTCTCGCTAAAGATTTATTTTTAGAAAACATGAAATTAGTGTGGAATGAAAATGTTGAAATTCCTTTAACTGGTAAGGTGATTTATAATCCTACAATTTTAGATATCCAAACCACTCCCAAAGACACGGATCTTAGTGAGGTCTTAGAAAATTTTGTAGGAATAAAGATAGCTGGGCGTTTAAATGCGCAAGCTGATATTCATTACGATTATTCACAGGAACCTAAAAAAAGAACATTGGTGAATGCTGATCTTGGTATCAATGGGATGTCTGTCCTGGAGCAAGATTTAGGAAAACTTACGGGCTTGTTGAAATACGAAAATAAAATTTTACATATGGGTCCTCTCAGGCTCGATCAAGGCGGTGGAAAAGCCCATATTCTTGGACAATTGTATTCGAGACCGGGTGTGGGAGGATGGATGAAACTCGACACCCTTTTTGATCAATATGAATGGCAATTTAAATTAGATCCTGAAACAATTCCAGTTCATGGTTTTTGGAGTGGAAGCCTTGAAATGAACGGAGCTTTGGATATGAGCAGTCCTCAGAGGTTAAAGGGTCCTATGATGCTCACGGGTCGTAATTTAAAATCTTTTGGTTTAGCTTTTAACAGTGCCCGATTGATTGCTGAAACCTACGTGAACAAACTCTTAATTAAAGAAATGCTAGTTTTTAAAGAAGAAGGAAGTTTTTCCATGAGTGGAGATTTGAATCCCGACAAATCTCAATTACATTTTGAATTACATCCCATTAAAATAAAATCACTCAATCTTATACCCAGTGTAGAAAAGATATTTGATTATGGTTTTGCATCGGGATCAGGAAATTGGAGTACTTTTGGAGGATGGGATTTTAATGCATCTTTAAGTCAGTTAAAGATTGATAAGCTTTCTTTAGCGCCAATTCAGGTTTCTGCTAAGGGAAATGGAAAAGATCTTCAATTCCAAATGAAATCTTCGAAGCATGAAGGTTTGTTTCAGTCCGAAAAAAAGGGCGATGAGTGGCAACTTAAGAAAGTTCACTTAAAAGCTGAAGAAGAAGGTTTATCCATTCTCTTTGCGATGATTAATGATTCTCAGAGAAACGATGAATTAATTTCTAGAGGTCTCATCACTTACGATTGGTCTGAATCAGGAGGGCAGATTTCAACTGATAATTTGGGGTTAACTCTCAAATCTGATCGACTTGAGCGTCCTTTAGTTTGGTTGGCTGGAAAGCAAAATTTAAGTTGGAATAATTATGAAGCCACTGGAGAACTTCGAAGTCAAAATGGATCACTTTTTGTATTAGATTCTAAAAACTGTTCACATTGTATTCGTGTCAATGGAGATTTGAATTCAAATCTAGTGGATACTTTTGTGCCAGACTTGCTTCGTTTTCATGCGGGGAGCTTTAAAATCAATGGAAATTTATCACTTCCCTTAAATGATCGATCTTTGAATCTTAATGCAGAAATGGAGAAAGTAGGTTTTTCGATAAAGAACGTAGGACAGCCTGTAGAAAATGCTCGTGGACTTATAAAAATGAATGGTGAAAAATTAGAAATATCCCAAGCTGAAGGTAGTATGGGGAGTGGTCGAGCAGAATTTCAAGGAACTTATCGATGGTTGTCGAAAGATCGAGGAATTTACTTAAATTTTCAACTTCAGAAGGCGCAGGTAGCTTTGTTAAGCGAATTTCCAATGACTTTAGATGGAAATTTGCTTTTAGCGGGTCCTAAACTTCCATACACTTTAAAGGGAAACCTTGCTGTTTCTAATGGATTGTACGCAAAAGAATTTTCAGGTGGTGGAATGACTTATGGAATTGGTCAGGTTCAAAGCCCCTCATTAATTTTTGATATTAAAGCAGAAGTGAATAATACATTTTTAGTTAAAAATTCTTTAGCTTCAACACAAGTGTTTGGATCTCTACTGATATCAGGGAGTGATGTTAATCCTTTATTTGTTGGAAATTTAAACATAGATAAAGGATTCCTTTATGCTCGAGATCAAACCTTTTCTATTTCTAGAGGAACGGCAAACTTTCAAAGAAGTTTAGTTCCGAATATGGCACTTCAAGCGAGTACTAATATTAGATATAACAATGGTGATTATAGAATTGATTTGTTGGCCAGTGGATCAGCCTCTGATCTTAAGCTTGATTTTAAGAGTGAACCACCTTTGCCTACTCAAGATATTATTTCACTACTGGCTTTTGGATTTATTCGATCGGACCTTGAAAGAAATGAGTTGTCGTCTGGAACTTCGAATGAAGGTGGAGGATTGATTCAGTCAGCTGGATTTGAAGCTTTTCAAGCTGTTTTTGGTCAAAAGATAGGTTCTAACGTGAGTAAGACAACAGGTTTTCAAGTCAGTTTAGGTACAAAGATAAATAATACAGCTCAAGATCCTGTCACCAAAGTGGAAGTGACAAGAAAATTAGGAAAAAAAACTACGGCTACTTTTGGCCGAAGTTTAAATTTAAGTAAACCTGAAAATAATTTTCAGGTAGATTATAAACTTTATAAAAATATGAATTTAACTGGGGTTTGGGAAAGTCCTGAGCCTGAGGCGCAATCTATGGGGGCAGATATTCGATTTAAATTTGATTTAAAATGAAATATTATTTAATGCGCGCTTTTCTTCTAGGTTTTTCAGCTCTTTGTTTTGCAGACAACGACGCTATTAAGGAAATCAGAATACTTCATTCTGAAGAAGTGGATGTTCCTGCCATTTTAGATCTTCTTGGACTAAAACAAGGAGATTCATTTAATCAGGACTCACTGGACCGTGGCTTGTCACGATTGGCATTGACTAACAATTTTCAAAGAGTCGATGCAGAGTATGATACACAAAATAGAGAACTCATATTAGGACTTGATTTACATACACGTCTTGAATCTGTTGAAATAGTGAGCAATCAAAAAATATCCAATCCATTAAAAGAAAACATTTTAGCGGATATTGGACTAAATCCTGGCGACATTGTTACGGCCGATATGCTCACTGATATTAGAATTAAAATTAAAGATCTTTTAGAAAAAAGAGGGTTGTTGGATCTTGAAATTATTCCGGCCCTTCAACAATATGAAGCCGGTTCGGCTAGAAAATTGAGAGTCTTTGTACAGTTTTCTGGATATCGCGAGACCTCAACACTAGGTTTCAGTGGAATGTCTACAAGCGATTTACGGGTTCTATTAGAGGAAATGAAGGCTGAAGAAACTTTTAACTCAGCTCTGAAGAGAATTAACGTTAATGAATTTAAAAATGCTAAATTAAAAAGTCCATTAACTTTAGATTTTATTGCTCTTGAGGAAGTGCGAAGAAGATTTTTAAAGAGAATGAGAGATAAAGGCTATTATGATTCTAAGATTGAATGGGAGTTGATGAATCAAAACCAAAATCAACTTGATATTCATTTAGCCAAAGGTCCTAGATATAATATCCAGTTTAAAGGTAATGTCTTTTTTTGGGAGAATGATCTTCGAGAAAGTATTTTAGAAAGAAGTGTTCAATTAGGTCTTCCTTTTTCAATGTTTGAAGCTGAGCTAAGAATCAACACTCAATATAAAGAGCGTGGATTTAAAGATATTAAAATTCAAAGAGACGTAACTGATGAATCCGATAAACGATTAATCACTTTTAATATAAAAGAAGGCACTCAGTATTTTTTGGGCCAAACATTATTTAAGGGAATTCCACTTGAGTCTGAAGCGTTAATGCGAAGAGCCACTTTTAAATGGTTGGAGCCTTATCAAACGCCTTATCATTATATTTATTATTTACCCGATCAAATTGTTTCCCTTTTAGGCGGACTTGTTTCTCAAGTTCGCGATATGGGATATTTAGATTTTAAAATTTTTTCTTACAGGTTTGTGCAAAGAGGCAGCACTCGTTTTTTTGATTTAGAGCTTACGGTACAGCTAGGCCAAAGATATCAATACGGTGATATACAGTTGGCAGGTCTTTCAAATTTTGAAGAATCAAAAGTCAATTCTATGATTGATTTAAAAAAGGATGACTATGTATCGCCTTCAAAAGTGTTTTCATTAGCTTCGAAATTAAAAAGTTATTGTCAGAATGAAGGCTTTATTCAAGCTAGTGTGAGTTCCACTGAGGAAGAATTGTTAAAGCTTGATCCTTCATCAGCTCGTGCCACGGTCAGTGTTTCAGTCAACTTAGGTCCTAAGGTTGTGATGGGCAAGACCATTATAGATGGTAATAACAAGACTAAAGATCCCGTCATTTTGCGAGAACTTAAAAAAGATACTCTTGTAGTCGGACAATCTATGGGGCCTGACCGAAGTAAACTATTTGAACAAAATCTTTATGGATTAGGACTCTTTCAATTAGTTGAAATGCGCCCCGTTGGTGGCCGAATATTGCAGAGAGAAGATCTTGATAAGGGACTTTTTGAAATTCAGGAGAAAGATTTAAAAGTTGCCGTAAAAGAACGCGCGCCAGGTTCCATTGAGTTTGGTCCCGGATATAGAACTGATCTCGGATTAATTGGTTTTGCTGAGTTAAATTATAGAAATTTGGGTGGTTGGAATCGAGGGTTATTTTTACGTTCTCAAGCGTCTCGTAAACTCAATCAATCTCAATATCAATTTATAGAGCAAAAACACACAGCAGTTTATGTTGAACCTTATCTTTTTGATTGGCCTTTAAGGTTTAGAACTCAATTTGAGTATAGCAAGTCTGATGATATTAAGTATTTAAAGGATCAAAAAGTTTCAGGGTTTAATTCTGAGGAACTTTCTTTAAACTTTTCAGTAGAAAAGGAAATTTTTAAAAACTTTACTCTCTCACAAACTTTGTATGAGTATAATATTTCAAAAATATTCGACATTATTAAAGCTCCATTGAATCGACAAAACTATTATCGAATTGCTTCCGTGGGCTCTGTGGCATCTTATGATCTTAGAGATAATGTATTTGAACCACGAAAGGGGTTTTTATTTCAAAATACAATTCAATGGGCCATTCCTGAATTGGGTGGTGATGACGAAGCCAATTTTGTAATTTGGCGTCAGAAGTATAGTTTTTATGTTCCCATTCCAAATAGAGCCGTACTCGCATTGTCAGCCGGATATAGTCGTTTGTGGGGCTTAGAGAAAAGTAATAACGTTCCTGAAAATAAAAGATTAGTTTTAGGTGGACGATCGTCGATACGTTCTTTGAGTGAAAAATATTTACGATTTGACCAAAAAGGTGTTCTCGATCAACAAAGTTATGAATTCAGAAGTGAATTAAGACAACCTTTATTTTTAGCTTGGGGGATGGCGGTCTTTTTTGAGGGTGGAGAGGTCAATGTTTTACGAACTAAGGGGGATCCTTTGGAAAAGCTAAGTACAGGTTTTAGAAAGGCCACCGGAGTTGGGCTTCGTTATTCGACCCCAGTAGGCCCCTTAGCGGTTGATTTTGCATTTAACATTGATCAGGAGCCTGGAGAAAACGAATACAGAATCAATCTCAGCATCGGCAGTTTCTAATTTTAATTGTGCGCGGGGAACCGGGCCTGGGATGATGGGCTTGGTATGGGATGTGCAAGGGTCTGATTGCTATGCAATCGGAAGAAATATTTCAGCCACCCCATTGTCCCAATAAGTATTGTTTAAGGC
>JAGNHS010000093.1 GCA_018001635.1 Pseudomonadota bacterium | reverse complement strand
TTTCAATTGTTTTATTTATGTCGATATTTTCAATTTTCATTGAAACTATTATTCTATATCTGAATCGATAGGCCTAATAAAATCTTTAGAAAAAGTAATTATTATAAATTACGCTGTCCAGTTACTTTATTTTTTTAAGGCCATATGAAACTCGTCAAACACTTCTGAATGCTTTTCATTTGCACACCATTTCTTTATTTTTGCAATATTCACTGGATGCTTCTTTGCTACTAAAATAGCCTGGTCAAAATTGTCTCGAGATTTAAAGTACATATATCCGGCCAAGCGATCTCTCACACAATCGGTTGGCGACAGAATTTTTATTTTTGTACCTTCAACAATGATTTCATCTGGACTGATTTGATTGTCTTCCCCTATTTCTAAGAAACTTGATGGGAACTCAACAAAGAGATGTTTGCATTCGGGGTGTTCGTAATGCCTACCTCCTTTTTTAAAAAAACCAATCTCTCCCATGATGGACGGAAGGTTTTTAACAAACATATCTGTTAGGACAAAATCAAGATCTCCAGATTCGTATGCGCCTTCAGAATAGATAGAAACAACCGCACCTCCAACCAAGATAGTATCAATGCCATGTTTCTTTAGATGAACTGCAACAAATTTCCAAAGCTCTTCTTCGGTACATTCTTTAAAATCTATTTTCATAGCTTCTTCTTTATGACAGGCTTGCCTTTTCTTCGTGGTCTTCTTCTTTCACTAAACATTACTTGTCGTTGTTCTAATGGAATAGCTTCATAAAACTCTCTAATCAAATCTTTTAATTTTTTCACAACTCCAAGCTTGGGATTAAAAGCGTAAATTCTAACTGTTCCAACTTTCTTGCTAACCAGGACTCCAGCATTTTCAAATTTATCGAGTTGCTTTTGAACTTGGCTCAATGTGATTTCCATATCACGAGCAAGCCCGTTCGCGTACGCCTCTCCATAATGAAAAAGATAGAGCATTACTCGAGCAGCCGTTTTATTTCCAAAAATTGCTTCAATCATATTTTTTATTATACTCTATTAAATAGGTTAATCAACCTATTTAATAGGTCATCCAACCTATTAATTGGCCCATTTGCAGGGAACCAGAAAAACCGTAACCTATGTCTCGAGAATGGACCATTAGAAATAAAAAAACCATCTTGCGATGGCTAATTTATACTTTAATTTGGTGGAGGTATTTTTAATAAAATATTCCTCAATGAACTTCGATAGTTAAAGGCCAGTGAGCTTCATTGGGCTTCATTTAATTATTAAATTTGAAAGTGAAGCTCATGAGAGCTTTGGGCATAGATGAACTATTCTCACTCGCAATCCAAGAAGTTGGGCCAAAAGAGACATTTTACTTGAAAAATGTCCCCTTTTGCCACAAACTTAAGACTATGACTCCTAAGCAAGAATCAAAACTCAAAAAACTAGGCCCCTTTTCTCGCTCTCAAGCGGAAGAAATAGGACTGAGCCATCAGAGCCTTTCAAGGCTCGTAAAAGAGGAGAAGATCCTCAGAATGGGCCGTGGGATATACCTACACCCAAAAGCTCAGGTAAATAGAGAGATCGACTTTCAAGTTGCCTGTGCAAAGTTCGGCTCTGATTCGGCCATAGGCGGACTCTCTGCTCTTTTTTATTACAACCTCGCTGAACAGGTTCCTGGCGAAACTTGGGTTCTAGTTGCTCCTGAAAAAAAATCTAGAGAGAAAGGCTATCGCCTCATCCGAACTAAAACGAAGCTTGATCACGGTATCGTTGATGGCAATGGCTATCGCATAGTCTCTATCGAACGGGCCATTGTTGAGGGATTTAAACTCTCTACAAAAATTGGAGAAAGGATCGCCCTTAAGGCTGCACGAGAGGCCATCAAGCAAAAGCTCACAACACTAACTAAAATTGGAAAGATGGCCAAAGATCTTGGCCTTGACTCTTATCTTACCAAATACTTTGAGGCCATCGTTTCATGACAACAAAATCTAAAGGTGAATCCATCAGACAAAACTAACTGCTCTTAGTACTAAGCTGGGAGTAAAGTATGCAAACATTGAAACCGCTTTTTTAATTGAGCGATTGCTTGCACGACTAATGGCAGATAAAACTCTCTCGAACCATCTTGTTTTTAAAGGTGGATTTGTTGGACTAAAAGTATATGAATCCCCTCGCTACACCGTAGATCTTGATGCTCTTCTTATAAAGGCTAACATTGAATCCACTCTAAAATTAGTAAAGGAAAAAGCAGAGTTCGATCTAAATGACGGTGTCTGGTTTCGCTTTGAAGACCAAGTAGATCTTGCAACTCAAGGTGAATACGGAGGCATTCGTCATGTTTATAGAGCAGGAATTGGCGAGGTATTAAAAAATCTTAAAAAAGCAAAGGTTGTTCAATTTGATTTAGGTATTGGTGATCCTGTGACCCCTGGCCCACAAAAAATTGAAACAGCATCTCTCCTTCAGGACGGAAGCATAAGCTGGTCCGTTTATCCGATTGAAACTATCATCGCAGAAAAACTTCATGCTTTGATTGCTCACGGCGATCAGAACTCTCGATCAAAGGATGTCCACGATCTTGCAATCTTTTTACCAAAGGCGGACTCCAAAGTATTAAATGATGCTATCAAGAGATGTTTTGAATTTCGTGAAACTGATTTGCCTGCGAGTTTTTCAAACACACTCAAGGAACTAAACACTGGAAGGCTGGAAAAAGGCTGGGCAAGTGCTGTATCTTCATTACCCAATGCCCCGACTTTCAAGTCCTCATTTGAAACATTAATCACTCTGATGAGTAAAATCGAAAATCAAGAGTTATCTAAGGGGTAATATATGGCAAGCATGATCTTAGAATACAAAACAAAGACTGACTCACATAGAATTGCTGAAAGTGTGAAGTGGTTTGAGGATATAGAAGATCGCTATGAAATTAACAAGACTAAATATATCTATTTAGAAGTTATTCTCCGCCAGCTTTTCATACAAGAAAAAATGAACACTGCTTTTTTCTATGAAAATGAAAAGCAGATCCATCTCAGTAAAAACATAACAGAACTAAGAAGAGAAATTGACTACTATAGTTTTAAAGATAATGAATTTGGGCCTTTTTTTCGACTTAACTTTTTTTGGCATTTGTATAAAATCCAAAAACAGCAAGAACTTCACTTGCAACATCTTCAAAATAACATAGCGTATCCGTAACACTTAAAATTAAATCTTCAAAAGTTGCGAAATATTTTAAATGTACCCCCGCACTCTTAACTTTCTTCCACATAATTTCAATTGGATTAAAATCAGGTGAATATGATGGCAAGTTGAAGACTGTAATTTTATAGGCATGCGCTTTATAGAATGCCAGCATTTCTTTAGAATTATGGTACCTGGCATTGTCTTGGATAATGCAGAGATGTTTTCTTGTTTTACTCATGACTTCCAATAAAAATTCAGAGTAACTATCCGAATTAAATTTCCCCTCAATTCCTTTTGTATAAAACTTCCCAGTAAAATACTCTATCAATCCGAAAACTTTAAAAGACTTTCGAGTTCCCGAAGTTTTAATTATCGGTTGCTCTCCTGTTGGAGCCCACGTGCGTGACAAACTTCCCCATTGTGGAAAAGATGCTTCGTCTCCGAATAAAATATGCCAATTATTTTTCTGGGCATTCTTTAATAT
>JAGNHS010000016.1 GCA_018001635.1 Pseudomonadota bacterium | reverse complement strand
AAATATTTTAGAATTAATGGCAGGATCCTTATGTTTTAATCTGTAATGGAACTTAAAAAAGTTCTCAGACAAAGTCGTTTTACAAAGATTGCAGCGAAAACGTTGTCGCCGAGCACCCCACAAACACGAGACGGGTCGCGAAAGCCCATGTCGCTTGAGATTCGCGGAGGTGCCCGAACATTCGGGATTGGCGCATTTTATCGAATAAAAAGAAGGGTTTCTTACTATGATTTCTTGTGACATCCTCTGCACCCTGCAGATTCTGTTCCAACCACTCTTTACGGCGCACAGTTACAAATTAAAAGAAGGGGGCGCTGGAAGAGGGCCGCCCATTCGACTCCGCAAGGTTCCTTCAACCATTTTTGTGAACATCTGCTTGAGTTCAGGCTGACCGTGCTGACCTTCAATGATTTCCAATGCCCTCATGATAGCTTCAAAAGTAGCCAATCCCTCAGCCTTGGGTTCGCGCCTTAATTTATATTCCGATAATTTTCCAAGAGGAAGCTTCACACGCGCAACATCTTTTAAATGTAATTCTCTTTTATGAGTTTTAGCAGCCTGCCTCCAACTTCCATCGGGAACCAACAAATTGATAGGTTTATCAATGGAACTTAGATATTCAGAACTCAAAACGGCTGCATCGTCTGAAGGAAAAAGTAACAAAGTTTTTCGAGCTTCCTCAAAAAACCCCTCAGTGTTGAGCGTTGAATTGGGCAAGCCTCTCATTCGAATCTTACAAGTCTCAATCCCTAGCTGGGCTAATCGCGCCGTATTTGTTGTGAGATGCTTTTCTCGATGATGCATTATTACAAATATTTTTGTAGAGAAGTCTTGTGTCACCTCACGACAAATGGCGGCTTCCGCGCAAATGCAAATTTCTTTACGCATTTTACATGTCTCACATCGCGACAAAGGCTTACGCCGACTCATAAAGTGGACTTAGACGATTCTCCGATAAAAGTCTCGAAACTTCGTTATTCCCAAATATAAGATCGTAAAAATGCACTCAAAACGTCAACAGACCCATTAACGGCATCCTTTTTTTGAGACTTTTGAAAAGAAGGAGAAGTGGGCGTTCGATTTTTATCAATATAATGTCCATCAGTCAGTCTATGAGAGCCCCACGCTCTAACAATACTTTGTCTAATTCCCGCATCAGGAGGCAAAATCTGGGCACCACTTTCAACAAGTGTGTCGTATGGACCCGTTTGCGGAAATTTTCCATAAATTAAATCTGTCACCTTAGTTAGCAAACCCGCCGGACTAGGAAATCCAGTTTCTTCGGGGGGAATCATAACAAAGCTGGCCCATTTTAAATGAGAAAAATTATCAGTGAGTCGATAATGCGATACACTTAAAACGTCCTCAGCAAGAGCCTCAACACCTTCTCTTGAACCTATTAAGGGTTTGATTGGATTAAAGGCCAATAATCTTAAAATTCCAGCCGACAAACTATATGAGCTCGTTAGCCAACGGGCCACTTGACTGCCTCGAGCCGCTGCCGAAAAACTAAATGAAACTTTAATTTTTTCAGGTTGAGAAATTCTATTTCCATACTCAGTTAATGCATAAAGCATATCTTGAGTTCCTTTAGAGGCTGAAAATAACACCGCCTCATCTAATCGCGGAAGATCTTCATTTATTTGTTCCACTATCCTAGGAGCATTTTTTCTAAAAGAGGCTACCGTATCGGTCTCAAGAACTCTGGCATAAAAATTTTGCTTGCGAAGTTCGGCTACAAGTCGAGCATAGATGTCTCTTAAACTTCCGTCTTGACTGTTAAAACCCAATACCAAAAAGAAACCGATTCTCTTTTTTCGAGCCGAACTTAAAGATTGAATTGAGCCTGAATAAATCAATTTAGGATTTCGAGTTGCAGCTACAATTCGATTTTCTAATTCTGTACCATCATAAGAATTTTTTATAATTCCAGCGCTAAGAATATCGCGGGTTCTTCTCATTCCAAGCTTATTGCTGAGCTCACGAGAATATCTGAACCAATCAATTTTACCGTTATAGAACGAATCACTTGAAGGGGATGGAATGGCATCATCACAATTCAAAGCTCCCGACATGATTCTAAAAAAACATTCCCGTTGCCGAGGACTCAACTGCCTTTCACTCAATCCGGGAGCAATAAGATCGGAAATATTTACATCTTCGATAGTATCTACAGTGTAATTAGATCCCTTCGAGCCACCTGAACCGATAGAGCGTCGCCATTTAGAATGCTTAAAAATAGGTCGATGTTTATTTTGCGGCCAAAACTTTAAACCCGGCAAGGCCACACCATTAAGTTCGGCCGGCATGGAATACCAGCTTCCAAACAATGAAGCTTCAGATACGTTTATTAAAAAAATGAAAATGCACGATGAAAAACACCCCAATACCCTATTCACTCAACCCTCCGGACTACTCTCTAATTAGTAGTTCTAAGGGAGAGCTAACATCTTAAATTTTCTTTAATTTTCGCTCACTGCAGCAGAGTCAGCCTGGGCCTTTTGCTTCTTATCAAAACAGTAAGGGCAATGAATTCCTTGCTTATAACGAGGATCGAGCAAATCATGAGGCTTGAGTGGACCACGGCATCCGTAACACATAGTCACGTCAGTGGCCTTAAGCTCGCCATTAATACCCAGTCGTCGATCAAAGACGAAACATTCGCCCTCAAAATGACCGGCTCCAAATTCTTCGAGATACTTTATGATTCCACCTTCTAATTGATAGACTTTTTCAAAACCCATTTTCTGAAGCATGATGGCCGTAGCTTTTTCACAACGAATGCCACCAGTACAATAAGTCACTACGGGCTTTTTCTTTTCTTCTTCAGTCCACTCATTAACAACTTCTAAAAACTTTTTAAAACTTCCAACCGCAAGATCCTTAGCTCCTTTAAATTTTCCAAGGCGAACTTCGTAATCATTGCGAGTGTCCAACAAAAGAAAATCATTTCGATTGTTGAGCCAATCATGAAACTCAGCAGGAGGCAGATAAGGACCTGTAAATTTATCAGGGCGAATATCTGGATAACCCGTAGTCACAATTTCTTTTTTTACTTTTACGAGCATACGTCGATAAGTGTGCTCAGGGTTTTCAGACACTTTCCAAATAAACTTTGGAAAGCGAAACTCTTGAGAGAGGTAGTCTTCAAAAGCCTTAAGATTTTCAGGCAAACCTGAAATTCCAATATTCGCACCTTCCTCGCCCATTAAAAGGGTGCCGCGAATATCGAGCTCTTTACCCTTTGCCAAAATAGAGTCGCGAATAGAACGAGGGTCATTTAAATCAAAAAATTGATATCCCGAATAGTGCAGATACATTGGACAATGTCCTATCGCCTCAAGGCTTGAGAATCAATTTCAAATCTTCAAGCGCTTGTAAAAAGGCTTCGGACTGGGATTACGCCCCAAAAATTCCTTAACTAAATCCAAGGCATCTTTCATTCCGCCCTGCTCTAAAATCACTTTTCGGTAATGGCCCCCAACCTTAGGACTCAACAATCCGCCTTTTTGGAATACTGTAAACATGTCTTGAGCATAAACCTCGGACCATAAATACCCATAATAACCCGCATCGTATCCCATCAAATGACCAAAACCGGCTTCAAAGTGGGTGCCCGGCATGGCTTCAACTCCAGTAATTTCTTTGTGAAGTTTTTGCTGAATTGCAGTTGTATCAACCTGCGATCCCGGATTGGAATGATAGGCCATATCGATATTACCCAACCAAAGCTGACGTGTGTAAAAATAACTTTGGTTAAAATCACGAGCAGCAATCATTTGTTTTAACAAATGCGCAGGAAGCTTCTTTTTTGAGTCTTTATAATGTCCTGAGATGCTCGAAAGGACTTTAGGATCCCACACCCAATTTTCAAGCATTTGGGAGGGCGCTTCAACAAAGTCACGCGCCACCGATGTTCCTGAAAAACTAGCGTAAGGAGCTTTCGTTAGAGTTTGATGCATTATGTGTCCAAACTCATGAAATAGAGTTTCAACCTCGTCATGACTGAGCAATGAGGGCTTGTCGCCACTAGGTGGATTAAAATTAGCCACAATAGCTGCTATAGGTTTTAAATAAGTTCCATCAGACAAAAGTCGACCTGACCTTAGGGGAAAAGCTGCCGCATGAGAATATTTAGCTTCGCGTGGAATAAAATCAGTATAGAAGAAGGCTACAGTTTCCTTAGTTTTCTTATCTATAATTTTATAAAACTGCACATCAGGAGACCATGTTTTTGCATCCACAACTCTCTCAAAATTCACACCAAGAATTGTAGAATAAACTTTAAACATTCCCTCAACGGTTTTTTCAGATGGAAAATACTCACGGATTTTTTCTTCATCTAAACTATATTTTTTCTTCTTAAGTTGAAAATCCAAATAACGTAAATCCCATGCAGTTATGGGTCCTGATTGAGGATCTAACTGCTTTTTAAAAGCTTCCATAGCCGCTAGATCGCGCTGATTACCAATTTTAAGTTTTCCTCTCAATTCATTGAGGAAATTCCAAACTTCCTTGGAAGATTTTGCCATTCGATTTTGAGAGGTTTTATAATCAGCCCAAGTTTTATAACCTAATCTCTCAGCAATATCTTGCCTCAACTCCACCGCTCTTTTTAAAAGTGAAAGATTTTTTTGAGAGGCTTTATTCATAAATGCAAAATTTACTTTTTTACGCGTTTCACTTACGCTCACATTTTGAAGTGTTCCAAAAATATCTGGATAACTCATTGTGACTATGTATTTTCCAGAAGCATCTTTTTTAAGTCTTTGAATAAACGAATCCTGAGCGCCCTTAAGCTCTTCTGCACTCAGAAGAACTGTTTGTTTGTCTTCAGCAATATTGTTATCAAAATCAGTTTCAATTTTAGTGAGCTCCTCTTTGAGTTTCTTGAGCTCCGCTAATTTGTCGTCAGCAAGTTTCAATCCATTATTTTCAAAGGATTTTATGGTCTCATTAAAGAGTCTTTTTTCTTGCCAAGTTCTTGGCTTCACATCTTTAACGGCCGCATAAAGATCTTTTCTTAAAAAAGTAGCCACTAAAAATGGATTGATTTCATTAGCACAAGCCAAGGACTCTTCCCGAATTTTTTCATTAACATGAACATCTTTCATAAAAACTAAAGGAGAAGTTTCATGCTCAAGTATGGCCATTGATTCTTCAAGAGCCAGAAGAGTGTTATCAATATTTCTCGAAGATACGGAAGTGGTGGCGATGGCATCGACACTAGTTTGTGCTTTTGCGATAGAAGCCTTGCAGAGCTTTGCTATTTCTCCTTTTACGTAATCACTTCTAATTTCATTTGAAGAAACTGTTCCATTATTAGTTGTCGTGGAAGTTTGAGGAGAGGGACCACTCGAACAAAAACTTAAAACAAATAGAAGTGGCAAAAGTTGAAATTTCATATCGCTAAAACCTCCAAATAACTCATTCATCATATGACATTATAAAAAAAGCGTGGGCCCAAAAGCTTATAAAAGGACTCCTGGGCTGCCGCACGGCGTCTTTGCCTTTTCAAAAGCAGGATTTTATAAGCTTAAAGACTAAACTTCTTAATAAGCTCTTCCGTTAAGTAGTTGATGACACGTGCAGCCGTAAAGGATCTTGATAAGAAATCTGTCGAGGATTCAGAATATTCTCAATTTGATCAGATTTCAGGACAACATCCTCTCAAAGGACAAATCCCAAGCTTTTGCGTGCTTTACCGAGCTCGACCACGAGCTCATGGAAAAATTGCCTATTTTAATTTCAATCTCGCTAAAGAGATGGGCCTAATAACGAACGAACACGATCACAAACTTACAAAAGATTTAGTTAAAAAAATTCTTGAAACATTTTCTCTAACCATCATCAACGAATACGACATTGCACAAAAGAAAAAATTTAAAAAAATAAAACCCAACACCTTTATGGCCACGCGCTACCTTCAACTGCAACATCCCATTAAAAATGGAAGCACCTCTGGAGATGGAAGAAGTATTTGGAACGGAACTTTTAGCAATGGAAAGAAAGTATGGGACATTAGCAGCTGTGGAACGGGCGCCACTTGTTTAAGCCCAGCTACGGCTATGAGTGGAAAGTTTTTTGAAAGTGGTGACCCTTCGATCTCTTATGGTTGCGGCACTGCCGATCTTGAAGATGGAATTTCTGCCGTCATTATGAGCGAAGTGTTTCATGCAGCTGGTTATCCAACGGAAAGATGTTTAGCCGTTATACAATATCCCAACGGAGAATCCATAAATGTTCGAGTGAGTTGCAATCTCATTAGACCCGCTCATTTTTTTAGATATCTCAAACAAAAGAATTGGAAAGATCTAAAAACGCTTACGGATCATTTTATTTCTCGACAACGAAAAAATAAAGAATGGGAGTTTTCCGAAGAAGACTCTAATCCTTATGATTTTTTTCTAGAAAAAATGATCGATGCCTTTTCTCGTTCCGCAGCTCTCTTTGAATCTTTTTATATATTCTGCTGGCTCGATTGGGATGGCGACAACATTCTTGCCTCAAACGCAGGAATACTCGACTACGGTTCGATAAGACAATTCGGATTGTTTCATAAAGATTACCGATACGATGACACCGACCGATGGTCGACTAATATCAGTGAACAAAAAAAGAAAGCTCGATTTATCGTGCAAAGTTTTCATCAACTTGTAGACTTTATAAAAAGTGGGAAAAAGCAAAAGATATCTAAATACTCGAAGTCCTATGCCACCAAAAGATTTGATTCGATGTTTGATTACTACCGAAAACACTTTCTACTCGAACAAATCGGAATTAAATCCGCTCATATTCCTGAACTCTTATCGAAACATTTAAAATTAATATCTAACTTCGAAAAATCATTTCGCTTTTTTGAGAGAGTCCAATCAAAAAAGGGTATCTATAAAGTGTCTGATGGAGTGACCAGCAATGCCGTTTTCTGTATGCGTGATTTTCTACGTGAATTCCCTCAATCCCTACTCAGAGACTTTAAACCTTGGGAATGGTCAGACTTTGTGAAATCCACAAGATCACGTTATGCCTTAAAAAAAGATCTAGAATCTAACAACGCACGGGAAAACGAATGCTTAAATCTTCAAAAAAATTACATCGAAATATTGTCGGCATTATCTCAGTTAAGAAATAAATCCCTCGAACACACACTGCTCGACATTAACTCAAGATCCTCCACCATCAATAGATACGATCGAATTACCGGAAATAGCTCCCTTCTGATTACCGACAAAATTCTTAAAAAAAATAAAAGTGCCAAGAAAATATTTAAAGCCGTTGAGGAATTCTTTGGATTGCACCTCAATACTAAGGCTTTTAAAAAATTACCTAAGAATCTCCATAAAATTCAAAAAATACTAAACGCTAACAATCACGACATTTGATTTTTATTAGGCTCTAATGCTAGTAAGATGCCCGCAAATAGAATAAAAAAGGCGAGCACTTTTGTTTGACCAACAACTTCTTGCTTTAAAGCCACAGCCATTATTGTCGCCAATACTGGTTCTACCGTATAAATAATAGTGGCTCTGAAATCTGTCGTATGTCTTTGATAAATTCCCTGCACCCAAAACGCCAGAGCCGTACATAGAAGTGAACAATACAAAACCCCACCCCACACCTTTGGAATGATAAAATTGTTTTGTAATTCGACAAAAGAAGCGGATTCAAAAATCAAAGCCATAACGGCACAAAGAAAGCCGCACCAAAAAATCTGTTGCCAAGCTAGGACAACAGCATTGCCCTTACGAGTGAAGCGACTGATAAGCATAATCTGAACAGCAAAAGCCAAAGCACAAAGAATAGATAAAAAATCGCCCAGTCCCACGACACTATTCTGAGCAAAATCAGGTTTAGACAAAAAATACAAACCCACTACAGACAACAACAAGCCCCACAAAATTCTCTTAGAAAATTTTTCTTTAAAAATGAGAAAGCCTAATAAAGGAACAAAAATCACAAAGAGTGAGGTTAAAAAGGCAGAATTTGAGGCACTAGTATAAACAAGAGACAATGTTTGCAAAAGAAAACCCAACGCCAAACACAATCCCAACAAAAAACCTTCTCGACTCAAAAACCATTTTCCTTTGAGTTGCCTTCCTAAAAGAAGAACAGGAAAATAAAACAAGGCACCAAACAGAAATCGAAGTGCCGCAAAAGTGAATGGTTGTATATAATGAAGAGACTCTTTAACTACGATAAAAGCTGAAGCCCAAAAAAAAGTTGTTAAAAATAAAATGAATTCAGCTTTTCTTCGCATGGATGATTTTTAAATCAAATCCCAGCCAGAAGCCAGTAAAGTCCAAGCCCCATAACGCCCAAGCTCAATAACTTTCGAGCTTCTAAATCTTCAGAAAAAACTAAACGCGCAATCAGCACCGTCCAAAATAGACCCAATCCTCTTTTAGCGGCTTCCAGCACAGGAACAAGCACAAATTTTAAAACATAAAGCTGACAAACAACGGCCAAAACAGAAGAAAAAATTCCACCTATGGCGGCGGCTCCGTAATTTTTAAAATTTTTTAAATTCTTAAACTCTTTTAGATATAAACACCAAAAACTACTGATAATAAATAAACCCGAAGTTTGAAAAACTGTGTGCGTGGCCATAGATGATACTTGAAGGCACTTTTTATCGATCACCCCCATCAAGCCCCAAGCTAAAGCCGCCATTTGCATTAAGAATGGACCCTTTTTATCGCCTTTAATGGACGGCCAGCCGTTGAGCATAAAGGCGCCCAACACCACAGCGGCTAGACCCAGCATTTGCCAATAACTTAAACGCTCTCCTAAAAGTGATAAGGAAAAAATCACACTAAACACAGGAGTAAAAGACAACATGGGCACAGTTTTCAAAAAAGAAGAAATACTTACAGAAACAATGAACAAACTATTGGCTGCAAAATTAACCAGCAAGCCTAAGAAACCCCAAAACCAATAGACGGAATTCACGTGTCTTTGGTCTGGAGAAATAAAGAATGAAGCATAAAGAGGAATTTGACCAAGCATTAATATCCAAAGTGTGAGTGGAACACTCAATTTCTCAGTCAATTTTTTACGAGCCAAATCAAAGCAAGACCAAAAAAATGAGGACGCTACAAATAAGAATAAAATTTGAGTGGAATTCAACTTTAAATGCCTTCGGCCTTTTTAAGAGACAACATTCTTTTTTCAGCTAATTGTCTATTAAATTTATCAATAAGCTTTTGAGCATCGTCATCGGATCCAAGCGTCAAGAGCGCTGCGCCATGACTTTTATGAGTCAAAGGATCTTTAACGATGTCTATTTTCAAAATAGGGACATAATTGGCAAAATATTTTTTTATGGCAACTTCATCCCAATCAAAGGGCAAATTAGCCACAAATACGGTTGTCACCATGAATTACATACTAAAGCTTTACCCTTAAATTAGGAAGGGCTTTTCTTAAAGCCTAAGCCGCTCTAGGATAGTTGATCTATGGCTGAAGCTAGAAAAAAACACATTGTCCTCACGTCTCACCCCCACAAGATTTACCGGGATTCCCCTGAAATCAAATGGGGTCATCCTGACCCGCTTCAAAGAGGCCCCATTATTGGCGCTCATGCACTTGCCAATCATCAAAACGCTATAGGAGGCCACGGCGGTAGCTATACAGTTTACCGAGCCCTGGCGACAGCAGCCGGACAACTTCCTCCTGAACACAAACCCGATCTTCACAACACCAATCCTGTCGTTGAAATTGGACCGCATCCTTCTTGGGGCGATCCCAAAAAAATTGTGTCCTTAGACCCCTGGGGTGGAAGAGTTTTTGAAACCTATAAAGATTATTACAAAAAGGGATACGACATTCGCCCTACTATCGCCATCACACAAGCTCACCTCAACATGATGGAAATTGAAGAGGCCGTAAAAGAAAAGCGAATTCAAGTTGATGGAAAAATTGTAAAATCTGCTAAAGAAGTTGTTGTCACAAAAGCCGCCATAGAACCCGTTTGGTATCTTCCCGGCATAGCCGAACGATATGGAATTGAAGAAGCGGACTTAAGACGAGCCCTATTTGAAGAAACTGGTGGAATGTTTCCTGAACTGATCACTCGATTCGATTTAAAATTACTTCTTCCTCCTATTGGAAGCACTTCAGTCTATATTTTTGGAGATCTTGAAGGTCTACACAATCCCAAACGAAAACTCACCTGCCGAGTGCACGATGAATGTAACGGGTCTGATGTTTTTGGCTCAGACATTTGCACCTGTCGCCCTTACTTAACTTACGCCATTGAAGAAGCTATTCGCACAGCTCAAGAGGGTGGCACAGGGCTCATTGTCTATTTTCGCAAAGAAGGTCGCGCCCTAGGAGAAGTTACAAAATTTCTTGTTTATAACGCTCGAAAAAGATCTGAAGGCGGCGACACTGCTTCTAAATATTTCTACCGAACAGAATGTGTGGCTGGAGTTCAAGATATGCGCTTCCAAGAATTTATGCCCGATGTTCTCCACTGGTTAGGAGTTACAAAAATCGACAACCTTGTTTCTATGTCGAACATGAAATACGACGCCATAGTAAAAAGCGGTATTCAAGTGCTCAAACGAACTACCATTCCAGACGAAATGATTCCTGAAGACGCCAAAGTTGAAATGGAAGCCAAAAAAGCCGCTGGATATTTCAGCCCTGAAGGCCACGACGACCTTGAAAAAGTTAAAGGCCGAAAGATTGAGGATAAATAAACTTGGAAAGCCCTCAAAAGATTAAATTAAGCCCTGATGAAATTGAAAAACTTCTCGATCCTAGATTGATTCGAGAAAGAGCTGGAATGATTTTTTCCAGTTGCGAAAAAGGCACCACGCACTTTTCGTATCACCCTGATAAACTCAGTGATTGCGCTGCCTTTGTAGCGGAAACTATAAAAGAACTTTACCCAAATCTTGAAGTTCCCTTTCATTCACGCTTTAGACATTTTGAAGCCGGCAATGCCAATCGGGTTCGTGAATTACAAAAAACTTGGCATCATTTAAGCGAAGAAGAGCAACTCGTAAGACTATGGGACCTCTGCATTGTTTCTGTTTACCTAGACGCAGGAGCCGGAGAAAAATGGTCTTATAAAGATAAAGATTCGAAGCACTATACGCGATCCGAAGGTTTGGGCGTGGCTACTTTCAACATGTTTGTTGAAGGTTTATTTTCTCGCGACCCTCAAAAGGATCCATGTCGTGTAGACGCTGAAAAACTTGAACAACTCGATTTAATATCTTTTGAAAAGGCTTTTCAATCGACAGCAGACAATCAACTTTTAGGAGTAGAAAGTCGTTTTAAACTCATTAAAAATCTTGCTGTCTGTATGTCGAAAAGATCCCAATTTTTCACTTTCAACAAGGAATTGAGGCCTGGAAATATCCTTCGCTATAGCATTCAAAATCAAAATAAGAATAATTACAGTGCTTCAAAACTATTGAGCGACATACTCATTGGCTTTCAAGATTTATGGCCCAAGCGCCTTAATTGTGATGAAATTAATTTCGGTGATTGTTGGCATTACAGTCCTTTTGGAGAACTCTCATTTAACTCCTTGATGCCCTTCCACAAACTCTCGCAGTGGCTTTGTTATTCTCTTTTAGATCCACTTCAAAATGCCGGATACACACTTGTGAACTTATCTCGCCTTACAGGACTTCCCGAGTATCGCAATGGAGGCCTCTTACTCGACGAAGGAGTTATTCAATTACGAGATAACGTCAATCTTAGAAGCACTCACGATCTTCACTCTGATCTCATTATAGAATGGCGAGCTCTCACAATTGTTTTGCTCGATAAACTCGGCGATGAAATCAGGGCTCTCTTTAAGAAGAATGCAGACGAATGGCCCCTGGTTAAAATTTTAGAAGGTGGCACATGGCACGCTGGACGCAAGGCCGCCATGAGAAGACGAGGAACTCTCAACGCCCCCCTCAAAATAGCAAGTGATGGAACAGTTTTTTAAAAAGGATATCTTATGAAAAAACCTATTGTTATTAATCATCCCATACTTCTTCACAAACTCGGAATTTTAAGAAAAAAAGAAACAAGCTCTTATTTTTTTCGACAAATTCTTCAAGAAATAAGTTACATGCTAGCTTTTGAATCCACCAAAGATCTGACCCTTGGCGAGGATCGCATCGAAACACCGATGGAAGTTTGCACCGGACATCGAGTTAACGAAACTGTCATAGTGGCATCCATCCTTCGTGCTGGCCAAGGAATGCTTGAAGGTTTTCTAAACGCGCTTCCCTTTGCGAAAGTAGGCCACATTGGAATTTATCGCGACAAAAAACTCAACAACACCATTGAATATTATTTTAGACTTCCAGAAGATTGCGAAAAGAAAAAAGTTTTTTTACTCGATCCCTTGCTGGCCACTGGCGACACCGCGCTGGCAGCTCTTGACAGACTTAAAGAATACCAAGTTGGTCCCATAAAACTTATTTCTGTTTTGGCCGCTCCAGTAGGAATTCAAAAAATTCACGAAGCTCATCCTGATGTTGATATCTACACTGTAGCCATAGAACGAGAACTGAATGCTAAAGGATATTTGCTTCCTGGATTAGGCGATGCCGGAGATCGTCTCTTTAACACTGTTGCAGTGAGCCCCACTCCATGAATAAAGCGAATTTGATTGGAATTGCTGGTGGTAGCGGATCGGGAAAATCCACTTTAGCACTCGAAGCACAACGACTTCTTGGAAAAGAACGATGTGCCATCATTGCACAAGATCACTATTACTTTGATCAAAGCCACCGTTTTGATGCCGACGGTGGAAGTGTTAATTTCGATCACCCTTCTAGCATTGATTTTGATCTCATGACTGAGCATTTAAAATTGTTAAGTGAGGGAAGCGACATTGAACTTCCTATCTATGATTTTACAAAACACAAACGACTTGATGACACCCAAAAGTTTTTAAGCCGAGAATTTATAATCGTCGAAGGCACTTTAATTTTAACTCAAGACAATCTTCGCAAACTTTTAAATACGAGTTTTTTCATAGACACCCCAGACTCTATTCGATTTGCACGTAGATTAAAGAGAGACGTTCAAGAAAGAGGTCGCGACCCCGAAGGTGTTAAGGCTCAATACGAAAATCAAGTCAGACCCATGTTCGATAAATTTGTTGGACCCAGCAAAAAATTAGCAACCCACGTGATCCAATCCCCCTTCTACGAATGGCTCTCAAAATATAATTTTTAATTTTTTAAGGGTCGATTTTATAAATGCGACCATCTCGAGTTTTGAGCTCTATGACGTCTTCTAAACTGAAGCTTTGATTATTGGGATTATCACCGTGAAAAAGAATTTTACCGTCAAAGGTGAATTCAACTCTAATAATTTTATGCTGCCCCTGCCCTCTTATACGCATCTCGGAATATTGTTCTAATTGATTTTTCAATTCATGATTTTGCTTAATCAAAGCTTCAATCGATAGAGCTCTTGACTGGGCTTCGCTAGAATTGTTGCGTAAAAAACTAAGTGCCGTAACTGCCCCCACTACGCCACAAAGAATGGGAATAAGCACTCTACGAGATAAACGACCTAAAGAGCGGCTTTTTATTAAATTTTCATTGAGTGATAGATACTCTTCTAAAATATCACCCGGTATATAAGACCAAATTTTTATTGGGCTTCTCGCATTATCAAAGACTCGCAAATCTCCCTCTTTCAAGACACTGCTTAAGATTTTTCCATCAGAGAGTTCTAATATCAAAGCATCCCCTGAATACAATTTTGGTGCTGGCATAGGCTGAGCCAAAGCGCCACTCACCTTCCATCTCAACTGAATAGCTTCTGCATGAAGTTCAGGTTCTCTGAAAATTTTATAAGTCGCTAAAATTTGCAAACGCACATTTGATAAAAGTAATGGCCACTCTAACGTAAAAGTTTCACCCTCAACTTTTTTTTGCCTAAGAGTATCGCTAGTGCTCTTCACCGTTCTTTCGTTTAATTCTCGCAATAGCGATCGAAAAGCTCTAGTTCCCAAGAGCTCCCCAATTTTTAAAACAGGAAAATCAATAATAACTTTATTGGGATTTAAAAATTCACCGACACCTAATGCAGCAGCGCTACTAGTAGGCAATGTTCTCACGTAGACTGGAGATGAAGCTATATCAGGCTCAGAAGAACGGATCAGAGGCTCAGCACACATCAAACCATCGGGATCAACCCCTCCGTCCGAAAGGTCGACAGCAAGAAGCCCAAAAGACATAAGACTTAATAAAAGGGAGAATACTTGCTTCATTTCGCAATGCGTTATTAACTCGCCCTACCTTCTTTGTCAAATTGAAATCACTCTAGTCAACAGATAAAAAACAACAATATCAAATACTTATGCTAAGTGAAAAAATCGGTACGCAAATCTAAGGCACTAAAACTTTATCTAGATCTAAAAATTCTTTTTAAGTCCTTACAATTAACGAGCAAATTTTTTCCAAATGAATCCACCACGCTTCGATCCATCTGCCCCGTCAAAAGCCTCATTCTAAAATCTAATAAAATTAAATTATGTTGAGCAATCACCAGCTTTTCAGCCACTCTAAAATGACTTTCTACGATAGAACGTTTTTCAGGAATTGTGGCAGGTTCAACAATATCGGCCTGAATCATAGCCAATTTATCTTTACCCAAAAAAAGCTCCAAAGTTTCTTTAGATTCTTTATAAGATTCTAAAAGAGAATAAATTTGTTCTTTTTGAGTATTTAATCCATTTCGTAAACGATGAAGCTCAACAATATTGTCTACTAATAATCCATCATATTCCGCTTGCTTATTGACCTTTTCAAGACGAGCAATTTCTTCTTTTGCTTTTCTTTCTTTTCTACCAGAAAGTCTCCATTTAAGTGATAGTCCTCCTCCAAACTCATTATAAGATCCTGGACTAGAGGAGCCCGCTCCCGACTCAATCCCAAAGCGAGCATCGCCATACAACCCCAATGTGGGTTGCCAAGCTTTAGAAGCTGCCAATAAATTTAAATCCGCCACATTAACTCCCGCGAGTAGGGCTTGAAGGGAAAGATTATTTCTTTTTATTCTTTGCACCAAAGAATCATGGTCTTCGTTAATAATTTTTATTTTTAAAAATGGATGAAGAAGTTGTTCATCTGGAATTTTTGCGCCAATTAGTGACTTTTCAATAAAGTTTTTTTCATTAATATACTGGAGCAAATCTCCCCTAATATCTCTAGTTTGATCTTCTAATTCCTGACGAATCAGCCTCAGCACTAACACTTTTGTAGAATCAAAGGGCAAATCAGGATGCTGTTCTTTAAAGCTTTTCTCAGCTTCTTTTTCAATTTTCAAATAAAATCTTTTCAAAAACTCGTCTTTAGCAATAGAAAAATAATACTGACTTTTTCTTTCGCTCAGACGAATGAAGGCCTCTAAAAATAATTGAGTAAAATTTTGTCGCTGGGCTTCGCTTTCTAATTTAGCCAAAAAGGAAGACGCTTGAGAACGACTTTGAGCTACAGCTTTTTGAAAATCATAAAGTGGAAGGAAAAAAGTGAATCCAGCATCACTACTTTGAATTTGCCCAGATTGACTTCCCTGAGACAAACCAGCTCGTAGCTCCAAATCTAGCTGAGCCCCTCGCTGTGCTTTTGCAATTTTTTCATTCTCAACAAATATTAGATAATTATTAAACTTCACTACTACCGACGTATCGCCTTGCATGGCCACGTCGTAAAGTGCAGATAAATTTGTGGAAGATTTTGAATAACTCTTCAAAGACAAAAGAGAACACATCCAACACAGTAAAATTTTAACTTTAAAAAAAGAAAACCCCGAGCTCTGCAACATGAAAAGACTCCCGGCACAAAATTAACCAGGGCTCACTCAGTATTAAAAGTCAAAATTACTTAAGACTTCTTTACAATTAATTCACAAGATCTTTATTTGACCCTCAAGCAAGCTCAGGACATCATAGAAACTACGACAACCCAAGTTCCTGCAGCATCACATGTAAGCGGATTTAAACCTAACCCCTCTGAGTTTCGCTGAACACATGTGACTGAAGGTACGTTTAATGAAAATTTCAACATCTTTGATAACGCTAGTTTTTCTATTTGAAACAAAGACTAGCTATAGTATGGGGGCCTGGAATCCAAAAAGCAAAAGCAATACGAACGCCAGCACTCAATCTTCTCCAAGCACTTCCCAACCCAACGTAAATCCAGAAACCGCGAGCACACCCGATTTTTCCGATGATTCAGACGAAAGCTCAGTGACACCTCCAAACCCTGATCCTATCGAAATTCCACAATCAGAAAAACCCCAAGTTATCAAAGGTTGGTTAGAGGACTACTCTTTGCATATTGAAGATAAAATTCAAAAAACTTATTCAAGCTTATTAGATATTCCATCAAGCAAAATGAATAAAATGTGCCCAAAATGGAGCTCTTTAAATAAAGCCGATCGTGCAGAATTTTGGACACATCTTCTCTATGCTGTATCCATTCCAGAATCGAGCACAAATAGAACACTTATATACTTGGAGAAATCCATGAAAACTGATTCTGTTACAGGCTATCAAGTGAGATCCGAAGGATTGCTACAATTATCCTATCAAGACGTGAGCTCTTATTCCTATAAAGGCGGGGATATCTCTTGGACCGCTGATCGTAGCATGGCTATTCAAGACTATGAATCAGATGCAAAATACGGAAATCCTAACAGAAGTATTTTAAATGCCTACGCTAATCTTAACTTAGGCATTCACATTATTTACAAACAAGTCTTCAAATACAACACGAGTCTTTCACTCGAAGACGCTATGGGTAAATATTGGTATGTCATGCGAACCAGCAGCACAACAGAATTCAACAAGGTTTATACAGAGCTAAAAAAACGTTTCGGAATCTGCTTTTAAAGTTTTTTTTCTAAAACGGCTAGGGTTAAACGAGAGATACAAATGAGCTTAGATTCTTGTTCAATTTTAATTTCCCAAACTTGAGTTTTTCGACCTATATGAAGAGGTCGAGCCGTACCCTCCACCCTGCCCTCAGTCACCGAACGAATATGGTTGGCATTAATATCAAGACCAACAGCATAATGAGTTTCTGGGTTCAGAACGAAATTTCCAGCCATACTGGCAATTCCTTCGGCCAAAACAACAGAAGCGCCTCCATGCAAAATTCCCCTAGGTTGTTTTGTGCGAGAATCAACTGGCATTGTCGCTTTGACATAGTCAGGACCAATTTCCGTAATCTGAACATCGATATGTTCCATCATGGTGCCCTTTCCTCTGGCTTGGGCCTGTTCAACACTAACTTCTTTAAACCAAATCATTAGGATAACTCCTCAATTTTCAGTAAACACGTTTGTAAAAGAAAATCCTGAAACACTTCATTCTCCAACAAAGATGAAGCTAAACTAATTTTAATTTCAGGGTACAAAGATCTTAAAGAATCCAAAGACTGACTCAAATCTTCACGAACATGTTTACCCACTGAAAGAAAAAGCGGAATCACTTTTATTGTTGAAACACTTTCTGAATCTAGTATTTCTTTAACAACACTTTCAAGACGAGGTCCCTGTCCTTCTAAATGCGCCAACGTCCAATGACGCCGAGGATCTTCACTTTTTAATTTCAAAATAAGTTGATCAAATGGAGTGGCCCATTCCTTTTTTTGACTCCCATGCACCCAAAGAACGGCAAGTTCTCTATGAGAGAGTTTATTATAAATAGCTAAAGTTGGGATATGTATAAACTCTAAATTATTCCCTTCAGTATCATGAAAGTAGAATCCATAACTCAAATCTCGATGTTCATGAGCTTTGGAGACAAGCACATCACCCCTTGTTTGTATTTTCTTATAATAAGAGTCCACTTCTTCTCTAGACTCTGCCAAAAAACCCAAATGAGCTGGATGCACTCCTGAGGATTTTTCTGTTTTTATTTTTTCTTCTTGAGACACTTTTACAAGACTTAAAGTTGTTTCTCGAAAAGATAGCATCAGCCAATCTTTGTCTGAATCATGATAGGCTTTGAATCCTAAGGATTCATAAAAACTTTGAGCTCGTTTTAAGTCATAAACCGCAAGAGCGGCGTGTTTAAGGCCCTTCACTGTTATCCTTTAAACGCCATCGACTGAGTTTTCCCTCATTAAAAATTAACTCATAAGAAAATCCATCATCTGGATGAGCGGGTAGGTTCTCAGCCTTAGTCCGATTTTGGGTGACTTCAATTTGCGCCAATGAAATTCCATCCTCGCTTTTAGCACTGAATTGCCACTCACAAATCATGATAGATGCTTTTGAACCTCTACAATTTCCAAGATTACTATGCTTACGCATCACTTCCTCATAACTCATGCCCACTTGTAGACTGCGCTCTTGTCGATCAGCTTCGCTCCTTAAATTTCTTTGACGATTGGAATTGTGCGCACAAGAAAAAAGTTTAAAAAACATGACAAGACAAAAAAGTACTTTTAGATTTTTCATTGATTCTTCCATTTAATGTTACAACCTACACTAGGTTTTTGACTCGGATTCATCGGCGCTTGATTTAAAATTGCATCGAGAGCAGAGGCTAGAGACTCGCCACTGACTTGAACTGTGCTTTGGGGTCGAGAGTCATCAAATTGACCTCGATAAACACACTTCATCTGGGAATCAAAAACATAAAAGTCAGGAGTGCAAGCCGCTTCATAGGCCTTAGCCACACTTTGGGTTTCATCGTAGAGATAAGGAAAAGTGAATTTTTCACTTAACGCCAATTCCTTCATTTTTTCAGGTGAATCTTCAGGATAATTTTCAACGTCATTGCTACTTATAGCTATAAATGAAATTCCCTTGGCTTGATAAGTCCTCACAAAACTAACCCAAAAAGGCAATAAATGCTTAACATAGGGACAATGGTTGCAAATAAATGCAATCACCGTAGCCTTCGAAATAGGCTGCTCTGAAAGCTTATAGTTTTTTGAAGTGACAACGTCAGGCAGCAAAAAATCAGGGGCTTGAGTGCCCAACGGAAGCATATTTGAAGGAGTCACAGCCATGAAGAACTTTTAGCTTTTGCCAAAGCATAAGACAACCCTCAAAAGTTGCCTAAGTTAGTGCTTTTGAAGGCTTCCCATAGAGACTTTTTTCCACCAAACGAGTAAAAGAGATATATGCGTTATTTCATCCTAAGCGGTAGCCACCGTGTTAACTCAGAGTCCCGAAGGGTTGCTGAGTATTTTAAAAATCAAATTAGCAAAATTTTTCCCGACGACAGCACTCATGTCTTTAGTTTGGAAAAAAACCCTATTCCGTTATGGGATGAAAGCATTTGGGAAGGATCTGAAGATTGGAAAAAGCTTTGGACTCCAATAAAAAATGAACTCAATTCTGCTGATGCTATTATTGTGGTTTCACCTGAATGGGCGGGAATGGTCACTCCTGGAGTTAAAAATTTTCTCTTACTCGCTGGCGGTGGCTCTATAAGCCATAAACCCGGACTTATTGTTTCTGTGTCTGCAGCACGAAACGGTGCTTATCCTGTCTCTGAACTTCGAATGAGTGGGACGAAGAACAATCAACTCTGCTATATCCCCGAGCACATCATTGTTCGTGATTGCGCCCAACAACTCAAGGGCGATGAGGCCAAAAGTGAAGACGATAAATATCTTCGCGCCCGTATCGACTACAGTATAAAACTCTTACGAGAATACGCTAAAGCTTTAAATCTAGTGAGAAGCTCTGGAGTCGTTGACGGGAAAAATTATCCTTACGGAATGTGATTAAATGCGATTTGCCATAAACGAAGTTCATAATTTTATAACTAAGCACACAGGATTAACGCTGAGCTCAAATGAATGGGCCATGGTCCCCAACAACACGAATGGGGATTTTGCATTTCCATGTTTTCAAATTGCTAAAAAACTTTCTAAAAGTCCCCCCGATATGGCCAAAGAGCTGTGCGAAGCTTTTAATAAAGAAAAATTTACACATTTAGAAAAAGCCGTAGCTCAAGGGCCCTACCTCAACATCTACATAAATCCTCAAGCTTTATTCTCAACTATTTTTGAAAAAATTTCTCAAAATTCCTGGGGGAAGAGCAGCAAAGCTCAAGGCAAAAAACTCATAGTTGAATTTTCCTCTCCCAATATCGCCAAGGAATTAGGATTTCACCATATTCGAAGCACCGCCATTGGCCACTCACTGGCGCGTATCGCAGAAAATCATTCTTACGAAGTGAAACGCATCAATTACTTGGGAGATTGGGGCACCACTCATGGAAAGTTATTAGTGGCGCTCAACACCTTTGGAGATTTTAAACGTCTTGAAAATGAAGGCGTGAGCTACATGCTCGAACTCTACATTAAATTTAATAAAGAAGAAAAAGACAATCCCTCGCTCAGTGAGCAAGCCAAAGCCACTTTTCAACAACTCGAAAACGGAAATCTTGATTTAAGAAAAAATTGGGAACTATTTAGAAAGCTTTCGATTGAAGAATACAAGCGAACTTATAAACGACTCGGAATCGACTTTGATTTTTTTGATGGAGAGAGTCTATACGAAAGTAAAAAAGAGATAGTCGTTTCCGAAATTGAAAATAAAATTGGAACTCGTGTCAGCGAAGGCGCAGTCGTCTGTGATATTCCCGGACAAAAACTTCCCGCACTCTTAAAGAAAGATGACGGCGCCAGCCTTTATCTCACCAGAGATATTGCCGCCGTAGAAGATCGATTTGCGCGTTTAAACTTTAATGAATGTTGGTATGTTGTCGCTATTCAACAAAAACTTCACTTCGAACAATTGTTTGCGATTGTAAAACTTTTGGGCAAAGCTTACGCCGATAAACTCACTCACATTCCTTTCGGCATGCTTGCTTTTGGTTCGAAAACCATGAAAAGCCGTGAAGGAAACGTTATCTTTTTAGCCGACGTTCTCGACGAGGCCCACAAAAAGGCTTTGGAAATTATCAAAGAAAAAAATCCAAACTTAAAAAGCATCGAAGAAGTCTCTGAGCACATTGGCTTAGGGGCCATTATATTTTCAGATCTTTCACAAAACAGAACACGGGATGTTCATTTTAAATGGGAAGAAGCCCTTAACTTTGAGGGCGACACAGCACCCTTCATTCAATACTCACACGCTCGTTGCGCCTCCCTTTTTAGAAAAGCTTCTGAGCGAATTGAAAAGACTAAAAATTCAAAGGGCCTCGGAGCTGAGGATTCTTTCTGGAAAGATGCTAATGTGCTCGATCTTCTTCGCGAATGGGCCTTTTTTGAAATTTATTTAGAACGAGCCTTGGACGATAAAGATCCCTCTCAAGTGGCGATCAGTCTCTTAAGAGTGGCCAAGGCCTTTAACCGTCTCTATCACCATCACCGAATCCTCGACGAAACTGACGACAAGAAATTCACAAGCCTCTTGGCCTTAAGCGAAGGCAGTCGATGGATTATTAAGCGTGGGCTCTACCTTATGGGAATTTCTGCGCCGGAAGAAATGTAGGATGCCGAAAGCCTTTTTCTTAATAAGATTCTCAAGCCTAGGCGATCTTGTATTAACCACGGCCTTGATCAAAAAAATTCATGATGAATACCCTGACTCTCCACTTTATTTTTTAACAAAGGATCGTTTTTCAAATTTCGTTTCTCAAAACTTTCCACACTCAAGAATACACTGTCTCTGTCTTCCTAAAGGTTTCTTATCGCTTATCAATTTGAGTAGAGATTTCATCAAGCAACTCTCTCAAAATAAACCCAGCGAATTAATCATTTTAGACCTTCAAGGAAGTTTTAAATCTAATTTAATATGTCGTCTTTTAAATTATTTTTCGAAACTTAAATCCATTAATACTTTAACTAAGAAAAGCCCTAAATATAATTTGAGAAGAAGTCTTTCAATCATTCTTCACAAAGACCTTTTACCTAAACGTAAAGTTTATTTAGAACATCTTGCCCTACTCCCTCAAAGCAAACATTATCCACCAACGCTAAAAGTATCGAAAAAAAGAAAAGCTCCATTAAAAATCCTATTGGCACCCGACGCTCAGCACTGGAAAAAACGTTGGCCAGATGAAAATTGGTTGCGCTTAATCGAAATGCTCAAAGAAGAAAAAATTGAGATGACCCTCGTGGGCGATCGTAAACTTTTTTCTGATAAGCTCAATTTAAATTCAGATGAAAAACATATCCATAATCTTTTGGGAAAGACAAAACTATCGGATCTCACAAACATAGCAGCCGAACATCATCTTTGCGTTTGTAGCAACTCTGCATGGCTCCATATATCTGAGGCGACTGGAACTCCTGTGCTGAGTCTTGCAGGACCCATTCCACCCGGTTTTGGTTTTTCTCCTTGGAAAAGCGAAAGTCGTGAACTTAGCGAAAATTTGTTTTGTAAACCCTGTTCAAAACACGGACAAGGTTTTTGTTTTCGTATAGGCAAAAACCATCATCGATGCATGAAAGCATTCACACCAGAAATACTTTTTCATGAAATTAAGGAAATTCTCAAAAAATGCTAAATTATTTATTAAGTGTTTTTTCGGAGTGGCTCTACAGAACTATAGAAATTTTTGATGCCTTTGTCATTATTTCTAAAAAGCTCAATAGAAGTTTGGAATTCCGTCGTCACTGGAGAAACTCTCTTAGAAATCAAAATCAACCTGTTAAACTCTGGATCCATGGCGCCTCCGTGGGTGAATTAGAAGACCTTGCTAGTTTCTTTTTAGATCAAGACAAAATATCGCAAGCTTCATTTAAATATGAAAACATTATGATCACCGCCTCTAGTGTTTCAGCCTCCCAAAAATTAGAAGCTTGGTCGAAGGAATATCCATTTGCCTATTGCGGACCTATACCTCCAGAAAAAAGTTCTGAATGTGTCGAGTTTTTAAATATTTTAAAACCTGAAAAATTACTTTTGAGTCACACCGATGTCTGGCCTGTACTTTTTTATCAAGCGGCAAATCTAGTACCAGGTGGTTTAATTTGGTTACCCCAGAAAAATGTCCCACTTAGTTTTATTAAGAAACTATTTTTAGTACCTTGGCTCAAACTACACATTCTACGTTTTCCCGAATGGAAAAGCCCCTTTAAATCATTTTTCGTTGGTAATCCGCGAGTTTCTCGCATCCTTTCTCGAATCGAAAACAAAATCAATTCAAAGAAACTTCATATTTTAGAAGCTTTTTATGCCGAACCCGTTAAAGGCAAATTCAATCTCATAGTCGGTTCCGCTTGGTTTGAAGATCTAGAAGTCCTTTCAAGAGCTTTAAACTTACTCACAGCCGCTGAAAATCTTCAATGGAACATTGTTGTCATTCCACACGATCCCCAAGACTCTCACGAAGTGGCCCGAATGAAACAAGTGCTCCCCAAAGGAAGAATTTTACTAGAGGAAGGAATTCTTTTGGAGGCCTACGAAGGATTTGATTTAGCTTTTGTAGGTGGAGGATTTGGCCTGGGATTGCATAATGTTATTGAACCTGCACTTTGGAAAATTCCATCCATTTGTGGACCTTATATAGACAAACAACCAGAAGCGTCTTGGCTCCGGGACTTGGGTCAACTTGTTATCCTTAATGAGGCTGAAGATTTGGCCGAAGAGTTAAGACATTTACTTTCAGAAAAATATAGAATGATCCGAAATGATGCTTGCGATACAGCTTACCAAAAGCTCCTTGAACACAAAGACTCCATCGACCGCCTCATCACTTGCCTTAAAGGCGTCTTGCCTTAAAGGCGCCTAGCGACTTTTTACCATCGCCCCCCACCTTTTTGCAGCATCTGTGCAAAAAGGTGGGGGGCGATGGTAAAAAGTCGCTAGGCGCCTTCTAACAATTCACTGCTTAATGACTTCGACGGCGGCGATACCTTGATCAGAGACTGAGTGAATTCGAAAGGTGACTTCATCATCAATAATTAAAGTTCCAGCTGCGGGCAACAATCCGCCCGAACGCTCTAAGAGATATCCATTCAAAGTGGAATAACTATCTCCTAAAGGTAAATTGGTTCTATAAATTTCATTAAAATCCACTATAGGAATTTCGCCATTAACAATTCTAGGACCTCCCATAGCCGACTCTAGCCCAGCCTCTTCGGGATCATCCGTTTCATCACGAACTTGTCCAACAATCTCTTCAATCAAATCTTCAAAAGTTAAAAGTCCCGTCACCACACCGGTCTCATTGCGAACCATAGCCAAGTGTGTCCCGCGTCGTTTCATAACTTTCAAAATATCACCGAGAGTTAAAAATTCAGAAACAAAATAAGGACGACGCAACATTCGAGTCCAATGAACGTTTTGTTTATAAAAACATGCAAAAAGATCTTTAGTCAGTAGAAAGCCAACTATGTCGTCTAAACTTCGAGAATAAACGGGATAACGTGAATGACCATCATTGGAAACATATTGAAGCACTTCTTGAAAAGACCAAGCCATTGAAACAGCTTTCATACGCCCACGCGGAGTCATAATGTCGCGTGCTTTTAGATCGGGAAAATCTATGAGATTAGAAAGCGCAGCACCTGTCTCATGATCGAGACCACCCTGACGAGTGGCCATTTCAATAGTGTGAGTGATCTCTTCTTCACTCAAGGGTTTGTTGAGCTCTAACTTAGGAAGACGAGCCACAGTGCTAAATATGTTTGTAATTTTTTGAATGATGAAAACTAATGGATAAATCACAATGTAGGAAAAATTTAAAAATTTCATCGAAGGTGCCGCGAGAGGAATGGCCATTTGCTTTGCAATAATTTTGGGAATGATTTCGGCTGCAACAATAAAAAGAAAGGTAAAAGCACCTAATAGATAGGAAAAATATAGAGGATAATATTGTTCAGCCCACAATGTAACTAAGGACGATGCAACAATATTAGCTATGTTATTAGCCACTAATGTCACCACTAAAATACGATCAGGATTTCTTAACCAACCCTGTAATAATTTAGCCCTAGGGCCTGCTTCTCTAACAATTTTCTGAATCTCGAGTCGACCCAAGCTCGTTAAAGCAGTCTCACACATTGAATATATAAAACTTAATATCGTACAAAAAAAAGCAGTTAGAAGCTTCCAATCCACGGATTCAGATTATAGCGGCGGCTAATGCCCAAAGCAAAAAGTCCCGCTAGAAACTTTCGTTTCTAGCGGGACCTAAGGTTTTATGCTTATTGAACTGTTATTAGAACTGGAGGGTTAAGTTAGCACTTCCGCGAAGACTGTTGCGATTATCGCCCCAGATGCGGTCCATCTCAGATGCGCTGCCGTATACATATTGATAGTCAATTCGTCCGCCGATAGCGAAACTCTTAGAGAGTTGATAATCCAAACCACCACCGAAGTTACTGAAAGCGTGAGTTGTAGCGCGCTGCCAGCCGATGCTTTGAAGTTGTTGCTTAGTGAATTCGTCATCGATGTTGTATCTGTTGTACATCACACCTAAGCCAGCCAAACCGTAAGGTCTAAGTTTTTTATTCATAGGACCAATGATCATGTTGGCACCGAATTCAAAAGTATCACGAGTGCGCATGTCGTTGATGTAAGTTCCCATGTTGCCGTAAGGACCGTATGAACCGTTATATGTAAATTCATCGCGACCGTAGGTGAAATTACCTTCTAATCCAAGATAATTTGCTAAAGTTCCTTGAAGACCAACACCTGTTGTTAAAATATTCCAAGCGTTGAATTCACTATAACCGTCGTACAACCATCGTTTACCGATAAAAGGCGCCACTCGAAATTTAGTTTCAGATGAATCACTAACGGCATAAGCACCAGTTACTGAAGAAGTTGGAGAAGCTTGGGCCACCGCAACTACTGGAACTACGTCGGCAGGTTGAACCACACCAGCAGATGCATAAGCTTGAGCGCCGTAAACACCAGTGGTTGAAGAAAAGCTTGAGTCTAAGCCTTCAACTCTTTTTGATCGTTCTTGTTCATCACGAAGACGACCTTCTTCGATTTTCTCAATCAATCGAGATTCATTATCACGTTCAAACATTCCTCTTCGGCGCTTGATAGCATCAGCAGTAGAATATCCAGAAGCTGTTTGATCCATTTCAGGATTAGCCTGAACTGTAACATTTTGAACTTGAACACCGCCAGTGTTGGCGTTGCCTGGATTATCACCTTGAACCCCTGTCGCTGCTCCAGACACCTTGAGTCCTTGAGCACCATCCATTTGAACGCCGCGGTTGTCCGATTGTCTTGGCACCAAATTCGGATCCATCGCAGGAGATACAGTCACTGGACGTACATCGATGTTCCTATTTTGAATAAGTTGTTGTGGTGCTTCTTGTCCGACTGGCATCGGCATCACAGTATTATCGGGCGTTACTATTTGCTGGGCCATGCCGAAACTCGACATCACCAAACATGTCGACATCACAAAGAGTCGACGGGATTCATTCCTTCGCATCATAAAACCTCCATTAAAAGTCGAGAGAGGATATGCGAGAGTCGTGCCTGATTTTGATGCTTTTTAGAGATTCCTTATAAATAATTGAAATTAGTGACTTATTTTAAACGCTAAAAATTTATCTATTCGACTTTAAAGCCATTTTTTGTGTCGAACTTTTAGGCAGCCTGTAAAACTCTTATACAATGTTGAAAAATTTGATCACTCACTGTGCTTAAGATGTTGAAAACACGAGTTAGTTGAAAAAACTAATAAAAAAAATTGTGCAGAATTTCGACAACAAAAAATTATTCTATCGTAATTCCCTTGAGATAATCGAGGTTCTCAAGAGCAATGCCGGCACCAAGAGCTACGGCAGATAATGGATCTTCACTCAAGAAAACAGGTAAACCTGTTTCTTCGCGAAGAAGAATATCAAGATTTTTTAACAACGATCCACCACCGGTCATAACCACACCTTTATCAACAATATCGGCGGCCAATTCAGGAGGAGTGCGCTCAAGAGTAATTTTTACAGCTTCAACAATGGAGTTCACTGTTTCAGTTAAAGCTTCACGAATTTCATCGGAACTGACTTCGATAGTTTTAGGAACGCCGGCGAGTAAATCGCGCCCCTTAACTTCCATACTCTGTTCTTTACCACTGGGATAAGCATTTCCAATATTAATTTTGATAAGCTCGGAAGTGCGCTCACCAATCGCCAAGTTATATTTACGACGAATGTAGTTGAGAATGGACTCATTCATCTTGTCGCCGCCTACGCGAACAGATTTAGAAAACACGATACCACCTAAAGATATAACAGCGACATCAGTAGTTCCCCCACCAATATCAACAATCATATTTCCACTAGACTCAGTGATAGGAAGTCCGGCACCAATAGCAGCAGCCATGGGTTCTTCAATCAAATAAACTTCGCGAGCAGATGCCGATAGAGCGGCTTCTTTTACAGCGCGCTTTTCTACTTCGGTAATCCCATAAGGAATACAAATCATAATTCGGGGTCTAAAAAGTGTTTTCTTTTTTTGAGCCTTATGAATAAGCTCTCGAATCATAGCTTGGGTCACTTCAAAGTCGGCAATAACCCCGTCTTTCAACGGACGAATAGCCTTAATGCTTCCAGGAGTTTTTCCGAGCATTTCTTTAGCTGCAGCACCGACTTCTATAACCTTTTTTTGGCCACGCGAATCTTTATGAATTGCTACTACGCTAGGCTCGTTCACCACGATTCCTAAATTTTTGACGTAAACAAGTGTATTCGCCGTACCGAGGTCGATAGCGATATCATTACTAAGATAACTTTTAACCTGACTCCAAAGCTCCATTACAATCTATACAATAATGTCACTCTGCCTAAAGCGGCAAGTCTATTCGGAACTTTAGCCAGACTACGGTATACGGCGTCATTTCAGGGGCTAAAAACTTAAGTCTTAGAATTTTCCTATATACTAGTTTTGTGATGTTCAAAAAATTATTTCTCCTATGTGGAATCACTTCAATATTAACTTTCGCCAATGCTGAAAAAAAAGAAACTCATAAAAAAGAAAGCGCATCAGCAAAGCCATCCACTCCACCTGAGAAGTCTGGGACTACGGGAAAAAGCGCCGCAACCCAAGATTGCAGCAAATTGCCTCAAGAAAAAAAGGTCGAACTTTGGAATAAAGCCAATTGTTTCTTTAAAAAGAAAGAGCACCAATCTGCTATAGACACTCTGAGACGCATCTATACGGAATACCCCGAAGAAATGGAGGCCTTCTTTTTGAGCAGCTATTCGTATTGGGAACTTGGTTTAGCTAACGAGGCTCAAAAACGAGAAGAATACTACAAGGCTTCTCTTGAAGAGCTCGAAAAAGCCACCGCTCAAAACCCCGATCATTGGAGACCCTTTATCGAGCTTGGCGATCATTTTGCTGTTCGTGAACTCAAGCCCGAAAAAGCTCAAAGTTATTATCTCTCTGCTCGTAAGCTTTATGTGGGCAACGCCAAAAAAGCTATTCCCGAAGCTAGCGAGGGGCAAAAATCGTCTATTGAAGATCGTATTGCGCGCAATTCCGAAGCCCTCGATCGCAGAGGAGATGCCGTAAGCGCAACCTGTCTCTCTCTATTTTACGATCCCGACAACGACGAAGCCCAAGGACGCCTCAATAGATTAGGCGGTGCTTGTAAAAGAAAAAACTTTCGCCCTAAATCTGCAGAAGGCGAGGCCACTGGCGGCGAACACGGAGCTGAACACGGCAAAGAAGAGCATCACTAATCATTGAATAAGGGTAAGTTTTCGAGTGAATTTTTCTCTTTTTGAGATTTTTTTTCTTTAACTGACGTTTTGTGTATCTCAATAATTTTTTTTTCTGCTTTTAAAGAATCCAGCTTTGAAGAATCTCCTTTTTTCCAAAGACTTCTTGCACGCTCCACAATGCTCGAAGGAATTCCCGCCATCTCCGCAACATGAATACCATAACTCGAAGAAGCGGCCTTCCATTCAAGAGTTCGCAAGAATATCAATTCGCCTTCCCATTCACGAATACTCATACTGGCATTGGCGCATTGTTTAAGCTGTGAAGCCACCTCTGAGAGCTCATGATAATGAGTTGCGAAAATTCCAATGGCTTTAGTTTCTTCGTGCAAATACTCAAGTAAAGCTTGCGCAATCGACAAACCATCTTGAGTCGATGTGCCTCTACCGATTTCATCAATCAGTAAAAAACTCTTATCGTTCATTTTAGACAACATCGAAGACATTTCTTTCATTTCAACCATGAAAGTGCTTTCACCTTGCAAAATTCTATCAGTGGCTCCCATGCGCGAAAAAAATCCTTCAAAAGGAGTCCATTGCATAGACTCTGCGGCCACCCAAAAACCACATTGAGCCATATAGATTGCAATTCCAGATTGGCGCATAAGTGTAGATTTACCAGCCATATTGGGGCCCGTTAAAAGCATAATTCTTTTATCTTGAGCAGAGAGACCCAAAGAATTCGAAACAAAAGAAGATTGCCTGAGCTCAACTAAAGGATGACGTCCTTCTTTTATTTCAAACTGTGATAGGCTGTCTATGATTTTAGGCTCACACCAGGAACCAAATCGCCCCAGCGCTTCTATGGATTTTCGAACTCCAGCCCACATATCAATCCAAGAGAATTCCACTAGAGCCAGCTTAATAAAATTATCTTGCTCACGAATAGATTCCATCAATTGATCTAATATTTTTTTGGCTCGAGCTTCTATGTTGGATTCGGCCTCAAGTAAGTCTCGTTCTTTAGCTAGCAACACATTGGTAGTAAATCGCTCAGCGTTCACCATAGTTTGACGGCGCTCAAAAGTGGCTGGAACTTTGGCAGAGTGAGTTTTTGTGACTTCAATATAAAAACCAAAAATTCGATTATAACGAATTTTTAAACTTGGAATTGAGGTTTGAGTTTTAAGTTCGTTCTCATAAGTCTCTAGCCACTTTTGCGTATCAGCGAAAATATTTTTAAGGCGATCAAACTCTTTGTCATAAGACTCGCGAATCAAATCTTTAAAACCATCGAGTCGAGTCGTATCAATGTCGACATTCAAAGCCGACTCTAGTCGAAGCACTAAGGCATCAAGATGGGCAGCTGTATCACTTAAAGCTTGCAAGGATTCAGACTCAAAAAAGTTTTGCCAAATTCCTCTTCGAGATTCAGATTCTAACAATTGCTGAACTGGCCGCATAGACTGAACAAAGCGCAAAAGCTCTTTGGGTTGTGCCACGCCCACCCTAAAACGCCCCAACAGGCGTTCCATATCGTGAACTTTTTTACTGACACTCAATATTTCGCTGTAATGATTGAGAGAAGCAAAAAGTTTTTGACGAATTCGGATTCTATTTGAATTTTTTAAAGGAGCAAAAAGCATTTCTCTCAATCTGCGAGAACCCAACGAGGATCCACATTGATCGAGCAACTCAAAAAGTTCTGGGAAAATATTCCACTGGTCAAAAACTTGAGGCGACACAAACGCAAAATCTTCGGAATTAGAAGAAAACTGGAAATTGACGGGGGCAGACGACAATTCTTCTTCGGGCCAATATTTTTTTAATTGCTCATCGCTCCAACGCTGCGTGAATTTTAAATAGTCTTTTAAATTAGCTTCAGCTTTTGAAGTTCCAAATTGAGTCAGATCTTTTCTCGCTTCAAGAGCGCCCCAATAGGCCGTTGATAAATCTAAATTTTGAGACACAAGAATTTCTGCAGGTTCAAAACGCAGCAAAAAACTTTGAAGTTCTTCGAGATTTTCAAGTGATCCACGAAAAACATCGCGCTCTAAAAAATCGAGCAGTAAAAAATCAACTTTATTGCTTTGGGAGTTTTCACTTAAACTCAAAAGGTAATGACGTTTTTTTGTGGGTAAATGTTTGAAGTCAATCGGAAGGCCCGGAGTTAAAATGCGAGTTAAGCCTCGCTCAACAATTTTACTTTGTGCTGGGTCTGTAAGTTGTTCACCTAATGCAATTTTATATCCACGAGACAAGAGTTTTTCTGCGTAGGATGTCCATGCATGAATAGGAATTCCACACATCGGTACTGGCGTTTCAGATTTGCGATCGCGTGAGGTGAGCTGCACCTCTAGCAAAGGAGCAGCATCTACGGCGTCTTGGCCAAAGAGTTCAAAAAAATCTCCCAATTGAAAAAATAAGATAATGCCGGGGATTTGATCTTTGAGCCCCCAGTACTGATGATAAAGCGGAGTATTCCAAACCTCATCTTTTCTTGCTGGAACCTTAACGCCATCCATCGCCCCTATTTGCTAGCAGATCGAAAAGCGCCTAGCGACTTTTTACCTACGCCCCCCACCTTTTAGCAGATCGAAAAGCGCCTAGCGACTTTTTACCTACGCCCCCCACCTTTTTGCACAATGAGTGCAAAAAGGTGGGGGGCGTAGGTAAAAAGTCGCTAGGCGCTTTTCGAATAATGCGATGCGTATTCGTTAATTTTCAAAAGCATAGAGGCAACACCGTTAGCTCTATTGGGAGATAAATTTTGCACTAATCCAGAATCCATTAAAAACTGCGAGGGACTTTCTAAAATTTCTGCGGGGCTCAAATCTTCATAAAGTTTGAGCATCAATGCCACTAATCCTTTTACAAAAATCGAATCACTGTCTGCCCAAAAATGAAGTTTTCCATTTTCAAAACGCGGATAAAGCCAAAGTTGCGATACACATCCTTTAACTTTATTAGCTTCTACTTTTAGAGCCTCGGGCATGACTTCGAGATCGTTAGCCATATCGATAATAAACCCATATCGCTCTTTCCAATCAGAGAACTCATTCAATTCTTCGAGTAATAATTTTTCTCTCTCTTTAATTTTTGTCATAAGGCGTCTAGCGACTTTTACGCTTCGACCCCCACCTTTTAGCATTTAAAAATAGTCTAAGCACTCTTTAGATTTACAGATATCCAAGGCCTCATAATTAATAGTCACAAATTATCTGTCCAAAAACTATACAGACAAAGTGGCCCACACTTTGCAACTTCTCCTAGCGTGTCTTTGACACAAAAGGAGAATTTCCTATGAATTCACTACTTATAAGGAATCGGGAGCGTAAATTTTCTAGACCCCCTATCACAAAATATGTCATTTTGATGGGAGTCGGCGTTTGGATGCTTACTCTCGCAGCTCTTATAGCGAAGCTTGGCCAAGAGCCAGATGCTAATTGGCAGCACGCCAACAATAGCCCATCTACTACCGAGAGCGTTGCCCTCACTAAATAGTTTTTGCCTTGCCGTTGAATCCCCGCTTTTGAAAAACAAAGGCGGGGATCCTCCACATGCCAGTCTACTATCGATTATGCCGCATTAAATAAGAGCCCTTGATTCCCCACCCCAGCTTACATAAATCAATTCTGTGAGCCAATTTTCTACACCACTCGCCGAACGCCTTCGCCCTAAGCGACTCAAAGACGTGCTCGGACAAGAACACCTTGTTTCCGAATCCAACGGATTGCTCACGCGCTTACTTAAAAATTATCAAAGCGGAAAAGCTTTTCCTTCACTTGTTTTCTGGGGCCCACCGGGCACAGGAAAAACCACCATGGCGCGCATACTCTGCCAAGAAATTGCTGCGCATTTTGAAAGCGTTTCAGCAGTCGACACCGGAGTCAAAGAACTTCGCGTATTGTTTAATGATGCCAAAGCAAGACTCCCCGAACGCACCGTTTTGTTTGTCGACGAAATTCACCGCTTCACCAAAAGCCAGCAAGATAGTTTTTTACACGCACTCGAAGAAGGCATTATCACTCTCATAGGAGCCACGACAGAAAACCCGAGCTTTGAACTCACTCGCGCCCTGCTCTCACGTATGCGTGTTGTGGTTTTACAAACTCTGGCTAAAGATGAAATTGCAAATCTTATTGATCGCGCCATCAAAGACACCCAAGCAGGTCTGGGCAACTTAGAAATTGAAATTTCGAATGAAGCACGCGATTATTTAGCCACACTCTCCGGTGGTGATGCGCGCTTAGCACTAAGCGCGCTTGAAATGGCCACGGAGAGCCGCGAAGCCTCACAAAAAGTTTTAGAAAAATCCGACATCGAACGTGCACTCCAACACAACGGCGCGCTCTACGACAAAAACGGAGAACTTCATTTTGATTTAATCAGCGCTCTTCATAAATCCATTCGCAATTCTAACCCGCATGCCTCGCTCTATTATTTGGCGCGAATGATTGAGGGCGGCGCTGATCCACTTTATATAGCCCGACGTTTAGTTCGCGCTGCCTCTGAAGATGTTGGCTTGGCTGACCCTCAGGCACTCACCCAAGCTTTAGCTGCGAAAGATGCTGTTGATTTTGTAGGCATGCCGGAATCTAATATTATTCTCGCACAGGCCGCCATTTATTTGGCGCTCGCCCCTAAATCCAACGCCGTTTACATGGCTTCAAAAAAAGCCCACAAACTAGCCAAAGATTATTTCTCCGAGCCTATTCCCATGCACTTACGAAATGCACCATCGAGCCTCATGAAGGATTTAGGGTACGGCGAAGGCTATCAATACGATCATGACTACCCACACCACATTGGCCCCATGGAAAGCATGCCTGAAAAACTTGCAGGACGAAACGTGTATGAACCCGGCGAACTCGGTTTTGAAAGAGAGCTCATCAAACGCATGGAATGGATAAGAGGGAAGAGGGGAACTTCTTAGGATATATTTATACAAGATTTTCAAACGATAGTTAATAAGTAACTCACTTACTCTTTTGGGGGATAACAAACAAAACATCTGATACCATTAAATCTACAAATTAAATGCGAACAGAAGAAATTTTAGGAATCAAATTCCACATAGGTTCAGCTAATGAAGTTCTAGAGTTTTGCTGCCACAACAAAGGACTTGTAATTGCCCCCTCAGCACCATCATTAGTCGATGGATTTTCTAACAAATACTTTTACATGTGCATGATCAATGCAAATCACGCGATAGTTGACTCAGCACTAATTGCAATAATGTGGAGTCTCTACAAGTTCAAACTCACTCCAAAGGTATCTGGTCTAAAATACACAAAACTTCTTATTTCAAATTACCTTTCTAAGGAACTTGAAAAAACTTTTTGGATTATGCCTACTAGAGATTCAAGTAAAAAATTAATTAGTTACTTTTCTCATCAATCTTTAAATTTAAAAGAAAATCAAATTTACGTTGCTCCTAAATACCCTTCAGGAGAAATCATGGATGATGAGCTCATTGCCCAAATCGAAAAAAATCAACCAACACATATTGTAATTGGGCTGGGTGGCGGAACGCAAGAACGGGTCGGATATCTTATCAAAACTAGATTTGGAGTTAGTTTTACAATTCATTGTATCGGAGCAGCTATTGGATTTATAACTGGTGATCAGGTGAAAATTCCGGAATGGGCCGATCGAATAGGTCTGGGATGGCTAATTCGCTGCTTCTCAAACCCCGTCGTTTATGGAAAAAGATATTTAAAAGCACTCAAAATTATTCCAATTTTTATATGGTTCAGACAACATAAGATATATAAATAATACAAGCGAGGAACCATTAGGTTCCCAAGTAAGAATTCTATTTTATGCAACCCTAGTTAGATTAGAACTGATTGCAATTTGACTTCAGAACCTGACCCATATCGGATAAAGTTTTTTATCACTTTTGTTCAAATCTAATTCAGTTACGTTATAGGATTACCTTCACTAAAACGACTTAAAATTAAATGAAAAATTTATAACTAATATTGAAAACCATTAATCCAATTATTTGATAACAAAACATAAGCGAAGATTCGATAGCTTAGAAATTTTAATTTTTCACAATATTTAATCGCTAAAAAAAATTTATCTAAGTACGACTAAAAAACAAATACACTTTTTTAACTACTAAATAAATTAGAGTTTTTAGTCTTTCCAACAACTTTGATCCCATAAAATATCGGCGAAACTCATTCATAACCTGAGGAGAAACTTCTTTGGGTGAAGGCAAGGTAAAGTAAATTTTGATCGATCTATATTTATAATTCTGATTAAATCTGTCGAATTTAACTTTATGCACCCCTTGTCCGTCAAAACCCCTATTAATCAGATGACTATTTTTAGCCCATAAGCAGATACCATTTTTTAAAAATATGTGGACGTACCAACGAATTAGCCACGAATCAATCTTACCCCCTAGTTGCTTTTCAAGAAATTCGGAGAATGCGGCGCCTGGTCTATCGAATTCTTTTCTTAAAGACTGGTCAGATAAAATTCTTTTATAATTTATAAGATCATTAAAATTACAATTTTCCCACCGATTCTTCCATGTGGCCCAGCCCCACGAGCAAGGATAAGGAGTAAAATAACCGTCATCAATATTTTTTTGAATTAAAGGTAAACCAAACCCAGAAAGATGCATAACATTTAAAGATTCTTTGTATCTATCTAGTGCGAGTTCCATAAATGGAAAAAATGTGGAATGCGGAATACAATCGTCCTCGAGCACAATGATTTCATCAAATCCGCTACGAAACACTTTATCAACACCCGAAATCACTGAATTTGCAAGCCCTAAGTTTACAGATTGTTCGCAAACACTCACATCTGCCCAATCTATTTTTTTGATCATTTTGCGTATTTCTTTAATAGGCACATCTGATTCATTAACTTTAGGACCATCCGAAAATACATTGAACCGATTGATCTTATTTTCTTTGATTTTATCCAATAAAACTTTTGTTTTATCGGGACGATTGTAAACAAAAATTGCAAGCTGTCGCTTGTTACTTGAAAAGCTCATATAATTTAGTTGTTAATTCTCTCATTTTTCCAATAATTTGACATGCAACGGAGTGCTAAACCTTTATGATAAGATTTTAAATAGCGTGATAAAAATTTTTGAACATAATTCTAAATTAAGAAATTTTATAGGTCGAACACTACGCTTCTTGCGCTTTTTCTTTCAATACAAAATGAAAGGTATTGCTGTTTTAAACGGTCAGGCTGGAAATGATAGGATTAGAGATCTCCTAAATAGCAACACTCCCTTTTTAGTTGGTAGAATTGGTGCAAACGAACAAATCGTTATAAATGAATGGCACAAATCAAAGTCATTCAGCAAAAACGCCTGTACCAAAATACAGAATGAAGCAGGCCTATTTCCTTCTTCTCATGATAACTTAGTAAAATTTGTTAAAATTTATGAGGAATCATTATCATATTGCGAGCTTTTAGGTGTATGGGGGAATCCCGGAGAATCTCAAACAATAAAAAGAAATTGTCATAATACGGAGTTAACAAAACTCCGCAGCCTTGAATCCTATTATTGGACACAACCATGGACGGAACTGCTCCGCGAAAAGAAAGTTCTAGTCATACACCCTTTTGCAGATACAATTAAAAAACAATTCTCCCATAGAAAAAATTTGTTCAGAAACCATACAAATGAAGTCATACCTGAATTCCAGCTGATAACCTATAAAGCTATTCAAGCACTAGACCCCACCACTCTACCGTTCAAAAATTGGTTTGAGGCTCTAGATCATATGAAAATTGAAATATCACCTTTAGATTTCGATATTGCACTAATTGGCGCTGGGGCTTTTGGATTACCATTAGCTGCATATATCAAAACTAAATTAAATAAATCAGCTATTGTTACTGCAGGAGCTACTCAACTTTATTTTGGAATTATTGGAAATAGATGGAATCGACACGAAGTCTCAAAATTTTTTAATGAATACTGGGTTCGCCCATCCTTAGGTGAAATTCCCAAAACAGCAAAAGATGTAGAGGGTGCATGTTACTGGTGAGATTATTTAAAAGATTTTATTATAGAATAATGGCCTTTTTTAGGACAAAAGGAAATGTAAAATTTGGAACTTGTTTTTTTGTTCAAAATGCTTCGATGGTACATTCCCCAAATGGATTGCTAATAGGTGACCATGTTTATATTGGTAGCAATTCATCCATAAAATGTGATGGAAGCATTGGGAGCTATGTCTTGATTGCTGACAGAGTCGGAATTGTAGGAAGATATGATCATCGAATTGATGAAATTGGAAAACCCATCCGATACGCTTCTTGGATAGGTGACCCTGATTATTCAGGAAAAGGTAAACATTCGAAGACCATTATTGGAGATGATGTATGGATAGGATTTGGAGCAATAATATTATCCGGTGTAAGCATTGGACGAGGAGCTATTGTCGCGGCTGGAGCACTCGTAGTTAAAGATATCGAACCATATTCAATTGTCGCAGGAGTACCTGCAAAAGTTATGTCAAAGCGCTTTTCAACTAAAGAAGCGCAAGAAACTCATGAAAAATTAGTTAACAAGTGGATAAAGGAAAAAGGACCTACAGCACAGTGAGTCATTGCATTGTTTGTGCCTTTAAACTGCTTATTTAAGCTAGGCTTAAGATTTAGAACAAAATAGCCGAATTGTCTTTGTGGAAGATAATTATCAATTTGATCTCGAAAAATTTAAAGAGATCTTATTAATTAGGTTTAAAGATTATCTGCTTTTTTGTTCACTTGGCACCTTCTTTATACTGATTCTCGTATTTATGACTATCCAAAGAGAGTATGAATATCTTGCTGTACTCGATATTGGCTCAAATAAAATTTCTACAAACTCAGATTTATTAGGTGGGACAAGTTTTGGTAAAAAGGGTGGCCCCTCTGCCCTGGTAACTGAGGCTATAGAATTCATTGAATTGCAATTTATGAAAAATCCTAAATACACTGAAAATCAAGATGAAAAGCGTCGACTCTTTGCAATTGAAAACATTGAAAATACAGATCAAATAAAAATCATAGTTAGGGCCGAAAGTTTAGAGAGTGCTAAACGCTTTTCACAAATCATAATTCAAGAAGTGCATAACAAATTTAAAGAAAAAATATCAGGACTATTAAAACTCAACAATGAAAGAGTTGCCAAGTTAGAAGCATACACTGAGAGCATTACCGAACAAATAAATCAAATTAACATCACTCAAGAAAAGATTGGACTCAGCCCTGTTCTGCTTGAACGTAGAGCGCAGCTTGCAGATATGCTTTTAAAAGTTGAGTCCGATAAATCTATAATTTCAGGTTTATTAAAATCTGGAAACATAAGGCCCATGAAAATTATATTAAGTAGGCCAACATCTTACAAACATGTTTCCCCAAAATATACATTAGTACTTTTACTATCGTTTACAGTATTTACTATAGGCTGCTTAGGACACGCCCTACTCTCCATACTTAATAACGATAATAAAATTAAACCTGAAACCAATCGCCTTGATAATTCAATTAGAAAAATAAGTTAACTAACTTTTTTTGAGGGATTATTATTACAAAACCAAAAAATAATTTTAAGGTATATCAAAGTTAAATCTTTGTTATAGACAAATTTATTCTTTTCACCAAAAAACCAATAAATATAGCAACTGATGTTTGTATAACTACATCAGAAAAGGGAAACCTTACTACTAAGAATCCTACTAAAAGCGATAGATATCTATACTCTGAATACCTAGACCCGAGCCTTAGCAATAATAGTAACATTGAAACAAAGGGTAATATAAATATCGGATAAAAGACCCCAAAATTATAATATCCTTCACCATAAATTAACGTAACTAGAGATACCCCTTTAGTTGAAGCGTATACCTGACCGATAAGCTCTGTAATTGTTTCAATTTTATACGGCATAATACTCCTAGGAATTGGAGCAAGAAACGGTTTAATAAACGTCAGCTTTGTAATCGATAATTCAGACATAGACTCTAAGCGAGTAATTGAATACAGCACATTTATGTTTACAGTTTCAAAAATTCCACTAATCGAAAAATAAAAAAGATCTCCCACTTCTGTCAATTGACTTATTAATGCGCTCCATGCGGCTGCAAGACCCAACCGATGCTGTAACGAACGAAAAATACCATAACCTGCAAGTAATACGCCAAGGAATCCTCCCAAAAATATCCATGAGATCAATAATCCAAAACTTTTTCGCACCAAACAAGCCCATCCAAAAAGAACAAAACATAAAAGCAATGATATTCTATTTCCTGTAATTACCAACTCCGCCAACATTGCAACTGTAGCAATTAAGAAAATAGCTTTACCGCTCTTAAAGCGAGCCTCAAACACATTAAACAAATCAGATAGTAAAATCATTTTTAGTGAAAACAAACAAAAAATATAAAACACAGCAATTTGACCAAATTTATTTAAAAAAACTCCTCGAGCCTCATACCAATGGTCTGCCTGTTTCAAAACAAAGGTAATAAAAAACAAGTAGAAGAGTATTAAAATAAAAGCAACTACTTTTAATCGCTTCCAAGAAACTTGCGGTGGACTTATGAATTTATTTAACTCTATTACTCTTGCAAAAAATTGCTGAACAACAAAGATTAACAATTGAAAAATGAATATAAAACTTGTCATCCTAAAAACTACAGCTAAGCTTTCAGTACCAATTACCATTTGAGAATATTGCGGCTTCAACCCCTCTACTACTGAAAGATCTCCTCTAATTAGAAAAATAAATATAGGGATAATATAAAAATACAAGCACCCCAGCGACAACCCAGTGATCATAGAGAGTGTTTTGTAATATATTGAGAAAAAAATTGAAAATAGACAAATCAACAAAACAGATATCGTCATTATCCAAACTGAAGCGTACAAAACATATCTCCTAAATCAATTATAAATTTAATCTATCATTAAGTTACGTTAATTTTTTCTAATCACGACAATGCATTGACATATTAATAACCAACTTTCTCAATTATTCTTATTTTAAGCTATGAAACCAACTCATATTCCAATGCAAAAATCTCCATTTGATCTAATCACAAACTTAAGAAGGACTTTTTGGATTCTCATTGGTAAACCATTATTTAGAATTTCTTTTCATAATTGGTACTTTTATAGAAATATTATTCTCAATGTTTTTGGAGCAAAAATTGCCAGCACAGCCCGGCTCAGGAGAAGTGTTCAAATTGAAATGCCCTGGAACTTAGAAATGGCTGAATTCTCAACGGTTGGTTCATATGCCTATCTCTACAATCTAGCACCAATTTACATCGGCCATGAAGCCTTAATCAGCCAGTATGCACAAATATGCACTGGAACTCACAATTATGAAGACCCTAAAATGCCACTAGTATCTAAAGCCATTCGTATTGAAAGAAGATGCTGGATAGCAACAGGTGCTTTTATTGGTCCTGGAGTTTACGTTGCAGAAGGAGCTATTCTAGGTGCTAAAAGTGTAACATTTAAAAATTTGGAAAAATGGACCATCTATGCAGGCAATCCTGCGAAAATAATCAAAACAAGAAAACAATTTTAGTCTAGAATTACCAAAACTACTATATTATTCGCCAAAAATCCGTCGCCGCTCCTACCGGCCACTAAACCTTGCTAAAATCATAAGGTGAATTGGCATCTAAGACATGGCTTTGCCCTAAGCTCAACTTTGTATAAATATTTAAGCCTTGCTTTTGCAATTCACGTATTAACTCAAGAAAGTGCATTGGCTGCTACAGAAAAACTCTCATTTCCTAAAGCCACTGAAATTTATGAAAGTACAGGTTATCAAGCGCAAATTCTCGACTCGAAAATTAAAGAGGCCGATGGGGACTTAGGAACTGCGCGAAGTTATTACTACCCTCAAATAGATCTCGAAGTGAACAACGCCTTTCCACGGACTCGTGGAGCCATCACCGCAAGACAAGCACTCTACGAGGCCGGTGCCATTGATGCGCGCATTGATGCCGCTAAAGCTAAAAAAGACACTGCCTTTTTCACTAAGAAGAATTTTAGACTTGAGGGATTTGCTGAATTCGCGGATCAGTATTTTAAAGTTCTCGAACTTCAACGTAAAAAATCGCTCTATGAAACAAAATACCTGCCCACTTATTTTGCCATTGCCAATAAAATTGACCAAGGATGGCAACATCAACTCATGCCCATAGAAGTCAAATCGATGGCCGACATCGAACAAAACAATCAAGAAGTTCTCTCTCAAGCCCTAGACATACAACTCGAAACTGAAAAACTTAAACTTGGACAAATGCTCAATCTTGAACCCGATGCCATTGTCTTGGAAGAAACACCTACCGAGTCACTTATTGTTGAAAAAAAATTTCCCCTTAAAAATGTATTAGCCCGAGCCTCTGCAGAACACCCTAAAATTCGCCTTGGTGAATTTAAAAAAGCGGCCGTCGATGCTGAGCGCCGAGCTGTTATGGCACCGGAATTACCTCGCTTATTTGCAACGGCCGTCTACACATTAACAACTACTGGAAAAGGAGATGGCAGTAAATTATTCGGTGTCGGCCTTACTCTTAACGTGCCACTTTTTCATGGATTAGTTTCTTTTGACAAACGAAAAAAATATGCCGAACAAATGGTACAGGCCGACTTAGAATATCGATCTTCGAGATACTTAATACTCAGACAAATTAATTCACTCGTAAGACAACACGATCTTGCCCTTGGAAGTGTGAAAGCCTTAAGTAGCAACATCAAAGTTATGAATCGCGAATGGTCCCGCGCTCAAAGTGATTTCAAGATTGGAAATCCTGCCGTGCTTGGCACTTTATTTGGACGCCTCACTGCCCTTAGAACTGCCGAAGAAAATCTAGTAGCCCAACGACTCTTGGCCAATAAAACCGGACTCGTTTTAGAGCGAATCCAGTCTGAATTGAAGGAATAGTCTCTTAAGTTCTCACAAGATAGCCTCGTTAAGATTGAAGTTTCTAAAGCTTCGCTGTTATTAATTGTAAAAATTACTTAGTACCTATAAAAGTGCCCCTGTATGAAATCTCTCTACCTAAACTTGGTCGCCCTACTCATTTGTCCTATATTACATTCCATGACTTGTGAAAGGCCTCTTATTGTTAGCGCCCTTGAAACTCATGCCCAAGAATTTAAAAGTCGCTTTTCATACAAAACTCCCGAAAATTTTAGCGCCAATAAAAGTGCTTACGAAAGAATACTTTCCACACACAATGAAAATTTTGGAATTACTGATAATTTAGTCAAACAAGATCCAGCCTCCTTGAGTCCCTTCTCTAAAGAACTCCAAACTCGTTTAAAGGCACTTTCAACTAGCACTCCTGCCTTTATTGTTATGGACACTGAGACTACAGGATTTTTTAGCTCCGATAAGCTCACTGAATTTGCCATGGTCCCCGTCGATTCAAATCTACAAGCCCACCCTAACGATCAACAATTTTACTACTCTGCATTTCTTGAATTTTCAGAACACCCGACTGAAATGCTCATAAAAGCTGTTAAATATTTGCCTAGCGAAATCTCTGCTCAAGCACTTGAGGATTTGCTCAAACTTTGTTCAGACGATGTCTTAAACAAAGAAAAAACTGAAGACACTCTTAGTAAATTTTTAAGCACTCACGCCGAACTCAAAAAAGATGAAGCTCTTTGGAAGTTAAGCATTCAGCAAATTCGAGGAGCTTTCGATCGGCAAACAGCACTCACTCTCAATCATTATTTTAAAACTCAACACCATCCAAATAGACTCGATGCTGAACTAAGTATGGCACGAAAAGCTTTGGAATTTTTATCGCCCTATCTTGATAACTCCCAAAAGCCAGTGCTCATTGGCCAAAACATTGCTTTTGATCTTGAAAAACTCACTGAATTTTTTGAAAGAGCCTACGCCATTACTGGTGAGGATGGTTTTTTAAAAGCTAAAAATTCATTAAAAGACTTTTTTATTATCGACACCAAAGTTCTTTATAAACTTTTTTGGGGTCGATTACTCTACGCTCGTTATTGGGTTGAAAGAGATTCTCAATTAGTTCCACGAAATGAATCCAAGGCAGAATTCATGGCCGATTTATTCAACATCGATAGAAGCGCTTGGCATGGAGCTCTATTTGATTCGTTGGGAACACTTGATTTGCTCAAACATATTTTAGCTCTTGATTTAGATTTTTATAAATGGGCCAAACAATTAGAAGGCGACTCCCCAGAAACTTACGCAAAATTAAAAAGCGAAATGGAGTCTATCGAAAGCCTTTTCCCAATGGAAAAGCTTCTTAATAATTTCGCCAATCCTTACTCCGCGAAGCATAGTGAAATTTTCCCCGGAGCTCCTGCTCCTAAGAAAAACAGCTACGTCGCTACCGATCGAGAGTTTGACATCGGCAAGAAGCTTTGGATTAGTAAAGCTCCATTGGGGTTTTAATTCACATTTGCCGAAGCTGCGCCACTAGCTTGAGCGCTGGCTTGTCTGGGCGATGCCGGTGGCATTTTTAAACCGCCGCTGCCACCCAAATTATCAGCGCCGATAATTAATGGGCTTCCGCAATTTTTAGCTTTAGCGATGAGATCATGCGAAGCAGCCCAAACAGCGACCTGCTGAACTTCTGCTCTCTTTTGATCTTCAAATATTTTTTCAACATCAGCTACTTCTTCTGCTTTTGGCCGAGGAACACTGGGCGCGAATTCAAGCTCACGACCACGCTGTGGCACTTTAAGTTCGGGTTCGACCTTTGCAAACAAAGGATCTACCGAATTTCTTTCCTCAGGAGCCAACTCCCAATATCGCTTCACGGGAAACTGAGCATAGATTTCTTTGATTTCTTTGCCATTCAATTTACCCTTACGAATGAGTGCATTGGCGAGTTCAACAGCAGCCGTGTAATTACTAATCAAAACCTTTCGAGCAAGCTCTCGACCTTCCTTTAGAAGACTTTGTACTGCTGTATTGAATTTAACTTTTTGGTCTTCCGATAACTTACTAATAAATTCTGCAACAGTTTCATCCTTAGTCTGAAATCCGAGAGCACCCCAATCATCTTCCAATCTGAATTCTAAAATGAGTTTTTGAGCAATGGCCGTGGCTCTTTGCAAATCATTACTTTGCCCCATGCTCACTCTTTCACCTCGGTTAACTAAGCGTTGCATTTCTCCGCCCGCAAACAGTTTTGCAATCATGCTCAACATATATTCACGCGTTCCCATAGAATTCTTAATCTGATTAGCGACGGCCACTCCGCCGTAATAAACCATTTCATTACCAATCTGCCCCACACCAGGAATGATTGTTATTTTTTCGGGATCGGTGAGATCACCCAAAACTGCTTCACGAAGAATTTCGTGTCCAGCCTCATGAAAACCCACTTGCATTTGAAATTCGAGCAAATCCTTAGAGTCTTCTTCAACCCTTTTAGTCTCAAGCTTTAACTGAAGAGGCTCTGCACGACCCTCAATTTGCAAATTATAAATAAGCTCTCTCTGGTTATCTTCTTCACTCACAACATCGACCTTATTGAATGACAACAAAACATCAGTACCCACTGGAACTTTGTTGGCAATTAATAGCAATCGCAAACGCTCGGCTAAATGCTTATCTAAATAATTATCAAGTGAGCGCCCTTGCTCCCACAAATAAAAGCCTTCGGCCTCGACTCTCTCCAAAGCATCAACGTATTCTTTTTCGTTTGTAAAAACGACATTCCAATATCGACTGCCTACATTTTTCGCTAATTTTTTTAGCGATTGAGAAAGTTTTAACTGCACCAGTTCTCTAACCGCCTTAAAATTTAGCGGAGGGAAAAAGAATGTTTGGTTAAAACCCACTCGATTTAGAAAGGCTTGGCGAAATTTCTTTTCCAAGAAAGCACGTTGCGCCATCGGACTTTGCATCATTTTATTATAAATTTCACTCATAGCTCCGCGCTGAATTTTTTCGGGGATATCGCGAGGAATATTTTTGTACCATTCTTCACCCGCATTTCCGGTCATGATGATAGTCACGTTTTTCATTGAACGAGGACGCCCATCATTAAAGGCACGCACAATCTTTTCGTCTAATAATTGATATAAAGGAGTTAAAACGTTGGGGTCGTTAACGTTAGCAATTTCATCGAGCAAAATAACTAAATTTCCATTGGCCCTATCATAGGCTCTCATAAATTCAGATGGACCATGCCCTTCCAATCCAAATATTTTTTCAGTCACCTGGGACGGATGCTGAAGATTATTAAAATCTATAAAAGAGAATTCTTCTTCATTACCATACAGAAAACGTGACAAGGCTTTAGCGACTTCTGTTTTACCTGTTGAAGACAATCCCAAAAACATAAAGCTTCGTGCTTTTTGTTCATCGGCAGAATGCCTCATGTCCTCAGAAACCAACAAGGCTTCTTGGAGTTTTTTAGTCACATGCTTGAGACCAAAGACTTGTTTGTTTAATGCCGTTTCAAGCTCTAGAATTTTTTCGATACGCTCATCGCTAATCGGTTCTTTGATACGCAAAGATTGACTTGCAAGAATTGGAAGGGAAATTTCTTGTAGAGTTTTTGAAGTATCTTTATCGCTGATCAAAACTTTTAAACTTAAAGTATTGTCAGTATTTTTTTCTATATCCAAATCCATTACGGCAGCATCATCGACTCTTTTAATCACTTCCTCTTGAATAGCTTTTTTTAAGGTTTCTTTAACGAGCGCCTTAACATAATCCTTCATTGGGCGACCGCCATTTTCTGCATTGTAGCGATACGCTTTAACAGTATTCATTAAATTATCACTGTATTTAAGAGTCACCGGCCCTAAGAAGGTATTCATATCTCCGAAGTATTCTAAAACTTCATCTTCCATATGAACCCTAACAATTTTTGATAAAGTTTCATCGGAAAGTGGACGCATTAAAAAGAAACTAGAATCGGGCACTCTGTTTAAAATTTCATCAGAAATACCGGCATCTTTGTCGTTAGTAACTCCTATAAGTTTCTTATTGGTGTTTCTTAATTCTTGGCGAATTCTATTAAAGTCTCCATGCATATCATTCCACCAAGATAGAAGTTGTTCGTAAGTTCTAGGATTGGCGCTTGCGGGTGGAGCCAAATCATTAGAAGCAATCATAATAGTGGCAGGAAAATAAATCTTCGACACTCCACCATAAGGAGCGTTGATTTCAATATATCCCTTTTCAAGCATTTGCTTTAAAAGAACATCCTTGGCGGCTTTAGACCATTCACGAAATTCATTTATAAATAAAACGGCTGTGTCGGGAGGATAATATCCAGGCAAAGCATCCATACCTGGATGCCATGCTGGATTTTCAACTACAATTTCCTTTTTACTATCGTTAGAATAGCCATCAACTTCTTTAATCTCGTATCGTCCACCAGAATGCTTAACCGCAAAGCGAACTAATTCTGGTAATTTATTAGAACCTACATAACCCGTATTGGATCCTAATAACTTCCAAGCATCTGCCTCTTCTCGGCAAACTGGAATTTTAAGTAAATGATCTTCATGCGCACCCTTATATCCATGAATTGCATCTGTATAAACTTCAGCATGTGTGTCTTTTCCCGTTCCCCCTTGTCCAAGCATCCAAATAATTTCGGGAGTTTTTCTGCGTCCAGGACGAAGCACTCTATCCAATTCTAAATTTTCGAGACCCTTAATGAGCTCTGGTTGACCAAATGCACGCGCCTCTAATCGTTGGGTCACTTCTCCAACCCAAGCTCTTCCCATATTAGAAGCTTCTCTATAATCCGTTTTTTGGCCAAGAATTGCTATCGGACCATTAGCCCAAAATCCAGGTGCAGGTCCATTTTCATTTTTACTTCTTGGTCGCCAACCTTTTCCTGTAGCACTTAGAGTCACTTTCCCAGTGTCATCAAAAGCATGATATCTATGAACAGCATTAGATTGCACCGAATCCCGAGCCGTAACCCATGCCTTTACCAAAGCTTTGTATCTATCGTTATCGGGTTTGACTCCAATACGATCTAGAATTTTATTGAGATCTTCTGATATTTTAACAAATGGAACAAAATCACTTTGGTTGCCCACACTTTGAATCAATGAATACATTTCGATAAAAAACCAATCGAAAAATTTAACTTTGTCTTGATCGTTCAAATCGCCCTCAACCATATTAAGTTCTTGGCGAAGCACCTCAAGAGCCCTATGCGCGACTTCGTCGTAGGCAAAGTTTTTTAGGAATGCGACGTGAAGGAGTATGTCTTCTTTAATTTTATCATTGGGAACACCCACATAATCATGAGGCGCTTTTAGCGCATGAAAATGAAGCATAAAATCTTCTTCAAGACCCGCATGAGCAATCGACACAACAAACAACAGCGCAGACCATAAATATTTCTTCAGATTTATCTTCACAGTGGCTCCCTTTAGTCACCCGCTCCACTTTCGGAACGTTGAGCCATATGATCGTCTTGCTGCACCTAGGTCAAAATCAAAAAACTTAAAAACACTTACCCGATCAATCACATGCTAAAATAAATTCCATGAGCGAAAACTTATTAAGCATTTTAGGAGGCCTCCTGATTGGATTAGGCGCGTCCTTACTTTTGCTTTCAACCGGCAAAGTCGCAGGAGTGAGTGGAATCTCCTCTGGCATTCTTCAAAATAAACATGGCGACAGAGCCTGGAGATATATTTTTATTTTTGGATTAATTTGCTCATCTTTAATTTGGATTTTAATTTGGCCGGAGAGATTTGAAAGCATTCAAAATCCTGAAGTCCTTCGCTTAGTCATTTCTGGAGTCATGGTTGGCTTTGGAACTCGCCTTGCGCGAGGATGCACTAGCGGTCATGGTATTTGCGGAATGGCCCGAGGCTCACGCTCTTCGATTGTTGCAACATGCGTTTTCATTATGACTGCAGTTTTAACTGTATTTTTTATAAGGAAATTTTATGGAGCTTAAGCGATCACAATACACTTATGTATTTTTATCTGCACTCATGATGGGCTCTGGAATTGCCATAGCAGGATTCACCAACCCAGATAAAATTCTTCGTTTTCTCGACGTCAGTGGACCCGAGTGGGACCCCAGCTTGATGTGGACAATGCTCTTTGCAGTTATTGTTTATGCCTTATTTTATTCTTGGATTAAAAAAAGAGGGATGACTTTTTTTGCCACACCCTACAGCCCTCCGCATGCTTCAAAAATTGGACCCAGACTATTATTAGGATCTATCATTTTTGGTTTAGGCTGGGCCTTAAGCGGTCTTTGCCCGGCTCCTGCAATCATGAGACTAGTCACACTCAACATGAGCAGCTTAATTTTTGTAGTGGCCATGTTTATTGGCTTCAAAATAGCCCGCGAATAGCCAGCACTTGTACAGACAATTAAAGACACTGTTCAGCTTGTTCAATCTCTAAAGCTTAGATAAACAATAGTTCCACATGAGCAAAGTCATGATCATTCTTATTATTTCATTAGTGTTTTTTATTTCGGCTTATACTTTCGCCAGATTTGAATCGGAACCCTTTTTCGCACCTCAAAGCAATAGCGTGCAAGAATCTATCGAAGACTCTATTCGCACCGCCAAAGCCGAACGCTTCTAACTATTTTAAGTGGATTAATTTAACGAATTGAAGGCTATCAGAGGGGTCTTGCTGCGCTTTAAAGCCTAAATAAGTAGATCCAGAATTTCGCAAGGCCACCTTGGATTGTAAGCCAGATGCTAAATTTTCTTCACCACGAAACACTCTATCGGCTTTACTTTGAGCCAATTGAAAGCTGCGATGTGCAGCCAGGGGAGACGAGCAAAATAGGGGCAAATCAGCAAAACATTGCAATGAATTGATAGCTACAAAAAGCACAATGGATTTAAAAATAACTTTTGAATTCATGTTTTAATATTTAAACCCCAAAGCGCAGCGCGTCAAGCGTGCTTCTTTAAAAGCCGTCTTCACCTAATTCGAGTCACGTAGATCTTAAACTCAAAGTGTCCTAATCTCTTGAAATATTTTATGTCTCAAAACATAGCTACTAAATTTAAGGGTTGGCTCACAAAATCACCCTATGCCTCCAAAGCCTTCTGGGTAGGAGGCTGTTTGAGAGATGCTCAATTAGGAAAGATCGTCACCGATTGGGATATGGTCGTTGAGGAAGAGGGAGGCGCTAAAGGGCTTGCCCACTGGCTTCATGAAAATTATCCCAGCGAAGTTTCTACTCCTTATTTACTCGGCTCACGCTACCCCATTTGGCAGGTCATTGTTGAAAACTTAGAAATCCAAATTGCCGACACCCATCAAGAAAAATTTCCCTCTCCTGAGTCGCGCCAAAGGGAAATATTTTTTGCCCCACTTCTAGAAGACTGCAAGCGCAGAGATTTCACCATGAATATGCTCTATCAAAACGTGAGTAGCGGTGAGTTCTTAGACCCCAGCGGATGTGCGCTAGAAGATATTTCAAAACTCTATCTGCGCTGCCACCCTCAATCTTCAACTTATGAAATTTTAGACAGCGACCCTCTTCGTTTGATTCGACTTTTTAGATTTGCCGCTCTTTTAAAAGCCAAAATCGACCCTGAATTAATTGAAAACATAAAAAAAACCAAAGCCCGTCTTAAAATTCTTAGCGCCGAAAGGGTTCGCGATGAACTCATTAAAGCTGCCGAGAATGGGGTTTTAGGAGAGTTATTTGATCAATTCAAAAAGCACCAAATTCTCGAAGAACTTTTTGACGAGTTCCTTCCGATGATTGGTTGTGGACAAGATAAAATTTATCACTCAGAAGGAGACGTTTGGGTTCACACGCTGATGGTTGTCGCTAATGCACGACAAAGCTCATTGCTTCAATTTGCCGCCCTTTTCCACGACATTGGAAAACCCTCCACGCGAAGCGAACATGGAGAAAGAATCAAATTTCTTGGTCATGAAGTTATATCTGAAAAATTGGCTCAAGAATTTTTTATGCAATGGCACTTCCCCCAAGATTTTTCTAAAAGAGTTTGCCAACTCATTCGCCTACACTTGAGAGGCGGTGATGTTCAAAACTGGAAGAGTCTAAAACCAGCACGTAAGTTTTTAAGAGACTCAAATCCCCTCACCGAGGAGTTGCTCCAACTTATAGAAGCCGACTCAAGGGCCTCTTTAGGGGCCGACGGAAAAGCCCGCCTCGAACACATCCCTATTCTCAGAGAAAAGATCAAAGAAGCCTCCGCTCAACCCATATCTTCTAAAGCTATCCTTGATGGTCATGAAATTATGTCGCTTCTAAAAATCAAAGCCGGACCTGAATTAAAAAAAATTCAGACATCCTTAATTGAGGCCGAAGACGAACATCTCTCGGAATTTAAGGAATGGAATAAAGAGATCGCTAGTCAGTGGTTAAAAAAGTGCTATAAAACTTCCTAAGAGAAATGAAAGATCTTGTTGTTCAAAAATTCGGTGGAACTTCGGTTGGTAACATCGAGCGCATCCAAAAAGTTGCGCTTCTCATTAAGGAAACTTCTAAAATTCAACAAAATGTTGTGGTCGTATCGGCCATGGCCGGTCAAACAAATCTTTTGGTAAAATTGGGACATGATTTATGTGATCAACCCCTCCCAGAAGCCTACGACATGCTTTTAGCCTCTGGAGAACAAGTTTCATGTGCATTACTAGCCATTGCTTTAAATGCTTTGGGAATTAAAGCCAAACCTCTGCTAGGTTTTCAAGTTGGTATTTTTACCGACGGACTTTACAGTAAAGCCCAAATTCAAAAAATTAACACTCGAATTCTAGAAGATTGTATTCGAGAAAATTGCGTTCCTGTGGTGGCCGGATTTCAAGGAGTCCATAGAAGCGGTGATTTCGACACCATCACAACCTTAGGCCGCGGTGGTTCAGACACCTCTGGTGTCGCACTTGCCGTAGCGCTAAAAGCAAAACGTTGCGATATTTATACCGATGTTGAAGA